>JBDUBI010000201.1:0-10988 GCA_040004225.1 Acidobacteriota bacterium
CTGGCGGCCGCGGCGGCGTCCGCGCACGAGCTCGGCACGCTCCGCACGACCGTCGTTTTTTCAAAAGGCGGGACCTGGACGGCCGAGGTCACGATCGATCGAGAGCACATGCCTCCCGGGTTTGCGTCCGCGCGGGCGTCTGCGCCGGCCGCGACGATCGAGGGACTACCGCGTGAGCTTCCGGCCGGCGCGGTCTCCGTGATGGGCAGGGTAGCCACGGACGCGCACGCTTTCTTCGACGGGCGGGAGGTCGTGCCCGATCGCCGGCAGTGGATCCCTGCGGAAAAGCCGGACGCCGAGTGGAAGCTCCGCCTGACCGGGTCCATCCCCGGCGGCGCGCGCGACTTCGCCTGGGAAAGCGCGTCACGGCTCGGGTCGTACCTGCTGACGGTCCGGACGGAAGGCGACCCGGTGCCGCAGAGGATCTGGCTCGAAGGGGGAGAGCGCAGCTCGCCCCTGACTCTGCGCGCGACGGTCGTGCCGCCGACGCGCGGCCAGGTGGCACTCCAGTACTTAAAGCTCGGCTACACGCACATCCTTCCCAAAGGGGCGGACCACATCCTCTTCGTACTCGGTATTTTTCTTCTCTCGGTGCGCCTGCGGCCGGTGTTGCTCCAGGTGACGGCCTTCACGGTCGCCCACACGATCACGCTGGCCCTGACGATCTACGGGGTGGTTTCGCTCCCGGCGTCTTTCGTCGAGCCCGCGATTGCCATCTCGATCGTCTATGTCGCCGTCGAGAACGTGCTCCGGCCGAGACTGTCGCCGTGGCGCGTGGCGCTCGTTTTCGCCTTCGGGCTCCTGCACGGGATGGGCTTTGCGGGAGTTCTCTCGCAGCTCGGGTTGCCGCGGTCGGAGTTTCTGCCGGCACTTCTGAGCTTCAACGCGGGAGTTGAGCTCGGACAGCTCTCGGTGATCCTCACGGCGTTTCTTCTGATCGGACTGCCGTTCCGGGAAAAGCCCTGGTATCGCCGTCGGGTCGTGATCCCTCTCTCCGTGGCCATCGCCGCGGTCGGGCTCTTCTGGGCGGTTCAGCGAATTTGGGGCTACTGACCGACCGCCACAACGGCTGAATCGTGACCAACCCAAGCCGAACTGCTGCGTACCAGGCTCCCTAGCGGCGCCCCGCGCAGCAGCGCGGAAAGGTCGCCGCGTCGTTTTTGGGCGCGCGCGTCCCACGCGCGCCCAAAAATGCTGAAAATCAGTGCCTCGTGATTAAGCGGTGAAGTCGCTAGACGTTGAATCTGAAGAGCATCACGTCGCCGTCGGCGACGACGTAGTCGCGGCCTTCCTGCCGGACGAGTCCCTTTTCGCGGGCGGCCGCCATCGAGCCGTTGCCCACCAGGTCGTCGTAGGAGACGGTCTCCGCTTTGATGAATCCCTTCTCGAAGTCGGAGTGGATCACTCCCGCGGCGGCGGGGGCCGTGTCGCCGGCGTGAATCGTCCAGGCCCGCGCTTCTTTTTCTCCGGCCGTGAAGTACGTGCGCAGCCCGAGGAGGTGATACGCCGCACGGATGAGCGCGCCGACCCCGGATTCTGAGACGCCGAGGCCGGCCAGGTACTCGCGGGCGTCTTCGAGAGGCAGGTCCGCGAGCTCCGATTCGATCTGCGCGGAGATCACGACGGCTTCGGCGCCGAGATGGGTCTCCGCGTATTTCCGCACCGCCTGCACGTGGGGGAGCGTCTCGGCCTTCGCCAGAGTGTCCTCGGAAACGTTCGCCACGAAGAGGGTCGGCCTGGACGTGAGCAGAAAGAAACGCGCCGCCGCAGCCTTTTCTTCGTCGCTCTCGAAAGGCAGGGTGATCGCGGGCTTTCCGGAATTCAAATGCGGCAGAAGACGGTCCGCGGCCGCGACCGTGGCGCGCGCCTCCTTGTCTCCGCCGCGAGCGATCCGCTCCGCCTTGTCGCGCGCCCGGGTGACCGTCTCGAGGTCCGCCAGAACGAGCTCGGTCGAAACGGTCTCGATGTCGGCGAGCGGATCCAGAGCCCCGGAGACGTGGACGATGTCCCGGTCCTCGAAGCACCGCACGACCTGCACCACCGCGTCGACTTCCCGGATGTGCTGAAGGAACTTGTTCCCGAGCCCCTCCCCCTTCGAGGCCCCGCGGACGAGGCCGGCGATGTCGACGAACTCGATGGCGGCGGGCACGATCTTCGACGTCTTCGCGATCCGGGCCAGCGGCTCCAGGCGGTCGTCCGGGACCGAGACGACGCCGACGTTCGGCTCGATGGTGCAGAACGGGTAATTCGCCGCCTCCGCCTTCCGCGTGCGCGTCAGGGCGTTGAAGAGGGTGGACTTGCCGACGTTCGGCAGTCCGACGATTCCGGCGCGGAGCATGCAGCGAAAGTATCAGGTCGGAAATCGCATGGCCCGGGGGCGTCGTTGGCGCCCGAGCCGGAGTCCGGCGAGGGAGGCATTTCCTTCGCGGCGAGCGGCGAATTTCAGCCGTCTTCCCTTATCATCCCGCCGCCATGGCGCGCTGGACCGGACTGCTCCTCCTCGGGATCCCGGCGGCATGGTTCGCGCGCCGCGGCGGCGGCCCGGAGTGGGCGGTGTTCGCAGGCGCCGCTCTGGCTTTGATTCCGCTCGCGCTCGTCATCAAGACCGCGACCGAGCACGTGGCGGCGCACCTCGGCGAAGGGCTCGGGGGTCTCGTCAACGCCACGTTCGGCAACGCCGCCGAGTTGATCATCACGATCTTCGCGCTGAAAGAAGGGCTTCCCGAGCTCGTGAAGGCCTCGCTGGTCGGGTCGATCCTCTCGAACGCGCTGCTCGGGCTCGGCCTCGCCGCGTTCGTCGGCGGGCTGCGGCACGGGACTCAGCGGTTTCACGTGGAGTCGGTCCGCCGCGCGTCCACCATGATGATCCTCGCGGTTTCGGCCATGGCCCTCCCGGCCGTCTTTGCCCAGGCGGAGCACAGCGCCGTCCTCCAGGAAGAGGTCTCGGTCGCGATCGCCGTCCTCCTGCTCCTGACCTACGCCGCGTACATCGGCTATTCCCATTTCTCCCGCGCGGGGAGGCGCGCCACCGTCGTCCCGCCGGCCGCCGCTCCCCACAGGGAACCCTGGGGGCTCGGGCGGTCGTTTTTTGCGCTCGCCGCGGCGGTCGTCGCGACCGCGGCCGCCAGCGAGCTTCTCGTCGGGGCGGTCGAGCCGATGTCCCGCTCGATCGGCCTGTCCTCCTTCTTCGTGGGCCTCGTCGTCATCCCGATCGTCGGCAACATCGCCGAGTACTACAGCGCCGTCGAGTTTGCCCGCGCGAACCGGATGGAGCTCGCCTTTTCGATCTCGGCGAGCTCGTCGATCCAGGTGGCGGTCTTCGTCGCGCCCTGCCTCGTGCTCGCGAGCCTCTTCCTGCATCCGCTGAACCTGATCTTCCGACCGGTGGAGCTCGTCGCGCTGCTCGCCTCGTCCGCGATCTTCGCTTACGTCTCTCTCGACGGGGAGAGCGACTGGCTGGAAGGCGCGCAGCTTCTGGCGCTCTACCTGATCTGCGCCGTGACATTCTTTTTCGTCCCGCGTTGACCGGGCCGCCCGTTCCGTCGCAAAACGTCCCGGCGGTCTGGGTCGATACCGACGTGGCCCTCGGCGCCCTCCGGGGTGACGTCGACGACGGATTCGCGCTCGCCGCACTGCTCGGGGCGGCGCGCCTCCGGCGCATCGTCTTCCTGGGGATTTCGACGGTGACGGGCAATGCGGCGGCGGACGTCGCGGAAGACTGCGCGCGCGCTCTCGTCGAGGCGGCCGGGTTGTTCGTTCCGATCGTGCGCGGGGGCGGACGTTCCGGCGCGACCGCCGCCGCGGGCGAAGCGATCGCGGCTCTGCCGGCGGGTACGCGCCTCCTCGCCATCGGGCCGTTATCCAACGTCGCGGCCGCTCTGCGCGCGGACGCGCACGCCGCGGCGCGGCTGGCGCTGCGGGTCGTCGGCGGAAACATCTCTTCGCGGGGGGTTTTCCCGCCCGTCTGGCCGCACGAGTTCAATCTCGCGCGCGATCGCCCCGCCGCGCGCGCCGTCCTCGAGGCGCCCTGGCGCGACGTTGCCCTCTACCCGCTCGATGTCGTGAAGCGGCTGCGTTGTGACGCCCGGCGCCTCGAGGAAATCTCGTCGCGCGGCCCGGTGGGGGGCTTTCTCGCCCGGGCGTCCCGTCGCTGGCTCGCGCGGTCGCGCTGGCTCCAGGGCGCGGGCGGATTCCCGGTCTGGGACCTGCCCCCCGCCCTCGAGGCCGCGGGCTGCCTCGACGTGTCGATCGAGCCCCGGCGCTTTCCGGGGCCCCAGCGGGCCTTCTCGGGAATCCCCGATCCGGTGCGGGCCGCTGTCGCTTTCGACCCGGCGAAAGCGTGGTCGTCCTTCGACGATCTGCTCTCGCCGCTTTCGTGAGCGGCGTCCCGCTGAGCCCGGGCCGCTCCTCCGCTCTCGCCCGGGCACTCGAACGACTCCGGGGGGTGGGGTCGGGCGGATCCCCGACGGCGGACCGCCGCCCGTTTTTCCCGTTGCCACACCTGCGAGTGCGGGGGAGAATGCCGCATCGCAAGCTCCAACCCGGCAGCCGATCCGAAGACGGGACTCCTTCGCGCCGTGTCGCGATGGGGGATCGTCGCGCTCGCGTTGAACGACGTGATCGGGAGCGGCGTCTATCTCTCGAACCCGAAGGAAGCGGCCGAGCTGCTGGGGGCCGCGAGCATCTGGGCGATCCTCGCCGCCGGCGTCGCGGTGCTTCTGCTGGTCCTCTGCTTTGCCGAGGCCGGCAGTCTCTTCGACACCCCGGGGAGCGGCTACGTCTACACGCGCGCGGCGTTTGGCGACTTCGTCGGCTTCGAAGTCGGGTGGATGACATGGATTGCCCGCATCACGTCCGTCGCCGGCCTGTCGGTGGGATTCGCCCGCGTCGTCGGATTTCTCTGGGACGGCGCGAAGGACGGAGCGGGGCGCGCGCTCATGATCGTCCTTCCCGTCCTCGTGCTCACGGCGATCAACGTGCTCGGCATCCGCTCGGGCGCGCGCACGGCCGTCATCCTGACCTGGGGCAAGATCCTGCCGCTCGTCCTCCTCGTCTCGGTCGGCATTTTCTTCATATCGTGGGGGCGCATTTTCCCCGTGCCGGTTCCCGACCCGCACCGGCTCGGAGCCGCCGCCCTGGTCGTGCTGTTCGCGTACTCGGGTTTCGAGAACACGGCGGCTCCGGCGGGGGAGTTCAAGAATCCGCGCCGGGACGTCCCGTTCGCGCTGATCACTCAGATCCTGATTGTCATGGCCATCTACACGCTCGTCCAGCTCGTCGCGATCGGCCTGCTCCCGAACCTCGGCGCATCCGAGACTCCGCTCGCAGACGCGGCTCGCCTGATCCTCGGCCCCGTCGGCGGCCTGATCTTGACCGTGGGCGCGGCCCTTTCGGTGCTGGGGACGAACAACAACACGATCCTGGCCGGCCCGCGCTACCTCTATGCGCTGGCGGAGACCGGCCGCCTCCCGCGCGTTTTAGCGCGCGTCCATCCGAAGTTCCGGACGCCGTACGTGGCGATCTGGACCCAGACGGCCATCGCGCTTCCCCTGGCCCTGTCCGGCACGTTTCGGCAGCTCGTCGAGCTGTCGGTCATCGCCCGTCTGGCGACCTACATCGGGACGGCGGCCGCGGTGCCGGTGCTTCGGAGAAAGCTGCCGGGCACCGCGCGCACCTTCCGCCTGCCGGGCGGGCCGCTCATTCCGATTCTGGCGCTTCTCATGTGCTTCGGATTCCTGTCGCAGGCGACGGGCCGGCAGCTTCTCCTGGGAGCTATCGCACTCGTGGTCGGCGCGGTCATCTATTTCGCGAGGTCCGGCGCGGCGGCCGCGATCGATCCCAATGCCTGAACGGAGACGGAACATGCGGGACGGCCGCAGGACCCGGGTTGTCTTCGCGGTTCTCCTTTTGACGGGCCCTCTCGGCACCGCCAGATCGCAGACGGCGGCTTCCCCTCCCGCCCGGGGCCCCGCGATTCTCGCGATTCGCGCCGCGCGCATGTTCGACGGGCGCACCGACCGGGAAATCGAGAACGCCGTCATCCTCGTCGAAGGGTCAAAGATCCGGGATGCGGGAGCCGGGGTCGCGATTCCGGCGGGGGCCACCGTCATCGACCTCGGAGACGCCACCCTGCTCCCCGGGTTCATCGACGCTCACACGCACATCACGAACGAGGCTTCGGACAGCTGGGTGTCCGACTTCTACGCCGGACTGCGGCGCACGGTTTCGGAGCAGACGTTGCTCGCATCGACCTATGCCCGGCGGACGCTCGGGTCCGGGTTCACCACGGTCCGCAATGTCGGATCCGAAAAAGACATCGACGTCGGGCTCCGAAATGCGATCAACCGGGGCTGGGTCGAGGGTCCCCGGATGCTCGTCTCGCGGTACGCGATCGGCGCGACGGGAGGCCACTGCGATCAGACGGGTTTCCCGCCCGAAACGTTCGGGCCGGAGACCGGCCTCGCGCAGGGGATCGTGCACGGCGCCGAGGACGCCCGACAGGCGGTTCGGATGAACGTGAAATACGGAGCGGATGTCATCAAGGTCTGCGCCTCCGGCGGCGTGCTCTCTCTCGGCGACGACGTGGGGGCGTCCCAGCTCACGGACGCCGAGCTCTCCGCGATTGCCGACGAGGCGCACCGGCTGGGCCGCAGGACGGCGGCGCATGCCCACGGCGACGCGGCGGCACGCGCGGCGACCCGGGCCGGGTTTGACTCGATCGAGCACGGGTCCTTCCTCACGGAGGAGACGCTCCAGCTGATGAAGTCGCGAGGCACCTTCCTCGTGCCCACGCTCCTCGCGGGCGAGTGGACGGGAGGAAAGCTGGAAAGATTTCCGCCGGAGATCGCGGCCAAAGCGAAGGCGGCGCTGGCGGGCCGGTCGGACATGTTTCGCCGGGCTTTGAAGTCCGGAGTGAAGATCGCGTTCGGCACGGACGCCGGAGTCTCCCCGCACGGCATGTCCGCGAAGGAGTTCGGATTGATGGTCGACGGCGGGATGACACCGGCCGCGGCTCTGAGAACGACGGCGACGGCGGCCGATCTGCTCGGGCTCGCGGCCCTCATCGGCACGCTCGAGAAGGGGAAAGAGGCGGACGTCGTGGCGGTCCCGGGCGATCCGCTGAAGGACATCCACGTGACGGAACGGGTCCTCTTCGTCATGAAGGGCGGGAAGATCTCGTTGACCTCCGCGGCGCCCGCTCCCTCGCGCTGACGAACGCGGGATCCGGGGAGCCTTCTCTTATACTTCGCGGCGGTGCCGACCATTGCGGTGGAGACGCTCCCTCCTGCGGGCGACGCGGCCGGCCGCCTCCGAAGGGGTCTCTTCCTCGCGACGGGTCTCGCCGTGCCGCTTTATGCGTTCCCGCCCTTCCGCGTCCTCGGAAGAGACGTCGATCTCGCCTCCGCTCTGGCGGCCGTCTTCGTCCTTTCCTGCGCGTCTCTCTGGGCTCGCGGCCGGATTCCTCGCCCCTTCGGCCTCTTTTTTCTCTTCGCCGCCGTTCTCCCCCTGCTCGTCTGGATTCCTCCGCGCCCCGAAACTTTCACCCGCGGAGCCTTTCTCGTCTCTTACGCCCACTGGCTCCTCGTCATCTCGTTTTTTGCTTCCGCCGCGTCGCTCTCTTTCACGGCCGCGTCCCGGCGTTCCCTCGTGCTCGCGCATTCGGGAGCGGCGCTCGCCGTGGCGGCCTTCGCTCTCTACCAGGTGGTCGGAGTTCCAAAGCAGTGGCCCGGGACGGGTGTCTTTCTCATCCCCCTCCAGCGGGAGGCGTTTCGTTTCACGCGCATCGGGGGAACGTTTTTCGGAGGCGGATACACGCGGCCGACGTCGATCTTTCTCGAGCCCGCCTGGCTCGGGGGATACCTGGCCTGGGTGGCCGCCTGCTCGTTTGAGGCGTTGCTTCGCGGGTCCCGCGAATTTTCCGGAGCGGCGCGCGTCGTCCTGGGGGGCGCCGCGCTGTTCTGCTCCGCGGCGATCCTCGCAACGGTGTCCTGGGGAGCGTACGGCGACTTCGCCGTCGTCCTCGCCGCGACGTTCGCGCTGACTTCCCCGCGCGACTCGCGCGCGAGCCGGGCCGCAGGCGTTCTCCTGATCGCGGGTCTTCTCTGCGCCGTCGCTCTGAGTCCCGTCGGGAGGCCGGTGCGGGCGGCAATCGCGGAGCGCTGGGGGAACCTCGAAAGCACCCCGCTGACGGGGAGCGACCCGAACCGGGCGAAAGACTCCTCCTGGGTGCGCGTCCGAAATCTCCGGCACACCGCGGACCTTTTCGCCGCGCATCCCCTCCGCGGGATCGGCCTGGGACAATTCGCGCTTCATGCGGAGCGCGGCGGCCTTTCGGACGCCTCGCTGCGCGATCCGTGGTGCGGGTGGGTGGCGATCGGGGCGGCGGTCGGCGCGGGCGGACCGGTGCTGATCGCCGCGGCGCTCCTTCTGGCCGTCTCAGCCGCCGTGCGCGGGCCGTCCCCTGCACCTATCGCGATCGTTCTCGTTCTGCTCGCCGCGTTCGTGCAGATCCACACCGGGAGCTACTCCGATCTCTGGTGGTGGTACCCGGTGAGCCTCGCCGCGGTCTTGAGCCGACAGGCTCCCGTTTTCTCTCCCGGTTCGCCGGCATCCGGCGGCTGAACCGGAAAAACGCCTTCACACTGGCCTGTCGGACAGTTGCGGGACGGGAGAGGGTGCCGTAGCGTGGTCCCATGCACGAGCCCGCCCGCGCAGGGCGGCGAGTGAAGACGGGCGCGAAGTGGTTCGCGCCCTCCTTCTCTCCCCGTTCCGCCGGTTTCCGCCTGCCCCGGAGAGAGAATCGAACACGTAATCCTGTCAGCTCGACCGAGGCGCGAAAGTCAATTTTCGTCAGAGCGCCGGCGGCGCCTTTTCGAGCCCCTCTCACTCGCCGGGACTTACGCCGGGGCGGAGACGGGTACGCTATTTGCCACACGCGTTGTCCATGAACCGGACAAGAATTCGCCTCGCTCTGGCGCTCGCCTGCCTCGCGCTCTCTGCCGGGACCGTTCTGCGCGCCACGTCCGTCATCCCGATCAGCGACTCGGAGCTCTATCAGCGCGCGGACGTCATCGTGCACGGCGTCGTCCTGTCGAGCGAAGTCACCGTCGACTCGTACGGACGTCCGGAGATGCTATCCGTCATCGTGCCGCTTTCGGTCGTGAAGGGCGATCTTTCGGGGAGCCTGGTCCTCCATCAGCTCGGCGGAACGCTTCCGGACGGGCGCTTCCTGAAGATCTGGGGGCAGCCCGAGTACGTGCCCGGCCGCGAGGTGGTCGTCTTCGCCGTCCGGCACGAGTCCGGCGAATACCAGACGGCCGAGCTGCTTCTCGGGCGTTTCGAAGTGATGGCCGACTCGGCCGGCAGGAAGTTCGCGGTTCCCACCCTGAAGACTTTGACGCCCGAGGGCGTGCATGTCTATCGCCGGCAAGGGGCGGAGCTCGAAGGGGGAACTCCCGACAGCGAATCCTCCGCTCGCGAGCTGAACGGATTTCTCGGATTTCTCCGTTCGGGAACCCGTGTCGAACGCATTCATCCCCCTGCCCCGAAAGGAAACCTGGTTCCCGTCGAACATGAACAGGAGCGCCGCAACCGGGTACGCCCGATGTGGGGAAACATCAGCAATTCCCTCTACCGCTGGAACAACGGCGCGACAGCGGTCTGGACGCTCGTGAACCAGGCGAACATCACGGGAGGCGGAACCGCCGAGGCCACCGGCGCCCTCGCCGCGTGGACCTCGGAGCCCAACTCGAACATCAACTACGTGGCCGGAGCCGGATCGGGCAACACGATCGACCTGAACGCAACATCCGTCTGCGGACAGACCGGGTGTCTGGCCGGAGGCGGTGTGATCGGCTGCGGGGGCCCGAGCGGCGGCGTCAGCCACACGTGGAGAGGGGACAGTTACTTCACGATCGGTTCCGGCTTCGTCCAGCTGCGTTCGTACTGCACCTTTAACCTGTATTCGTCGGCCGTCACGCAGGCCGTCCTCGAGCACGAGCTCGGGCACACGCTAGGCCTCGGCCATTCCGATCAGAACGTCTCGAACCACGACGTCTGCCGGGGAGACGAGGACGCCGCGACGATGCGCTCCGTCGTCCAGAACCGGGCGACGCTGGGATCCGACGACATCGACGCGGCCCGGTGGATTTACGGTGACGGCTTGAACTCCTGCACTACGTTTCCTCCGACCGTCACGGGGATCAGTCCGACGTCCGGCTCGACGAACGGGGGAACCCTCGTCACGATTGCCGGAACCAATTTCGCGGCGGGAGCGACCGTCCTGATTGGCGGTGTCCCGGCGAGCAACGTCTCCGTCGCCGGTCCGACGAGCCTCACGGCCCTCTCCGGCGCGCACATCGCGGGCAGCGCCGACGTCGTCGTGACGAATCCCGATGCCTCTTTCGGAATGAGGTCCGCGGCTTATCGTTACGGGACGGGGCTGCGCTTCTACTCGGTGCCTCCGTGCCGAATCCTCGACACGCGCAATGCAACCGGACCCTATGGCGGGCCGTCTCTCGTGCCGGGCACCGATCGCCTGTTCACGGTCGCCGGACAATGCGGGATTCCCTCGACGGCGGTCAGCATTTCGGGCAACGTCGCCGCCACGGGCTCCACCGCCGGGCCGGGATACGTGACCGTCTCGCAGGGAGACCTCGCGGCGCCCTCGACGTCGACCGTAAACTACGGAACAGGACAGACGCGCGCGAACAGCGCGCTCATTCCCCTCGGGGCGTCAGGGGACATTCGGGCGCGGTGCGGTCAACCGTCTGGAAAAGCGGACATGGTGCTGGACGTCAACGGGTACTACCAATAACAATTCCTGGAACAGGGAGGCGGACATGATGGGGCTTCAGAGATACAAGCTCGCGCTTTTGGGGTTCGGCGCAGCCCTGATTTTCGCCTCGGTTGCCGAGGCGGCGGGGCCGTTCCAGTTCTACTCGGTGACGCCGTGCCGGATCGTGGACACGCGCAACGCGACGGGTGTG
>JBDUBI010000166.1:0-3259 GCA_040004225.1 Acidobacteriota bacterium
TCCGCGATCAACTGCCGCATCTTCTCGAGCCCGACGAACGCCGCGTGCCCCTCGTTGATGTGGCGAATCGTCGGCCGCCAGCCCAGGAGATCGAGCGCCCGCAGGCCGCCGATCCCGAGCACGATCTCCTGGCGGATCCGCGTCTCGTGATCGCCGCCGTAGAGCTGCGCGGTGATCGTCCGGTCGTCGGGATGGTTCTCTTCGAGGTCGGTGTCGAGCAGCAACAGAGGCACGCGGCCCACCTGGACGAGCCGGATGAGGACCCGCACGTCGCGTTCGCCGACCGCGACCGTCACGATCGGAGGCGACCCGTCCGGTGTCTGAGGGAGGGAAATCGGAAGGTCCCCGAGCTCGATTGCGGGGTTCGACTCGCGCTGCCCTTCCGGGCGCGTCAGCGACTGGCGGAAATAACCGTGGCGGTAGAAGAGCCCGACGCCGACGAGCGGCATCCGCAGGTCGCTCGCGGATTTCAGGTGGTCGCCCGCCAGCACGCCCAGGCCGCCCGCGTAAACGGGAACCAGCTCCGTCAGCCCGAACTCGGCGGAGAAGTACGCGATCCGATCGCCCTTGGCGTTCATCGCGCGCATGGCCGGATGAGAAGGGGGCGCGTCGTCTTCGATCCCGATCTCCGACAAAACGGCCGCCAGGGACGTCAGGAAGCCGGAATCCCGAGAGGCGCTGTCGAGCCGCTCCGCCGGGACGGTGTGCAGGAGCGCTACAGGGTTGCCGCCCGTCTTCTCCCACAGTTCCGGATCCAGCCCGGAAAAAAGGGCCCGAAGGGACGGCCGCCAGGTCCAGCGCAGATCCCGGGAGAGCGGATCGAGAGGCTGGAGGTTGTCCGGAAGCCGCGGATGCGGCAGCGCGACAGTTCGCATCGGGTAAGTCCAATCATATCAGAAAGTTTGAGCCGGCCGCGTCTCCCGGGTCGAGCGACCGGTGCGCCGCGCCGAGTCAATGCCGTCTTCATGCCAGCGACCTCCCGAGAGCGCCAGGCAACCCGGGGCGCCACAGGCCCGAGCTCACGCCCCCGAAGCGGGCTGTCCCGACCCGAGGCTCTTCTCGTAGATTCTTCGGGCGTCCCTCATCTCCGGGTCGTTGCTCGGTGCGAGCTCCAAACGGTGCACGAATTCCCCCTCGATCGACGCCCGCGCGGCGGGCGGCGCGAGCTCGACCGCGCGGGCGGCGTACCTCAGGATCTGCGTCGTCTCGAGACCCGCGGGGTCGTCGAAGAACCATCCGCAGCTCGTGTACATGAGCATCGCGTGGCGCTGCATCTCGAGCAGTCGGCGGGCCGTGTCGATCTCCGGGGGACCGAGCGGCGCCCGCGCGTGACGCCGGAGCAGGTCGGCGAAGACTTCCGGCGCGGGGTCGAGAATCGCTTCGATGTACGCGTCTCTCGCGGCCCAGGGGTCGGCGAACAGGGCGCCACCCTCCCGATCGAAGACGTCGGCGAGAGAATCCCGCAGGTTATCGAGGGCGAGCCGCAGCGGGCCGCGCCAGACCTGCACCCAGTCGGGCTTCAGTCCGGTGCGGCAGGTGCAGTCGTCGCGCCATCGTCCGAGTCCGTGCGCGCAGCTCCACGCGGTGTTCTCGACGATCTCCGCTTCCCATTCGGAGGGATGGAGCGCGAGGAACTCGCCGTAATTCGTCAGGCGCGCAAAGCCGCTCGCTTCCAGAAGCGCGAACGCCTCGGCCAGCGCCGCCTCGCCTCCGCGATGATGGTGGCCGTAGGTCTCGCCGTCCGTCGCGACGTGCAGCAGCTGCGGGCCCGGCGCGTCGGCCGCGAGACCCGCGAGGCGATGCGCCAGGGCCTCGCCGCCCGAGGAGAGCGCGCCGAATGCGATCGCGTGAGACGCGGAGCCGTCGTAGAAGAACACGTCGATCGCGCCGCCGGAGGGAAGGCGCACGCGGTAGGGCCGGCGCGGGTCGACTCCCCCGCCCGCCACCTCGGCCCACTCGCCGCCCGGGGGGCGCACGCGCGCGGCCTGCTGCGGCGCGAGGATCGTGAAGCGAATTCCGAAGGCGGCGAGGACCTCCAGGGTCTCGAGATTTACGGCCGTCTCCGGGAGCCACATCCCCTCCGGGGACCGGCCGAAGCGGTGCTCGAAGTCGCGGATTCCCCACCAGACCTGCGTGCGCCGGTCGCGGGCGTTGGCCAGCGGGAGGATGACGTGGTGGTAGGCCTGCGCGATCGCGGAGCCGTGGCCTGAAAAGCGTTCGCGGCTCTCGACGTCGGCGCGGAGGATCGCGGCGGAGACGTCGGGCGCGTGGACGTCCAGCCACGAGAAAAGCGTCGGGCCGAAGTTGAAGCTCATCCGGGAGTAGTTGGGCGGCAGCTCTCGCGGAGCGCCGTCGCGCTCGACGGTGACGGGCCGGGAGTTGGGGCGATAGCACTCGTCCGTGATGCGCTCGTTCCAGTTCGGGTAGGGGGCGGCGGAGGCCTCGATGCCGATCTCGCCGGTCCAGGGGTTTTCGCGGGGGGGCTGGTAGAAGTGGCCGTGGACGCAGAGGAAGCGGGTCATGGCTTGACGGGTTCGAGGATCTCTGCGGTGTGGAGGGATTCCGAATCGGCCGACGGGGCCGTGGGAGATTGCCCCTCACCCCCGCCCTCTCCCCGCGCCCGGGGCGAGGGTGAAAAGGCCGCCACTTCAGCGCTCAACTCGTCCAGGAGTTTCTTTGGCGCGGCGCCTTTCAGGAAGATTGCGGCGAGCGGCGGCAGGTTCAGCAGCACCGAGAACGGGCGCCCGTGCGACCGCACTGCCTCCGCCTCGACGCCGCCGCCGTTGTCGATGCCGCTGCCCCCGTACTCGAGGCGGTCGCCGCTGGCGATCTCTGTCCAGCGCCCCGGGTGCGGAACTCCGAGCCGGTAGCCGTGGCGCGGGACGGGGGTGAAATTGAAGACCGCGAGGATCGCGTCCTCGTTCGACGCGACCCGCAGGAAGGCGAGGACGCTCTGCGGGCTGTCGCGGAAGTCGAGCCACTCGAAGCCGGCGGGATCGAAATCGAGCTCGTGGAGCGCCAGCTCGGACGCGTGCAGCCGATTTAACTGCGCCGCCCAGCGCTGGACTCCGGCATGCGCCGGCTCCTCGAGGAGGTGCCATTGAAGGCTCGAATCGTGGTCCCACTCCGCCCACTGCCCGATCTCACCGCCCATGAAGAGAAGCTTCTTCCCCGGCACGGCCGCCTGGTAGGCCAGCAGAAGCCGCAGGTTCGCGAACTTCTTCCAGTCGTCGCCCGGCATCTTGTTCAGGAGCGACCC
>JBDUBI010000249.1:0-10828 GCA_040004225.1 Acidobacteriota bacterium
TGGACGCCGCGATCACCGGAAAAGGCGTCTTCACGAAGGAGATCGACGACGCCCTGCTCGACGGCCGCGCCGACGTGGGGGTGCACAGCCTGAAGGACCTGCCGGCGGAGCTTCCGGCCGGGCTCGTTCTCGCCGCGGTGCCGGCGCGGGAGGACGCGAGCGACGTCCTCGTGTCGAGGCCGCGCCGGAAGTTCGCGGACCTTCCCCCGGGCGCGCGTATCGGAACGGGAAGCCCCCGCCGCCGCGCGCAGCTCCTCTCCGCCCGGCCGGATCTCGTCGTTTCCGAGGCGCGCGGCAACGTGGACACGAGAATACGGCGGCTCGAGGAGGGGCGCTGGGATGCGATCGTCCTCGCTCGCGCCGGGCTTGCGCGACTCGAGCGCCTCCGCGACGTCGACGACATCTTCGGCCCCGAGCTGCTCCTGTCCGCCATCGGCCAGGGGGCGCTCGCCTTAGTCGCCCGCGCGGGCGACACGGCGATCCTGGAGGTCCTCGCGTCCCTCGACCACGCCCCCTCGCACGCCGAGATCCTCGCCGAGCGCGGCCTGCTCCAGCGTCTTCACGCGGGCTGCCGCGCCCCCCTCGCGGGCCGCGCCGTGATCTCCGGCGACCGCATGACCCTGTCGGCGGGCGTTTACTCGCTCGACGGCCGCGTCGCGATGCGCGAGGAAGCCGAGGGCCCCGCAGTCTCTCCCGACGAGTTGTCGGAGAGGGTCGCGCGCCAGCTGCTCGCCCGGGGCGCCGGCCCCCTCCTCGAGGAGGCGCGGGAGTGATTCCCCGGGCGCTCGTCGTCCGCTCCGGCGCCGCCGATTTTCCGCGGACTGCAGATCCATTAATTCTCGAGATTTTCGAGAAGATCAGTCACCGCATCGATCCGATGCCGGCCGCACCGGACGCTCTCGAAGAGCCGGCGGCTCTCGCGGTCTTCACGAGCCGTGTCGCCGTCCGGATCTTCTTCGAGGACCCCGAGCGGACGCGGCTCTTTTCAGAGAGCCTCGCGAAGGGGCGCGTCGTGGCCGTCGGCGAGGCGACGGCTGCTGCGCTGCGGGACTTCGGCGTCGAGCCGGCGATCGTCGCCGCGGGCTCCGGCGCCAGTGTTCTGGAACGGCTGCCGAAGCGCCTCGACGGCTGGCGGATTCTCCTTCCCCGGGGCGAGGACGCGACCGTCGAGCTTCCCGAGGCCCTCGCGGCGCGCGGGGCACGGCTTCGGCCAATCGTGCTGTACCGGAAAACGGCCGAGCCTGCCGACCCGGAAGTCAATCGATTGGTCGAGAGAGGAGCATTCTTCGCCCTCGCGACCACCTCGCCCGCGGCGGCGCGGTGGCTTTTCACGACGGCGACTCCCGCGGGGATGGATCGAATCCGCGCGATGCCCGCCGTCGTGCTCGGCCGATTTACGGGACGGTATCTCCGCTCTCACGGCATCGATCACGTGGAAACGTCGCGGGAGCCGACTTTCGACTCCATCCTCGACCGCCTGGCGGAGCTTGCCGCGGCGCGACGCACGGCATAGATTCGCCGCGTGAGCCCGTTTCCGATCCACCGCTCGCGACGGCTGCGCCGCAGCCCGGCCCTGCGCCGGCTCGTGCGGGAGACGCGTCTTTCGGCGGACCAGCTCGTTGCGCCCCTGTTCGTCCGCCACGGACGCGGAGTGCGCGAGGAAATCTCGTCGCTCCCGGGCGTCTTCCGGCTCTCGCCGGACGAGGCGCTCGCCGCGGGCCAGGAGCTCCTCGCCGCGCGGGTCCCCGCGGTCATCCTCTTCGGCATCCCGGAGAGCAAGGACGAGACCGGTAGCGAAGGCTGGGATGATGGCGCCGCGGTCCAGTCCACCGTCCGGCTGCTGAAGAAGGAGCTGCCGGGCCTGCTCGTGATCACAGACGTCTGCCTCGACGAGTACACCTCCCATGGCCATTGCGGCGTCGTTCGCGACGGCGAAGTGGATAACGACGCGACGCTCCCGCTTCTGGCGCGCTGCGCCCTGTCGCACGCGCGGGCGGGTGCGGACGTGGTCGCGCCGTCCGACATGATGGACGGGCGGGTCGCGGCCATCCGCGAGGGTCTCGACGAGGAGGGGTTCGCGGAAATCGCCATCCTCGCCTACTCCGCCAAGTCGGCCTCGGCTTTCTACGGGCCGTTTCGCGAGGCCGCGGACTCCGCTCCAAAGTTCGGGGATCGGCGCGGGTACCAGATGGACCCGTCCAACCGCCGCGAGGCGATGCGGGAAATCGCGCTCGATCTCGAGGAGGGGGCGGACGCCGTGATGGTGAAACCGGCGCTTGCCTATCTCGACGTCATCCGGGAGGCGCGGGAGAGCTTCGATGCGCCGATCGCCGCCTACAACGTGTCCGGGGAGTACGCGATGGTGAAGGCGGCCGCCGCGAACGGGTGGATCGACGAGCAACGGATCGTCCTGGAGATCCTGACGGGGATCGTCCGGGCGGGAGCGGATTTCGTGCTGACTTACCACGCGCTCGACGCCGCTCGCTGGATTGCCGAAGGCGGCCTCCCGGCGTGAGGCGTTGAAGCGCCGCCCCGGCGCGCGCGCCCGCGCGCGCACGGCCGCCGCCGGAGTGAAATCCAGAGCCCTCTTCCGCCGCGCCACGACCTTGATGCCCGGGGGAGTGAGCTCCCCGGTGCGCTCCTTCGCCTCCGTCGGGGGAGAGCCCTTCTTCGCCGCTTCGGGCCGCGGGGCTCGGCTCCGGGACGCCGACGGCAGGTCCTACATCGACTACGTCCAGTCCTACGGCCCCCATCTCTTCGGGCACGTCCCTCTCTTCGTCAGGAACGCTCTCTCGCGGGCGATCCGGCGGGGCACCTCCTTCGGGGCGCCGACGGAGCTCGAGGTCCGACTGGCGAGCCGCGTCGCCGGCATGGTTCCCTCGATCGAAATGGTGCGATTCGTCAGCTCCGGGACCGAGGCGACCATGAGCGCGATCCGCCTCGCACGCGCCGCCACCGGGCGCGCGCGGATCGTGAAAGCGGACGGCGGATACCACGGCCACGGGGACGCGTTTCTAGTGGCGGCGGGCTCGGGCGTCGCGACTCTCGGAATCGCGGGCAGCCCGGGAGTGCCGGATGCCGCCGCCGCCCTGACGACCGTGGTGCCTTACAACGATCCCGCGGCGCTCGCGGCGGCCTTCGACCGCTTCCCGGGGGAAATCGCGGCCTTCATTCTCGAGCCTCTGGCGGCGAACATGGGCGTCGTGCCTCCGAAGCCGGGATACCTGCAGGCGGTACGCGACCTCACGCGCCGCCACGGAGCGCTTCTCGTGTTCGACGAGGTGATCAGCGGATTCCGTCTCGGAGCGGGAGGCGCGCAGGAGCACTACGGGGTGCTTCCCGATCTGACGACCCTCGGGAAGATCCTCGGCGGCGGACTCCCGGTCGGCGCCTACGGCGGCTCACGCGACCTCCTGTCGCGCATGGCGCCCTCCGGTCCCGTGTACCAGGCGGGCACGCTGTCGGGCAATCCCCTCGTGATGGAAGCCGGCCTTGCGATGCTCGGGGAGATTGCCCGTCGTCCCCCGTACGCTTTGCTCGAGCGCCTCGGCAGCCTTCTCGAGAACGGAGTCCGGGCGGCGATCGCCGGGGCGGGCGTGGCCGACCGCGTGAGTTTTCAGCGCGTCGGGTCCCTCTCGACCCTGTTCTTTTCACCGGGAGAGATCCACGACTTCGCTTCGGCGAAGCAGAGCGACACGGCACGTTACGCGGCCTTCTTCCATGCGATGCGCGAACGCGGGATCTTTCTGCCTCCCGCGCAGTTCGAAGCGTGGTTCCTTTCCACCGCGCACACACAGGCGGACGTGCGCCGGACCTGCCGCATGGTCGGGGAGAGCCTGGAGGTCGCTTTTCGCGAGGGAACCGGGGGGCCCGCCGGCCTCTGAGCCTCACGCGCCGGGAGCATCGAACCCCCGGAAGCGTTCGTGCCGCTCGCGGCGGATCTCCGACGTCTCCGCTTCCACCCAGGGCAGCGGAAATCCGAAGTGGCGGAGAGTGCGGCTCGAGATCTCGAGCGACGTCTCGAATTCCTCGGCCACGACCTCGTCGGCGCCGAGCGCCGCGAGCTCCGGGATCTCCGCGAGGTACCGCGTTCGCGCGATCAGGAACACGCCCGGGGCAAGACCCCGGCAGAGGCGGACGGCCCGCCTCGTGGCGCGCGGATCGGAGAGCAGGACCAGCGCGGCGCGCGCCTTCTCGATTCCGCAGTGGCGCAGAACGCGGTCGTTCGCCGCGTCGCCGTATTCGATCCAGAGCCCCTTTCCCCGAGCGCGGGCCACGCGGTCGGGGTTGAGCTCCAGGATCCGGAAGGGAATTTTCGAGCGGCCGAGGACGCGGGCGAGAGTTTCCCCCGTGTGGCCGAATCCGAGGATCACGACGTGTCCCTCGCCGGGCGCTCCCGCCGGTCCCGCCGCCGGGGCGTCGGGCCTGCCGCGTTCGCCGCCCGCCAGGCGATACGCCACGCGGTGGCTCGCCTCGAAGAGGAACGGGGTCGCGATCATCGAAGCGATGGCGGCCGCCAGGATGACCTGGTACTCCGTCCCGTCGATCCCGCCGGCCCTGTGCGCCGCGGAAAGGAGGACGAAGGAGAATTCGCCGATCTGCGCGAGAGAGATTCCCACGACGAGGGCGACCCGGGGTCCGTAGCCGAGCAGAAGGACCGGGAGAGCTCCGAACGCCGCCTTCCCGACGAGAACAAACGCCAGAACCGAAACGACGGCGAGAGGGCTCGTCAGGAGGACGCGCGGATCGAAGAGCATACCGACGGAGACGAAGAACAGGGCGCTGAAGGCGTCGCGGAACGGGGCGATGTCCGCCACAGCCTGGTGTCCGAACTCGGACTCCGAGACGACGAGTCCCGCGAGGAAGGCGCCGAGAGCGAGCGACAGGCCCGCCGCGGAGGTCCCGAGCGCGGTTCCAAAGACGATCAGGAGCACGGCGAGTGTGAAGAGCTCCTTCTGTCGCGTCCGGACCATCGCCGCGAGAAAGCGCGGCACGATGCGCCGCGCCGCGAACGCGATGACCGCCACGGTCGCGGCCGCCTTGCCGAGCGCGAGCGCCAGTGTCCCGATCTCGACCGAGCCGCGCGAGGAGAGCGGGACGATCAGGAGCATCATCGGAACCACCATCAGGTCGCCGAAGACGTTGATCCCCACGAGAAACCGCCCGTGCGGGGAATCCGTCTCCCCGCGGTCCATCAGGAGCTTCAGGAGGATGACCGTCGTGCAGGTCGCGACGAGGAACCCGAACAGGATCCCGCGCGACAGCGACTCGCCGCGCCATCGGGCGAGCGCGGCGGCGAGGGCGATCACGCCAAAGAACTGAACGGGCCCCGCGATCGCCACGATGCGGCCGAGACGGCGCACGCTCGAAAGTGACAGATCGAGACCGACCGTGAACAGGAGCAGGACGACGCCGATTTCGGCCAGAGTCTCGACGACGTGCACGTCCCGAACGAGGCCGAGTCCGTACGGGCCGACGAGCACGCCGGCCCCGAGGAATCCCACGAGCGGCGGCTGGCGCACGCGGTGGACGAGCCAGGCCGCGGCGAGCGCCGCGAGCAGGATGAGCGCGATCGGTCCCAGGAAGGCCGGGCTCGGCATCAAACGATGCTAACAAGCCTGACAAGCCGGGTCCCGATCCGCGCGTCGCGGCGTGCGGGCCACCTGTATTCCCGCTCACACCCGGACGCGGCTCGAGGGCCTTCTGGTAGCCTGACGGCCGGAAGTCACGCGCACCGAGGATCGAGACGCCGCACGTCCGAAGGAGCGATCCATGGCGATCAATACGGCCCCGGCCTCCGAGAAGCAGTGGCTCGGCCACCCGCGCGGGCTCTCGACGCTCTTTTTCACGGAGATGTGGGAGCGGTTCAGCTACTACGGGATGCGAGGTCTTCTCATCCTGTTCCTGGTGGCCTCGGTTCAGACGGGAGGCTTCGGCCTGACCGACAGATCGGCCGCCGCGATCTACGGCCTCTACACCGGGTTCGTGTACCTGATGGCGCTCCCGGGCGGCTGGATCGCGGACCGGATCCTCGGTCAGCGAAATGCCGTGTTCGTCGGCGGCTGCATCATCGCGGCCGGCCATTTCTGCATGGCCGTCCCGACCGTCCCCACCTTTTACGGCGGACTGGTCCTGATCGTCCTCGGGACGGGCCTCTTGAAGCCGAACGTCAGCGCCATGGTCGGAGATCTGTATCCCGCCGGCAGCCCCCGACGGGATGCCGGATTTTCCGTCTTTTATTCGGGCATCAACGTCGGAGCTCTCGTCGGGCCTTTGATTTGCGGCTACCTCGGCGAGAGGGTGAACTGGCACCTGGGGTTCTCCGCCGCCGGCATCGGCATGGTCCTCGGCCTGATCCAGTACCGGCTCGGCGCGAAGTACCTCGGAAAAGCGGGGCTTCGGCGAGCCGACGAAAGCACGCCGATCGCCGACAGGGGGGCCCGCCGGAGCCTCGCGATCGGCGTCGCCGTCGTTTTCGGTTTGCTCGCGGCGCTCGTCGCGCTTCACATGGCGGGAGTCGTGCGGATGAACCTGTATGGCGTCGCGAAGGGCACCGGCTATTTCATGCTCGGGCTCGCGATCCTCTATTTCGCCTCGATTCTCCTTTTCGCGAAAATCACCGCGGCGGAAAAAAAACGCATCGGCGTGATCTTCGTCTTTTTCATGGCGGCCGTCCTTTTCTGGGCGGGATTCGAGCAGGCGGGCTCCTCCCTGAACCTGTTCAGCGACCGGCTCATGAACCGCGATCTCTTCGGCAGGACAATCCCGACCTCGTGGTTCCAGTCGGTGAATTCGATGTTCCTGATCGCTCTGGCGCCGGTCTTCGGGGCGCTGTGGATCAAGCTCGGGCGCCGGCAGCCCTCGACGGCAGCGAAGATGGGTGTCGGCCTGCTGTTTCTGGCGGCTGGCTTCCTCGTCCTCGCGCTCGGCGCGTCGTACGCGGTCGGCGGCCTCAAGGTCAGCATGATGTGGATGATCGTGACCTACCTCCTCCACACCGCCGGAGAGCTGTGCCTTTCGCCCGTCGGGCTCTCGAGCGTCACCAAGCTCGCCCCGAAGAAACTGGCGGGCCAGCTCATGGGCACCTGGTTCATGGGGACGGCTCTCGGGAACCTGATCGCCGGTCTCGCGGCGGGCGGGTTCGAGGGGATGGGAGTGTCGGAGTTGTTCGCGGCCGTCGCCAAGGTCACCGGAGTCGCCGGGCTGATCCTCCTGATCTTCGCGCGGCCGATCCGCCGCCTGGTCGGCGGCGCGGAGGACACGTTCGAGGAGGGCGCCGGGCCCGGGGCCGCGATCGACCTGCGAGAGGGCGCGATGACGCGGGCGGAGAGCTGATCCCGGGCCCGCGAAACTCTCGCGCCACCTAGAATTTCGCGACGAGCGCCGCCGAAGTAATGGTGTCCGTTTTTTTCTTGCCGGGCACGGGCTCGTTCAAGGTCAGCCAGGCGTAGGACAGCTTTACCGAAAGAACGGTCGTGACCCCGGCGGCGAGCGAGACTTTGTTCGCGAAGCGCCAGTCTTTCGAATCGTTCAGATCTTCCGTGAATGACGCCTCGTCCGAGAGCTCGCCCGTCTTCGAGATCTTCCATCGGTAATCGAGGCCCGCCCGCGCGGTGGCGAAGTCCCGAGTCTCGATTCCTCCGGAAGAGGGCAGAATCCGCCGCTCGCTCGTGTACCCGAGACCGCCCTCGACCTTCAGCGAGTGCGGGTCTCCCGAGAGAAATTGCCATGCGGCGCCGGCCTCTCCCGCAAATTGCCCATCGATCCCGGCAAATCGATTCTGGCGGTATGTCCCGAGTCCGTAAATTTCGAGCCGCGGGCTCAGTTTGCGGGCGGCACGAAGGAGCGCCTCGAACGTGCGTGCGGTTTCGACGCTGTCGCTCTCGCTGCGGATGAACGCCAGGGAGGCCTTGTAGTTCCAGACGCCCGGCGCGTAGAGGACTTCCCCGGCCGCCCCGAGAGTCTTCGCGTCGGAATTGCCCGAGGTCGCGACGTAGGACGCCTCCGCCTTTCCCGACCAGACGGGAGGGGGTTTCGGGGGATCGTCGGCCCGCGCGGCGCGCGCGGCGAGGGCGCACAGGCAGAGCATGGCGATCCGGGTGCTTCGCGGCATGGTGGCCTCCTGCGACGACGCCGGCTTGCAGGATCCGGGCCCGATCCGGCGCGGCAGGCTCGGGTCAGCCCGTCGGTCGACGCTCGGAAGCCGGCAGCCTTTCCGCGCCGAGAAGCCGGGCCGAGAAGGGCCGGACCGCAAGCCCCAGGATGCTGCCCCGCGGCCGGCCCCTGGAGATATCCCTCCACCGGAGTCCCTGCTCGAGGCCGAGCGCCGTTCCCGCGAGGAGCCAGACGAGGTCGGAGGTCCCGGCGAGATCGCCGGCAAATGCCGCCGCGGACGCAAAGACGTTCAGGGCGCCCACCGCGAAGAGAAGGGCCGCGGTGATGCGACCCCACTTGCGCCATGCGAAGTCGTACCGGCGCTCGAGCCACTGCTGGTCCACCCGCGGCAGAAGCGAGAGCGCGGGCTCGAGCAGGCGGAAAAGGTCATGATCGGTGAGCCCCGCAGAGGGAGGGGCGATGGCCCGAGAAATCGGAGTGCCCCGGCCGCGCAGGGCCATGACGGCACGGTATAACGCCGTCCCGGCGACGGAGCCCATCGGATGCCCCGCGATCCAGGCGCTCCCGATCCGCACTGCTGACTCCGACGCGAAGAAGATCGACAGCAGGAGCGGCGGAGCGGGGCGGAACAATGGAGCGGCACCGAACACCCCGAGGATGTACGAGAGCAACCCCAGAATGCCGAGCACGAAGATCGGAATCGCGGAGATCACCGTCATCGCGAGGGCGGGCGCTCCGATCTCCGACTCGAGCCGCTCCTGGACCGGGCCCGGGAGGTGCCCGATCAGCGGCGAGAACAGAATCGCGAGACGCCGCTCGCGGACGGAATCTCTTCTGCGAACGCGCTCGGTGCCGCGCGCCGCTTCGCTCGAGGCGTCGTACCTCTCGATGACGCGGATGGCGTGCCGGTCCTGCCAGGGCGCGAGACGGTAGCGGACGGCGCCCGTCACCAGCGGGCTCGCCTCAACGACCTCGTAGACCGCGTCGTGCCATCGGACCGCCGTGCCGGGATGCTCGGCCCGCGTCTGGGAACCGCGCGCCTGCCCCGCCCATCCCTTCGAGACGGCGCAGGTGAGCCCGATCGAGCCGTCGGGGAGCGGCTCGGCGACGTCGCTGCCGAACGCGGAACGCGAGTCCATGGGGGGGTCGTTCGAGGGTAGCAGAACGCGGGGGCCGGCCCGGCGCGCCGGGTGACAAAAAGTCGCGGCGTGCTCATTCCGTCGACGCTGGCGCCGCGCGTCACCGCGACCGTGCATCCCTCCTCAATCCTGCGGGCGTCCGACGAGGCGTCGGCGGCGGGAGATGCGTCTGTTCGTCGCGGACCTGCGGCTTGCCGCGAGATATCGGCCCTCTCGCTGACGCCGCCCGGGGCCGCTCCCGGCAATTTTTTCCCGCTCAAAACTGCTAACATTTCCGCCGGAGGGTCTGTGACACCCGCGATCGAACTCCAGACCGGGCTGGCTCAGGAGCGCTGGCGAAAAGCCGTCGACGCGCTGTGGCGCGAGGTTTTGTATTACCGCCGCGCGAGACTGGCAGACCGCGAGCGCGACCGCGCCGAGCGGCGGCTCCGTAATCTCCGCCGCATCGTTCGCCACGCGCTCTCGGAGTACCACCGGCTTCAGGTCGAGACCACGCAGGCCGGCACGTCTCGTCACTGAGCTCGCCGGCGGTGGCTCGAAGATGACGCGAAGCGAAGGCGGTCCCTCTTCTTCCGAATCCGCGCCCCCTCCCTGGAAAAAGCTCGCATGGCTCCCGGGTGCCTTCGCCGTCTGTCGCCTGTCCCCCGACGTTCCCGTCCCGATCTTCCCGGGACGGAGCTCTCTGTACTCCGTCACCCGAACCGACCGCGAGCTTTCCATCGTGTGCGAGGAGGCGTCCGCCCCCGAGGGCGCCGTTCGGGAATCGGGGTGGCGGGCCCTGCGCCTCGAAGGCCCGATCCCGTTCTCCGTGACGGGCGTCCTCGCCGCCCTCTCCGCGCCGCTGGCCCGGGCCGGGCTTCCGATATTCGTGGTCTCGACCTACGACACCGACTACCTGCTGGTCCGGGACTCCGATGCGGAGGCCGCCCGCGCGGCGCTCGAGAGAGAGGGGTTTACACTGAAGCCCTGAGGGAGCGGGGCCTCGGGCGTCTTACTCGCGAAAGCTCTCCCGGCCGAACGCGAGCCATCCCGCGTTGGCGCGAGAGAGAAGCTTCTCGAGTCCGCCGTCCTTGTCGCAGGTCTCCTTGAATTTCGCGTCGGAGTGGTATCGGCAGAGGTCGTAGAGGGACTGCAACCCCTCAAGCACCGGCCCGCCCTCGAGTCCCGCTCGCGGCAATCCACGCGTCGCGTTGACCGAAGAAAGGATCCGCCGCGCGTCCTCGGGCGTCGTCATCACCCCGACGAGCCGTCCCTCCGCGTCCATCACCATGCGCGGGTCGTTCCGGTCGCAGATCCAGGGCTCGGGCGAATGCGCCCGGGGCGGAGCAGGCTCTGACGCCATGAGGTCCTCCTGGGGGTCGTTGTGGTGTTGCGGGTTGCCTCTCATTATGCGGGCGGAATTGCCGGACTGTCGGCATTTCTGTCCGGCGCGCCACCCGATCGGAATCCGCCGACACCTCAAATTCTCTTCACGAGCGGCGAATTCTTGGACCGGCTGCGCTGGCCGATGCGCGACGCCTGCCTGCGGGCCCCCTCACCCCAGCCCTCTCCCCGAGCCCGGGGCGAGGGGGCAG
>JBDUBI010000037.1:0-10794 GCA_040004225.1 Acidobacteriota bacterium
CTTCGCCGCGCACGGCGAAGGCAGCTCCCGCAGTGAGCGAAGGCGACGGTTTATCGCCCTTCGATCGGAACGAAGCCGCGCTCCTCTGCACCCGTGTAGATCTGCCGCGGGCGTGCGATTTTCTGCTCAGGGTCTCCCAGCATCTCCTGCCACTGCGCCAGCCACCCGGACACCCTGGGGATGGCGAACAGCACCGTGAAGGCCGCCGTGGGAATCCCAATCGCTTCGTAGATCAGACCGGAATAGAAATCCACGTTCGGGTAGAGCCGGCGCTTGATGAAGTACTCGTCCTGGAGAGCGATGCGCTCGAGCTCCAGCGCGACGTCCAGCAGGGGATTCCGCCGGGTGACCTGGAACACTTCGTCGGCGACCTTCTTGATGATCGTGGCGCGCGGGTCGAAGTTCTTGTACACGCGATGCCCGAATCCCATCAATCGTTTCTCTCCCCTGGCCGACTTGACCTCTTCGATGAACGCGGGGATCCTCGACACCGCTCCGATTTCCTGGAGCATCTTCAGGACTTCTTCGTTGGCTCCGCCGTGGAGCGGGCCATAGAGCGCCGCCGCGGCTCCGGCCACCGCCGAGTAGGGATCCGTATGAGAGGAGCCGATGCCCCGCATCGCGTGCGTGCCGCAATTCTGCTCGTGATCGGCGTGCAGAATGAAGAGCACGTCGAGCGCCCGAACCAGCACCGGATCCGGCCTCCAGCTCGAGGAAGGAATCCGAAACAGCATGTTCAGGAAGTTCTCCGTGTACGAAAAATCGTTGTCGGGATAGACGTAAGGCATCCCCATGCTGTGGCGGTACGCGAACGCCGCGAGCGTAGGCATTTTCGCGATGAGCCGGTGGATCTGCTTCGTCCGGCCGGAGGCGCTGTGGATGTCGCGCGCCCCCGGATAAAACGTCGACATGGCGCCGACCGTCGCGATCAGCATCCCCATTGGATGCGCGTCGTGGTTGAAGCCGTCCATGAACTTCTTGAGGCTCTCGTGGATCATTGTGTGAAACGTGATGTTGTGGACCCACTCGTCGTACTCCGTACGGGTGGGGAGCTCGCCATGCAGGAGCAGGTACGCGACTTCGAGGTACGTCGCCCGTTCGGCCAGCTGTTCGATCGGATAGCCCCGATACCTCAGGATTCCCCGGTCGCCGTCGATGAACGTGACCTCGCTGCGGCAGCTCGCGGTGTTCATGAAGGCGGGGTCGTAGGACATCAGACCGAAGTCCTCGGGACCGGTCTTGATCTGACGCAGGTCGATGGCGCGGATCGTTCCGTCGGAAACGGGCAGCTCGTAGGACTTTCCCGTCCGGTGATCTACGAGGGTCACCGCGTCGCGGCGCTCCCCCGCCGCCGGTTGGCTCTCATCTTCGACGGCGTGCGTGGGGGACATCGGGACTCCTTCGCTTCCGGCAGATCATAATATTGAGTGCTCGCCGCGTGTCTCCTGAGCGAGAATCGCCTCGATGCCGAGGATCGGTGGGACGGCGCGGGGCCCGCTGATACGCTCAATCGATGGACGCCCTCGCCGTGGCCCATTACCCGCGTCCGCCCGAAGAAGCGCTCCGCACTTCGAGGCTCACCGCGCATATCTCCGCAGTTTGAAGAACACCGGCCCCTTGCTCGTCTCCGGACCTCTCGATCCCAGAAACCGGGGTGTTCTTCTGCTTCGCGTGTCGAACCATCGCACCGAGACGCTCGATCGGATTCGAGACAGCGACCCGTTCGTCCGCAAACGAGTCGCTCAGTACGAATGGCTCCCATGGCATTCCAGCCTCGGCGCGGAATCCCTCGAGAAGCTTTGATGCAGAGCCTGCAGGAGAAGTGGGCGCCGGAGAATCGATGCTTCGGATGCGGCCCGGCCAACGAAAAAGGACTGCGGATCCGGAGCTTCGTCGAGGGTGAGGAACTCGTCTGCGACTGGCGTCCGGAGCCGCACCACCAGGCGTTCGAGGGAGTATTGAACGGCGGGATCTGCGGAGCCCTTCTCGATTGCCACAGCAACTGGGCGGCCACGCATCACCTGCAGGAGAAGTCCGGTTCGCCGACGCCGCCCTGCACCGTCACTGCGGACTTTCATGTCGTTTTGAAACGTCCGACGCCCATGGACGCTCCGCTCCGGCTGCGGGCGAGGATTGTCGAATCCTCCGCCGACCGCGCCACCGTCGAAGCCACGCTGGAGGCCAACGGAAAGATCACGGCCACGTGCCGCGGAACTTTCGTCGCCGTCTCCGAAGGCCATCCCGCCTTCCACCGCTGGTAGGCGCCACCCCGATGCTCTTTCGGCGTCGGCCCTCCTCGAGTCGCTAAACGGGGTCGGGCCGGGCGGCGTAATACAGGCGTGGCCAGGTTCTTCCGCCGGTTGAGCCTGCTCCTCCTCGCGCTCGCTCTGCTCGCCGTGTTCGGTTGATCAACGATTCGAGGGTCGACGGGTTCAGCGCCTGCCCTGTTTGACGAGGTCGATGTTGCCGTTCGAATCGTTCACGATCACCTCGCACCGGCCATCTCCGATCCGGCCCTGAAGGGAGTCGGAGCTGACTCCGCCCGCGACCGTCAGCGGCATTTCGCTGCTGATCTTGCCGAAAGACGTCCGCGCGTTCACCGTGTAGCCTCCGCCGTCCACGAGCGCGATCCGGATCGGGGCGAACGAAGTCTTCACCGCGATTCGGCCGCAGGGTTTCGGCCCGGTCGGGAGATCGCGGAGCTCGACGGATCCATTCTGGTTGTCGACCTCCACCGCGCCCGTCACGGCGTCGAGCGTCACCGGGGAAAACGAGGTCCGGACGTTCGCGAAGCCGCGCACGTCGCTCGCCCGCACCGCCCCGTTGGAATTCTCGACGGTCAGGTCCCCCGAGATCCTCGCCGCCTCCACCAGCCCGAAGCTCGTCTTGACGAATGTCGGCCCGGCTGCGTCGGAGATTGCGACGCTGCCGTTGCCCGAATTCACCTTAATGCCCTTCTTCGCGCGTGTGATGGACACCGCGCCGAAGGAGTTCCTCGCGTCCACCGAACCGTCGATGTTCGAAAGCGTCACCGTCGCGTTTCCGTTCACGACCGTAGCGTCGCCGCCGATACCGGATGCGTCCACGTCGCCAAACCGGTTCCGGATCACGGCCGCGCCACGGATGTCGCGCAGTCGCACTGTCCCGTTCGAGTTCTGCACGTCGACTGGTCCGCCGATCTCGGACAGCTCGACCGGACCGAACGTGTTCTGCACCGTCACGGGACCTCCCGTCTTGCGGCCGCTCACCCGCGCATTCGTGCCCGTACAGCGCACCCCGCGCTTTACGTCGGAAAAGGTGATCGCCGCGAAGGTCGCGCTCAACGCCGCCTCGCCGGCGATGCCGGCCGCGGAGACCGCTCCATTGGTGTTCTGGACGGAGAGGTCTCCCGCCACGTTCGTCACCTCGACCGCACCGAAAGAGGTCGTCAGGGAGGCCGGACCCGAGCCGGCCAGCGAGAGGTCGGCGTTCGTTCCGGAGAACGTGACCTTCTTGACCCGCGCGATCGTGACGCGGCCGAAGCGGTTCCTCACGGAGAGCGGTCCGTCGACGTCGGCGATCGTCACCGCGCCATTGGCGTTGACGACGTCCGTCTCGCCCGCGCTCCCCGCGAGCTCGAGCGAACCAAACGAGTTCTCGAGCCGGGCCGCGCCTCGCCCGCCGCGAAATACGATGCGGCCGTTCGCGTTGTGAATTTCGGTGCCTCCCTTGAGGTCATCGGCGAGAACGTCTCCGAAGCGGTTACGAACGGAGACTCCGGCGGTTTCGGGCACGGCGATGTCGTAGTCGACGGCAAACGAGACGCGGCGGGAGCCAGACAAGAGGCTTCCGCCGTGTTCGTCCGGGTACCGCGTCCGGACGGACACGCCGGTCGACGAGGTCTCCACGTCGACCGCGATCGCGTCGGCGAATCGCCTTGCCTCGTTCATATCGGACGAGGAGACCCGGATTCTGGCGTCCACCCGAACGGCTGGAAGCGCGTGCGTATGCAGATGGACGTTGCCGTTTCGGTGGTCGACCTCCAGTCGTTGACCGGGCTTCATCGGAAGCGACTTGTGCACCTCGCGGGAAATCTCCTCCCGCGTGGACTCGGCGCGCGCCGGAGCGGCAGCAAGAACCGCCCCCACGAGGACTGCTGCGAAGAGACGGCCGGATCGCACCCCGGAAACCGCGGAGAGAAAGCATTCGGTCATGAGCGGGCCTCTTTCATGAGTTCCTGCAGCGTCCGCTGTTTCTCCTGGTACATCGCCAGAAGCTCGCGGCGCAGGTGAGAGTTGAACCGGTTGGCGTCGATCTGGGCTCGGATCTCGACGATGGCGGAATCGAGCAGCTGAAGCTTCTCTCGGTAGTTGACGAAGAGCGGTGTCGTGGGGCTCTCGATCCGGGGCCGCGCCAGAACCGAGAGCCTCTCGATCGATCGAACGTAGTTCGCCTCGGCAATTTCCACGTCTTCGAGCGAACGGTCCGTGAGCAGGGGGTTGCTGGTGCTCGCGGCGTTCACGAGCGGCTCGCGCCCGCCGCTGTTGCGAAAGACCTGCAGCCCCGCCATCGCAACGACGAACAGGGCGGCCGCCGCCGCGAGGGGAATCCATCGGAAACGGGAAGCCGCGGGCATCAAAAAGGGGCGGGCCTGCTCGGCTGGAGGCCGCCGGGCCCTCTCGACTTCGATGGCGGCGGCGATCTTCGGGAAGAGTCCCGGGCTCTCCCACTCGCGCCGCAGGGAGGGAGCCGCGCCCGAGATCTCGTCCCAGAGCGCGAGGCGACCGGCGCACTCGGCGCACCGCGCAGCATGAACCCTCAGCCGCTCCATCGCGGAAGGATCGTTTCTCTGGAGCGCGTCCTGCCCGCGCGTGCAGTGCCTCGTCATGCGCTCGCCCTCCCGCGGACGCCGGAAGTCCAGAGAAGGTCCTGAAGCCGGCGCTTCGCCTCGAAGAGCAAGGCCCTCGACGCTCCCTCCGAAACGTCGAGCACCCCGGCGATCTCGCGGTGGGAGAATCCCTCCACGGCGAAAAGAAGAAAAACGGTTTTCTGCCGGGGCGCCAGACGCGACAGCGACTGCTCGATGGCGAGCCGCAGGGGATGATCCGACGCCGACGCGGGAGGGAGCGTCCCCTCCCCTTCGCCTCCGGAGGCGTCAAGCGGATCCTCCGGATGCCTCCTGCGCTTGCGGAGCTGGTCGTAGCAGGTATTGACGAGGATGCGGTAGACCCACGTGGAGATCGTCGCGGACCCCCGGAAGGAGGCCGCTCCGCGATAGATCTTCAAAAAGGCCTCTTGGACGGCGTCTTCCGCTTCACTCTCCCGCCCGAGCAGGTTGCGCGCGACGCTCTTCATGCGGGCACCGTGAAGTTCGTACAGCTTCTCGAAGGCCCTGACGTCGCCTGTTCGGCAGCCCGAGAGAAGATCGCCCTCGGGCGCGCCGGGGCCCGAGACGTCGTCCTTCTCGTCGGGTCCGTCCAGGAGAGCCTCCTTCGCGGGATGGGGGCTGCGGGAAACATTCTCCAACACAGGCACACGGGTCAATGCGCTTCCTTTCGCCCTCATAGACGCCGGAAGAGTCGGAAACGCTGAATGGAAAATCGAACTCTCGGGCTGGACACACCCCTCGCCCTTCGCCTTTTCGCCCTCGCCCTCCACGCGACCGGCCCTTCACGCCGCCAATGGCTCCCTTCTTGCGTCGCCCGCGGCACAGGAGGCCGAAATGAGCGACACCAGCGTGACCAAAGTCGATTCGACACACTCGCCTAAAGGGGAGATGGGACAGACGTATCTCGCGTCGGGAGTGTCGCTCGCGATGCGGCTGTGGGAAAAAGAACCGTCGGAGCAGGTGAAGCCGGAGACTACGCGGGACTACGAGACGGTCGGGTTCGTCCTCGAGGGTCGCGCGGAGTTACGCGTCGAAGGTCAGACCGTCCGTCTCGAAAAGGGAGATTCCTGGGTCGTTCCGAAGGGCGCCCGACACACCTACTTCGTGCTCGAACACTTCCGCGCCGTCGAGGCGACCCATCCCCCCGCCCATGCCCACGGCCGCGATGAGGGACGCGGGGGCGTCCGCGCACGCGGTGCCGGAGGCGATGACGAGCGATCCTCCGATCCTCTCGTCCAGGGAGTCTGAGCGCGCGGCGCGAACGCGGAGGGCGACGAGGGAAGAGCGACGAGCGACGAGACAGCCGGGTCGCCGCGGCTGCTTCCCGAGCCGCGCTTAGACTCCTCACTCGGGGGGCGGCATGAAGATATTCCATGCTCTTGTCTGGCTTCGCCATGCGGAGAGAGCGGTGAGGCGCGGCGCGTCCCGGGCGCCCCTCGCCGTGATGGCGCTCGCGCTCGCCGCGTCCGCCCTGACGGCTCCTGCCGCGGTTGGCGCCGTCTTCATCGTCCGGCACGCCGAGAAGCAGTCCGAGGCGAACGAAAAAGGGGTTCCGCTCTCGCCGGCGGGACACGCCAGGGCGGCGCGGCTTGCCGCGATGCTGAGGGACGCCCGGATCGTGGCTATCTACTCGACCGATACGGTCCGGACCCTTTCCACGGCCGAACCCCTCGCGACCCGGGCGAAGCTGACGCCGCAGATCTACGACGCGGAGGGCGTCGGCGCCCCGGAGAAGCTCGCGGCGCGTATCTCGAACGAGCATCCGACGGAAAACGTCCTCGTCGTCGGGCACAGCAACACGGTGGGACCTCTGGTGATGGCGCTCGGCTGCGCCGAAGAGGTGGCGGTCGGGCGCCAGGAGTACGACGGCCTCTGGATCATCGTCCCGGCGAGCACGTCGGCGGGCGGCAGCCTTCCTCTTCCGTCCACGGGGAAGGCCGCCGCGGCGGACGCGTCTCTGGCGTCCGCGGCATCTCCGCGGAACTCGCCCACGTTGCTTCGCCTGCGACTCTGATGTTTTTCTCCGCCTCGCGGCATCGCGGGCCCGTCTCCGACCACTTCGACGGACGGCGATTCCGGAACTTCACCGGACAGCCGCACGGGTTCGGAGGCGTCCTGAGATGGGCCGCGACCCGGAAGCCCGCGCCCTGGCGCCGCTGGACGGACGCCCCGCCCGGGCCCGCCCCGCCGAGGCGTGCGGCGGATTTGCGCGTCACGTTCGTCAACCACGCGACTGTCCTCATTCAGACGGCCGGAAAAAACATCCTGACGGACCCCGTCTGGAGCGAGCGCGTCAGTCCGCTCTCGTGGGCGGGACCCCGGCGCGTTCGCCCTCCCGGCATCCGCTTCGAGGATCTCCCGCAGATCGACGCCGTGGTCATCAGCCACAACCATTACGACCATCTCGATCTCGAGACTCTCGGCCGGCTCGAGGCCCGCGACCATCCCTGGATCGTCACGGGACTCGGCGTGCGGGAACTTCTTATCAGGCACGGTCTTGCCAACGGAGTCGATCTCGACTGGTGGGAAAGCACCGACCTCGGTGGCGCGTTCTCCATAACATCCGTACCGGTGCAGCACTTTTCGGGGCGCGGACTCTCGGACCGGAACGCGACGCTCTGGACGGGTTATGTGATTTCGAGCTCCGCGGGGGACGTTTTCTTCGCCGGCGACACGGGATACGGCCCACACTTCCGGGAAATCGGGACGCGGTTTCCCCGCCTTCGCCTCGCGATCCTGCCGATCGGCGCCTATCGCCCGGAGTGGTTCATGGGACCGGTCCACGAAACGCCCGCGCAGGCGCTCCAGGCATTCCGCGATCTGAATGCCGCCACGGGCGTCGGGATGCACTTCGGAACGTTCCGACTCACGGACGAAGGCGAGGAAGAGCCCGCGCAGGAAATTGCCGCGCTCCTGGCTGCCGCGCCGCGGCCCGAACCCCGTTTCTGGGTGCTGGGATTTGGGGAAGGAAGAGACGTGCCCCCGTTGGCGTAGAGAACCCGGAAGGGTCTCGCGCGGCGGCTATTCGCCCGTCTCTTCGGATTTCCGCTTCTTGTCGACCGATACCGTGCCCGTGACCCCGGCGTGCTCCTCGCCTTTCAGGACTTTTTCGACGGCGCGGTCGCTGCCCGTTTCGAGGGCTTTTTCGAGCGCCTTGTGATCGGTCAGGACCTCGTCACTCAGGTACCGGTGGAGCCAGATTCTTTCGACAATCGGATAGGCGGCGACGAAGGGAAGTATGAGGATCGCCCCGAGGATGCCGTAAAGCTGTCCTCCGATGACGATGGCGATCAGGACCGCAATGGTCGAAAGCCGCAGACGCTTTCCATACACACGAGGAACGATGACCGTGTTCTCGAGCACGTGGTAGAGCAGGTACAGAACGCAGACCGCTCCCGCTGTGACGGGTGAGACGGTGAGCGCGAGGAGGGTGGCCGGAACGGTGGACGCGATCACGCCGATGACGGGGAGGATGTCGCAGATCGCGGCGAGAAACGCCAGCGGCACGGCCGCCGGGACGCCAAATGCGCTCAGGACGACGAGGGCGAACACTCCGTAGAGCAACGAGGTCAGCGCCTGTCCCTGGACGTATCTGATGATGACCTCGGAAACTTCCGGGATCGTTCTCGCCATCTTCTGGCGATGCCGCCTCGGGACATACGCCAGAAGCCAGGCGTAGGTCCTCTTGCCGTCCGCCACCAGATACAAAGTGAGCGTCAGCACGAGGATCGAAACGGTGACCCCCGTAATCGCGGCTTCCCCCCACGCCATCGGCTTCTTCAGGGAGGCCGCGACTTCCGGAGACGACGGCAGGGCGAGGATCTGGTCGAGCACCCGGCTGATCACGGGATGTTGAGGACCGACGCGGAGGTCGACGCGTTTGCGGTATTCGGTGAGATTTTTAGAAAGGGTCACGAGCTGGGAGACGAGCGGGGGCCCGATCAGGACGAGAAACGCGAAGAGGGTCCCGATCGTCAGGAGCGCCACGGTCGCAACCGCCCAGCCGCGGGACAGCCCTCGGCGCTCGAGGCGCGCGACGAGAGGAGAAATGCTGATCGCGAGGACGAGCGCGAGAAGGAAAAACAGAAAGTCCGGAAGGAGCTTGAGGGCCGCCCAGACGAGGAGGGCCGTGAAGAGAACCTTGACGATCGTCGCGATCGGAACGTGCAGTTCGACGATCGAGCGCTCGCTCTCCTCGTCGTCTTCGGAGGTTTCCCGGCCGCGCTCCCGCGCCGGACTCTTGCTAGCGATGGGCCGCCTCGTCATTCACCCTGAGGCTTCCCATCATTCGTTCGTACGTCGGCGACAGGGCTCCGGCATCGCGGCCGGGAGCGATGCTGAGCGAGTAGAGGACGTGCCCGTCCGGAAGCTCCCGCGTCAGAACGTTCACGCGCTCATCCATGCCGGTCACAGGCGACGTGCCGGCGAGCACCAGGGAAATGGCGCGGGCGCCGCCCGCGGCCAGCCTGTGCGCGGAATTTGGCACGGGCCGCAGGTAGGGATTGGATTTCGAGAGCTGCGCGACGAGATCGTTGGTCGCGTCGTCGAGGCTGGTCCCGCGGGCGAACGGCCCCCGCACGCCGGTGCGTCCGTTCACGGAGCCCTCGAAGGGATCGTAGTGATTGACAACGACGCCATACACGACCGACTGCTGGCCATCGGATGTCTGCACGACGCCGCCGGCCGGAACGATCGTGACCCCGAACCCGTTCGGCGCTTCGTGCGCCTGCCAGTTCTGCGGGTAATCGATGGTGAAAAAGCCGGTCCGCTGTTTGAACGTGCGGAAATTCGCGGAAGGCGCTTCGATTCGAATGTCCCCGCGGGAGGGACCTCGCCCTCCGGGAACCGTCCCTCCCGACGTTCCCTGCGCGAGCTGTTTCATCGAGACGGCGGAACCCTGCGCCCGCAACGCCGACTTCACCACGCCGATGTCTCCGACGGAGTGCGGCGGCCCGGGACGGCCGAGCCTCGCCGCCTCCTGTCGCACGCGCGCCTCGCGGTCGGCGGGCGCCGGGTGGTCGCTCAGAAACCGCTCGAGTCTGCCGGGGTCCCGTCCCGCCTGCTTGCGGAGGAGCTCGAACATGCTCGCCATCTCATTGGCGTCATAACCCGCGCGTGCCATGGTCTGAGCGCCCACGATGTCCGCCTGGCTTTCGGCGGTCCGGCTGAATTTCAAAAACAGCGCGTTCAAACCGATCCCGCCCACCGCCGACATGATCGGTCCGGGCGCTCCGCCCGTCAGCACCCCTCCCAGGATCCCGACACCCGCCTTGGCGAGGTACGCCTTGGACACCTGGTTGGTCTGGTGCCGGAGCGCCACGTGCGCCATCTCATGCGCCATGACTCCCGCGAGCTGGCCCTCCGTCGGGACGAGCTCGATCAATCCGCGATTGACGTACATGAATCCCCCCGGCAGCGCGAACGCGTTGACGTCCGAGAGGTTGGTCACATGGAACTGGTAGGGAAACTTCGGCCCCGGCGCGACCGCCGCGAGACGGGCCCCGATCGCCGCGACGTAGCCGTCGATCGCAGGGTCGCGGATCAGAGGGATCTGCTTCTCGACCTGGGCCGCCGACTGACGGCCGAGCTCGATGTCCTGCTGCGTCGAGAAAAGGTTGAAACCCGGCCGGACTGCCGTCGGGGCGGTCGCCGCCATGGCGGGCAGGGCGCCGATCGCCAGCGCGAACCAGAGCGCAAGGGCCTTCGAAACCGGTTTCATGGAGCCTCCGGGCGGCCTCAACGCAAACGGGATGCCAGCACGTCGGCGCCGCCCCAGGCGAAACGGAGGCACTCTCGGGTTCCCTCATCCAACCGCTTCGCTGCGGACGGCGTGATCTGCCAGGGTGATGAACACGCACCGATGACCTGCGGGTCCCCTCACCCCAACCCTCTCCCCGAGCCCGGGGCGAGGGGGCAGAGCTGCGCCT
>JBDUBI010000120.1:0-10771 GCA_040004225.1 Acidobacteriota bacterium
CTGCCCCCTCGCCCCGGGCTCGGGGAGAGGGTTGGGGTGAGGGGACCCGCAGGTCGGCGCAGCGTTTGCGCGACTCTCGTGGTCAAGGAACCCCTCTTCCCGTGCAGAGGCGATCGGGTGCGGGACCGATTGCGCTGATTCTGTCAGGCGCCCGCTCTCGTCAGCCACTGTTTCATCTGTGCGCTCGGGACGACGCCGGCCTGCTGGGAGATCAGGACTCCTTCCTTCAAGACCGCGAAGTTCGGGATGCTCTGAACGCCGAACTTCGCCGCGAGTTCCGGATACTTTTCCGTATCCACCTTGAGGACCAGGGCCCGGCCCGCCATCGCCGCCGCGGTCCGCTCGACTTCCGGCGCGGCCGTCCGGCACGGGCCGCACCAGGCTGCCCAGAAGTCGACCAGGACGGGGACCTTCGTGCCGCGGGTAATTTCGAGGAAGCTTTCCGGGTCCGCGTCGATCGGCTGCGCGACGGGAGAGATTTCCGTCTTACAGGCGCCGCAGCGGCCGGCGGCCGTCAGGCGGTCGGCGGGCGATCGGTTTTTCTTACCGCAGGAGGGGCAGGTGAGGATCATGAGAGGACTCCTGCAACCGGTCTGCCGACCGAACCGCTGACGGGATCGCGCTGATCGCTAGCGGACCACGACGTGGGGCGGTCGGGATCGGCGCACGGGGACGACCTCGGCGCCATACGCGTTACCCTCGAAGAACTCCTTCGCCCGGTCCCACGCGAGGGCTCCGATGACTCGTCCCACGACGCGCCCCGTGAGATCGCCCGTCCGAAAATGAATCCCCCCGTACCGGCGGGACATTCCGGCCGCGTCCGCGGCCTCTGAAAACGTGTTCCAGGAAAGGGTCAGGTCAGACGCGGGGACGATTCCGGGCTCGCCGGCGGAGCTGCCAGCCGGGATTCGAACCGAGTAGACGAACGCGTCGCTCCCCGTGTAAGAGGCCAGGATCTGTGCGCCGGCGGCGCTGAAGACGGAGTGACCCGAGAAGAATTCCGGGAAGGGCGGACTCACGACGTTCGGCACCTGATAGGGGCGCCACGTCTCTCCGAGCATCGTCACGGTCCCCACACCCGGTCCTCCCCATCCCTGCACGAGCTGACCGCGATAAAGAAAGTGAATCGCGGTGTAAGGTCGGACCGAGTCGTACGCGCGCTTTGCGTCCCAGGCGCAGATGCTCGCGTCCAGGAGTGCGTTCCCCAGCGCAAAGAACATTTTCGCGTCGTCGTCGATCGAGTGCGCATCGCGGCGGGACACGAACTGCGCGAAGAGTGCCCAGTGGCCCGGCGGAAACTCCGAGTTGGGGCCGTCCGCGAAGTACTCCGCCATCACCTTCTGCTCGTCGGTCAGCGCGGCGCTCGTCGCCAGGACTTCGTCCGCCTCGATCTTGTACTCGGGATCCGGGTACCGGGGCGGCCCGTTCGCCGGGCGGAGGGCCGAGCCGGACGGAAGCGCGAAAGGAGTGACGAGCCCCCACTGCGGAGTGGTGAAGGCCTGAGTGACGACGGATCCGTTCACTACCAGCGCGAGAGGCTGCCAGTGGTTGGGGTCGTTGACGGTCACGGAGGTGTTCACGGGCGTGTAGCCGGTGTAGTCGGCGTACGCGCCGGGGGCGCGATCGCCAAGTTGATTCGACCCGTCGCGGTGACGAAACGCCAGCACCGCAGCGGCCGCGGAGTTGCCGACGCCTCGCGCGGTGGACGGATCGGTCGTCTGGTCGCCGGGCGAGTAACCCTGCTGAAGCAGCAACGCCTGGTAGTACGCCGCCTCGGACGGAAACAGATCGACGACCGCGCGGTATCCCGCGTAGCTGATGGCTTCCGCTTTATTGACGTCGGTTCCTTCCCCGGCGGGCCGACGCCATGCCGGGTGCAGCACGGTCGGGACCGCGCGGGCATCGTAGGCGGCCCACGCGTCGAACATCGCGGTGTGCGCGACGGCGAGGGAGCGTGCCGCGATCGTCGGACCCGGCTTCGTCACCCGGATCCCGTGAAGCACGGCTTCGTCCCACACCAGCACCGCGTTGTCGGCGGGCTGCACCGCGGCCAGCGCCGGCCTTTCCCACATCAGGCGCGAGCCGGGAGCTCCGGCGGCGCACAGCGCGAGGCTGATGACCAGGGCCGACGTTCTCAATGGCATGGGCCCGAGGTCAAAAGCAAGAGTCGGGCCGGAGGGAGCAGAGGTGTTTCACGAGCGGGACCATCCTGTAAAATAGCCCCATCTCGTGAAGAAAAGCTCGTCGATCACGCTCACGCTGATGGCGTCGATGGCGCTCGTGTCCTGTGGCCAGAGCCGCCGCTGTGCCGACCCCACGGGCCGGGTGGTGCCCGATTCCATGTGCCGGGGCCCGGTCGTCATCCCCGGTTACCACTGGATCGGCGGCGGGCGCTCCGGATGGAGCTCCCGCTCGAGTACCGGGATTCATAGTGGGAGCTCGTCTTCCGACGGAGTCTCCCGCGGCGGGTTCGGAGCTCACGGTGAGGGCTCGTCGAGCGGCCACGCCTCCGCCTCCTCGGGCCACGCTTCTTCGGGCGGCGCGCACGGCGGCGGCGGCGCGGGCTCGTAGACTTGCGGCGCATCGCCTCGGAGCCCCGCCGGAACTGGCAGTCGAAGGTCGAAGAGCTCGGCCTTTCGTTTCATTCCCCCGGCGATTCGTACTGGTACGAGTCCGCGCACTACGTGCTTTCGGCGGCCGAGGTGGACACTCTCGAGACGGCGACCAACCGCCTCCACCAGATGTGCGTCGCGGCGGCGGAGCATGTGATCGAAAAGCGCCGGTACGCGGAGCTCGGAATTCCGAAGGATGTCCGCGAGCTGATCGAGCGTTCCTGGGAGGATGACACGCCTTCCATCTACGGCCGCTTCGACCTGTCCTACGACGGAGTGACGCCTCCGAAGCTTCTCGAATACAACGCCGACACGCCCACCGCTCTCTATGAGGCGGCGGTAGTTCAATGGAAATGGCTCGAGGAAGTCTTCCCGCACGGCGACCAGTTCAACAGCATCCATGAGCGGCTGATCGCGACGTGGAAGGAACTGAAGCCGTATCTCCGCGGGGAGCCGCTGTATTTCGCCTCGCTCGATGACGTCGAAGACATCGTGACGGTGAGTTACCTGCGCGACACCGCGTCGCAGGCGGGAATCACCACGGATCAGATCCTCGTTCCGAAAATCGGCTGGGACAACCGGCAAAAGCTGTTTGTCGACGAGGCCACGAAACCGATGCCCTCCGTGTTCAAGCTTTATCCCTGGGAATGGATGCTCGAGGAGGATTTCGGCGACATGCTTCTCGGAGACCGGGCCACCCAGTGGATCGAGCCGGCGTGGAAGGTCATTCTCTCGAGCAAGGGGATCCTTCCCATCCTCTGGGAGTTAAATCCCGGCGACCCTAATCTGCTCGAGTCTTCGTTCTCGAAAGGCAGCCTGACGCGCTACGTGCAGAAGCCTCTGTTCTCGCGCGAGGGATCAAACGTCACCCTCTACGACGAGCGGGGCATCTTTGCCGAAACGGGCGGTGAGTACGGAAAAGGCGAGTCTGTTTTCCAGGCGCTGGCACCTCTGCCCGAGTTCGACGGCCAGCATCCGGTCATCGGCAGCTGGATCATCGGCCAGAAGGCCGGCGGAATCGGCATTCGGGAGTCCGAGGGCCCGATCACGGACAACCGGAGCCGCTTCGTCCCGCACCGGATGGAGTGAGGGCTATCCCGTCCCGTCAGACAGCGTTCTAACGGCCCTCATTTCCCGGGAGAGGCGCCCAGGCGAGCGCCACCAGCTTGACCGTGATGTCCGACTTCTTCGGGCGGAGGGCGAGGGGTTCGAGTTTTTCGGTCAAGGGGTCCGTCGCCGCTGCCCTCTGATCCAGTTCCGCCTGAAGCTCGTTCTCGAGCGCCGTCAGCTGGGCGTCGATCGCCGCTACGTTTTCCCTGGCTCGCCCGATGTCGCCCGCCTGCTTCATGGTGCGGCCGGCGCCCCGGGCGGCGGTCGTCGCTCGCCCGATGTTGGTTGCGCTGACAGCCTTACGGCCCAGGAGAGCGCCGAGGACGGTCGCGCCGACGGAAATTGCGGTCTGGATCCCCGAAGACGTCGCCTCTTCCTTCTCCCGCGCGACGGCCTGTTCCGCGCGGCGCTTTCTTTCTTCGAGCGCGGCGACGCGCGCGGCGTACCGGCCCCGCAGTGTTTCCGCCACGGCATCGCGTTCCTCACGCGCCTTCTGCTGAAGCCTCGCCCGGAAGTCGCGCTCGGTCTCGCCCCCCGTGGAGACTTCTCCCGTCGACGGGCTGCGAAACAAATCCAGCCGGCGAGTCCGGAAGAGGGACGCGGCGAACGTGCGCGACCAGTCATCCCAGCTCTTCGGCGCGGCCGCGGGCCCCGGCGGCGGCTCGAACTGCGCGCCCGAGACGGGTTCGCGTTCGAGGTCTTCGAGCGCGCACGGCGCGGGCTCGGCGTCGTCCCAGCGGACCGGCTCCGGTCCGTCCGAGATCGGCGCGAGCATCAGGACGTCCTCCCTCGATTCTGCGCGCGATTTCACATCCGAGTACCGCACCTCCGCGGCGCCGAGCGCCCTCGGTCGGTAAACCAGCCCGGAGTCGCCCGCGCCGCGGACGGGCACGAAGTACTGAGAGATCGAAGGCGGGAGGAGCGGCCGGGTGAAGGCGGCATCGCCCGCCGCATTTCCGGCGCGCCGGGCCGCGTTCTTCGAACCGGTGGAACCGGTCTCGGCCCCGGTGGGTGCGGCCGGAGCGGCCGCTTTCCGGGGATCCATCAGCGTCTTGATCTGGCCGCGCGTCAGCGGCCCGCGCAGGTAGGACATCGCCCAGCGCGACTCGAAGACGACCGGCCCGTCCTCGTGGACGTCGTTCATCACAAAGACGCGTGTCTTCAGGCCCGCGAGGGTCCGCTCCATTGCGGCCCGGTCGAACTTCGGACCGCCGCCCGCCGCCACGCCCTCCAGCCCCTCAAGCACCCGCGCCTTGTCTCGCTCGGTCTGGAGCCGTCCCAGGAACCAGGTCCCGGCATTCGAGAGGCCCTTGTAGTCGAGGTCGACCGGATTCTGCGTCGCGAGGACGACGCCGAGACCGAACGCCCGCCCCTGCTTCAAGAGCGTCAGCAGGGGCGCCTTGGAGGGCGGCATGGCGACCGGAGGGAAGTAGCCGGCGATCTCGTCCATGTACACGATCGCGCGCAGGCTCGTGGTGCCCGACTGACCGCGCATCCAACCGACGGTTTCGTTCAAGAGCATGGTGACGAAGAACATGCGTTCGGCATCGGACAGGTGCGCGATGGAGAAGATGGAGATCCGGGGCTTTCCCCCGGGCGTGCGGAGAATCGCCGAGACGTCGAGCGGCTCTCCTTCGAGCCACGCCGCGAACGCGGGCGCGGCCAGCAGGTTGTTCAGCTTCATCGCGAGCGCGAAGCGGTCCTTCCCGGGGAAGAAGGACTCGATGTCGAGTACGCCCACGCGCGCGACTGGCGGCTTCTGGATCCGGCCGATCAGGGCCGGAAGATCCAGGTTTTCTCCCTTTCGCCAGGCGTTCTCCAGGATCGTCGAGAGGAGGATGTGCTCGCGGCTCTGAATCGGGTCCGCGTCGATCCCGAGAAGGGCGAGAAGCCCAGTGGCGGTGGTCCCGACGCGCTCGCCGAGAAGCTCGGTGTCCGAGCGGGTCGCCTCGTTGGGGGCGTCGAACGACTTCAGGATAGAAACCGGCAGGCCGGCGGTCGACCCCGGAGTGTAAATCGCGAAATCGGCGGCGGCCTTGAGCTTCGCGATGCGCGCGCCGTCTTCCCCCCAGGCGGCCAGCCCGGACTTCCACAACTCCGCCTGCTGTTTCGCGAGGTCGTCGGCGGAGATGCCCTTGCGGGCGGCGTCCTCCTCGTTCACCCACGGCCGGAAGTCTCCCGGCGACAGCTCCGGGAACGTGAGCAGAAGATTGCCGAGATCGCCCTTGGGGTCGATCACGATGGCTGGGATTCCATCGAGGGCCGCTTCTTCGATCAGCGAGATGCAGAGCCCGGTCTTGCCGCTGCCCGTCATCCCGACGCAGACGGCGTGCGTCACGAGATCGCGCGAGTCGTAGAGGACGAGCTGTTCCGCCTCTTTCTTCGAAGCGCCGGTCGTCCGGCCGAGGTAGAACACGCCGAGCTTCTCAAAGTTCTGCATCGCCGCGATCATATCGGTCCGGCCGCGGGCCGGCGGTGGCGGCGAGGGCTATTTCATCGCCTCGTCCCACTCCGCGTCTCCGCGCGCGAGGACGTCGGCGAGATCCTCCGGCAGAAGGAAGCGTTCGTGGACAGATCGGACGGCGGCGAGCGCGTAGAGTCCCAGGTAACGCTCGCGGGAGCCATACCGCTCTTCGAGCGAGGGCCGCGGATCTTTCGCGCGCTCGCGATCGGAACGCGTCTTCGGAAACGGGACGTGCGAACCGACGAAGCTCACGCGCTCTCCGGCAAATCCGGTCAGCGGGTCACGCAGGTTCCAGCCGGTGTCCGTGGCGACCGGGACCTCCATCTCGGGGATGCGGACGCCGCCGACGTCGTTGCCGTCGGAATCGACCCGCGGCACGAGAGACGGGAACGCTCTCCCCCGACGGGGCGGCTCGATCGAGACGATGCCGTCCTTCCAGCGGGGACCGAAATCGAGGCGAACGGCTTCGTGCACGCGGGAGGGCGGGCGGAGCGACGGAATGAGAGGAAAACGGAAAGCCGCCAGGGAGACGAGAGTCCCGTCCGCAATTCGAGGGTACCGGCTGTCGGGGGGCGCGACACCGTCTCTGACCCACGCTTCCATCCCGTCGAAGAGGGCGCGCCAGAGCCATGCGACCGGGTTCGGGTTCTGCGGATGCGTGCCCCGAAGGCCGCGCGAGGGCGTCGCCGCCGGCGGGAAAGGCCCTGAGAAATGCTGCAGACCGGCAAGGAAGTAGAGCCGGGCGTCCTCCGAAATCACGGCGTCCGCCGACGCGTCGGGGGAGGTTGAAATCAGGGAAGCCGCGCGGGACCAGTATTCGTAGGACGTGTTCGTGAAGAAGATCTTCGGGGAAACCTTCTCCGCGCGCGCCCGGTCGAGCAGACCTCCCGCAGACGCCGTGGCCGGGTCTTTCTCCGGCAGGTCGGTGAAGGGAAAGAGGTCCGTAGGATAGAAGAGCGCCGTCACGGGCTGCGCGTCGCGGGAGGGCTGCGCGAACCGGTGGTTGAAGCTCCCGACGCCCGCGCCTCCCACGTGGACGAACAGCCCGTCGAACACCTGGCGGCCGTCCTCGTCCGCATTGAAACCCTGCCGGACGAAAAGGCGGAGAAAGCGCCCGGACTGGGAGATCCCGAGCCCGTAGACGCGGCGGGCGTGGACGAGGGCGTCCGGGGCGTTTTTGAACCAGGAGGCGGCGTCGCGGACCGCGGCCAGACCGAGTCCGGCCACGACCGGGTCGTGCGCTACGTAGACGACTTCGTAGATCTTTCCGGGCTGGAATCCGCCTTCCAGCCAGAGAAAGCGGTCGTCCGCCACCGGGCGCCCGTTCTCTTCCCTCGCGAACTGCCAGCGCGACCGCGGGATCACGCGTCGAGGCGCGGCCGGGCCGTCGCGTTCCGTCAGGACGTTCTTCGCGCTGTCCTGTTCCGCCGCCGCATAGCTCGTTCCGCCGATCGATCCGGTGATCATGTGGCCCAGGGGATGCGACGGCGCCGCTTCGTCCACGACGAAATCCGCGCGGACGAGGCCGGCGATCGTTCTGCCGCGGTCCCGCGCGACGGGGGCCTCGAGGCGGAGCCGCCCCGGGTAATCCCGAACGTCCCATTGCCACCCGACCCAGGCCACGCTCGCCCCGCGCCGCATCAGGAAGCCGTCGCCGATCTCCTCGGCCGTTGCGGGATCCGTCGAGGATTTGCCGCGGTTCATCAGCGCGAGGATCGCCTTGCCGCCGCGGTTGGGCACTTCGAGAAGGAGCGAGCCGCTCGCGCGTGAGGGGTCCTTCGGGGTGATCACGAAGAAGTCGGCAGAAAACTCGACTTCGCCGCGCGCGTTCGCAGGCGCGAGCGCCAGGTCCACGATCATTCTGTCGTGCGGGTCTTGCGGGGAGACGGCAAAGTGGAGAGTTCCGGAGATCTTCTCGTACGCTCCCGCGAGGCCGAAGCTCTTGCCGCCGAGAAGATCCGCGCGCGACCGGACTTCGACCCGCACGACCCGCGCGGACAAGGGCCGCGAGAGAAGAAGCGCCGCCAGAATCGCGAGGACGTTTTTCATGGGCGAAGGCTAATGCAAGGTCGGCGAAGGGCGAAGGGCGAAGGGCGGAGGCGAGGGCGGAGGGGCGGAAGGCGGCGGCGACTTATCGTTTTGCCGGTACCTCGTAGGAAACCCGCCAGACGAGGTTCCCGCCGTCGTCCGAGACGAGAAGCGAACCATCTCTGGCCACCGTGACTCCGACCGGCCGCCCCCAGACCTGACCGTCCGAAGTGACGAACCCGGTCAGGAAGTCTTCGTACTCGCCCGTCGGAGCCGCGTTGCGCAGGGGGACGCGGATCACCTTGTATCCCGTTCGAAGCGCCCGGTTCCAGGAGCCGTGCTCGGCCGCGAAGGCGTCGCCCGCGTACTCGCGCGGGAACTGGCCGCCCGTGTAAAAGGTCATCTGAAGGGACGCCGAGTGAGACTGCAGGAGCACGTCGGGCACGAGCACTTTTTCCCGGAGCTCCGGATGCGCGTTCGGGTGTCTCGGATCCGGGTGGCCGCCGATGTAATACCAGGGCCAGCCGTAGAAGCCGCCTTCCCGGATGCGGCTGATGTAGTCGGGGACGAGGTCGTCGCCCAGTCCGTCGCGCTCGTTTACGGACGCCCAGAGCTCTCCGCTCCCGGGATGTACGGCGATTCCGACCGCATTTCGGATCCCGGTTGCGTAGATGCGGCCGCCCGTCCCGTCCGGGTTGTATTCGAGGATGTCCGCGCGACGCTCCTCGCTCGAGCCCGGATTTTCGAAGACGTTCGAATGCGATCCGACCGAGACGTACATCTTTCGTCCGTCATTTCGGAACTGGATGTCCCGGGTCCAGTGTCCGCCTCCGCGCAGGAGGCCTCCGCCGGGAAGGTCCGGCACGATGACTTCCGGCTGACTCCGCGCCTTTAGATCGCCGGAGCGATAGGCGAAACGGAGGACCCGTCCCGTCTCGGCGACATAGACCCACTGCGGGTCGGGGCCCGGGGGATAGAACGCGATGCCGAACGGCTTCGACAGGCCGCTCGAGAAGATCTCGTTCTGATCGGCGCGGCCGGCTCCCTCTCGTGCTCGCAGGACGCGCACACGCCCGGGATAGCTCTCCGCCAGAAAGACGTCTCCGTTGGGAGCGGTGCGGAGAAGGCGCGGATTGTCGAGCTTCGTCTGGAATTCCTCGACGCGGAATCCGGGAGGGACGCGCGGCCACGCGTTTGCGGGCCGGTCGATGACGTGAGACCCCGAATCGGCGGACTTCGTCGCATAGGGCCGCGGCAGATCGGCGGCCGTGATCTTCCGGCGGACCCCGGGAGCGTCCGTCGTCCAGTCGCCGAGAGCGCCCTGACCGGTCAGAGTTCCGGAAGGCGTCGCCCCCGGGGCCGGTGTCGCCTTTTGCGCGCCGGACGGCGCGCCCGTCAGGAGGGTTCCCAGAGCGGCGAGGACCATTGCGGTCGCGAGGTGTTGGCGGGTGCGCATATTGGTGTCGGATGCAGAATCTACTCCCTCCGGCTGCGGGGGCGGGCTTTTCACCGGTTCATCGACGGGACCCACGCCCCGGGGCGCGCCCGTCACGGTCCGGCGGGGGGAGGAAGGCCTTTCCGGACCGTCGCGTCAGGACGACTTTCGCTGGCACCTCGGGCAGAAGAACATGCGTCGCCCCGACAGGGGAACCTCGCGGATGCGGCTGCCGCACCGCCGGCAGGTCTCGTGCCGGTAGACGTAAAAGGCATCGCGAGGCCCGCGCCCGGCCGCGGGATGCGGGGTTTCGCGGGGATCGACCGTCGAAATGCGCCGCAACGTGACGCCCCGGCGCATCAGGCGGCGAATCCGTGTCCAGAGCGCGAGCCATTCGTCCCGGGAGATCCTGCCGGAGCGCCGGAGCGGGTGAATGCCCTCGAGGAACAGAGCCTCGATCCGGTAGATGTTTCCGACTCCCGAAATGATCCGCTGGTCGAGCAGCGCGTCGCCGATGGCGCGGTCCGGACGTTTTCGCAGCGCCTCGAAAACCAGCCCGGGATCGGCGTCGCGGCGCAGCGGATCGGGCCCGAGCCGGCCGTGGATCGCGGCGCGGGCGTCTTGGTCGATGAGCTCACAGGTCGGCGGGCCGATCAGATCTGAGGTCACACGTTGGGTCGAAAGCCGCATACGGACGACCGGCCGCGGCTCGGGCGGCGTCCCGGCGAACCGGGTAAACCCGCCGGCCATGCCGAGATGAACGTGCACGACCAGCCCTCCTTCCCACAGGTGAAAGAGATGCTTTCCGTGCGCGTCCGTTCCGCGGAAGCGCCGGCCATCCAGCCGGCGTGCCTCTTTCGCAAAGCGGCCCTGGGGCGACGACACGCGAACGAGGTGGCCGGCGAAATCTCGCGCGTGTTCCCGCGCCAGGCGGTGGATCGTATTTCCTTCGGGCATGGGCTTCCGACCATACAGCGGTGAATCAAGATTTCGGGAGACCGTCGACGCGCTCTCTTCCCCCCGCCTTCGCTCACCGCGGGACGTGCCTTCGCCGTGCGCGGCGAAGGCACCGGCGGCCGGCTCGGCCGGATGCGGCCTCCACGTCGCTTCCGCTCACTGCGT
>JBDUBI010000026.1:0-3191 GCA_040004225.1 Acidobacteriota bacterium
TTCAACGACGACATCCTGTTCACCAACGGGACGTTCGTGCAGTGGCCGGAAGGCGCTCAGCAGTGACTCTCCCGCCCCCCTTCTGAGCTCGCACGGGTGAACGCCCGCCGACTGACCGGTGTCCTGCTCGGCGCGGCCGCCCTCTTTCCTCCGATTCTCTGGTTGTTCCCGGCGCTCGCCTTCCGGCGGGCGCCGACGTTTCGCGACCAGGGGGACTTCTTCTATCCGTTGAAGCTCTACACCGCCGACCGCCTGCGCGCGGGAGAGTTGCCGCTCTGGAACCCGCTGTCCGGCGCCGGAGAGCCGTGGCTCGCGAACCTTCAATCCGGCGTCTTCTACCCGCCCGGCTTCTTCTTTCTCCTCCCCGGCCCCGCGCTGGCCGGGGGCCTGTTCCTGCTCTTCCATTTCGCGGTGGCGATCTGGGGAATGTGGCGCTTCCTTCGGGAGGAGGCGATCTCGGAGGCCGGCGCCGCCATCGGCGCGCTGTTGTTCGCGTCGTCCGGTTTTGCAGCCTCGCTCTCGGCGTACTGGAACCACTTCGGCGCGTTCGCGTGGCTTCCCGCCGCCGCCGCCTTCGCGAGGTCCGGGCTTCCCGGGCGCCGCGACCGCCTGGGGCTCGCTCTCGTGCTGGGGATGCAGGCGATGGCGGGAAGCCCCGAAGTCTCCGGCGTCACGGTTCTGCTGGTCCTCCTCCTCTCGTGGCGGGCGCGGGCCGCCGCGGAGGGTGGATACGAGGCGTCGCCCGGGCGCCGCGCCGCGCGGACCGCGACGGCCATTCTTCTCGGACTCGCCCTCGCGGGATGGGCCCTCGCCCCGTTCGCGGAGCTCGCCGCGGCCTCGGACCGCCGCTCGCCGCTGCCGGTCGCGGAGCGCGACGCGGGCGCCGTCGGATGGGCGGGGCTCGCCTCGGCCGCCGGCGCGGGCAGGACGGGCAGCGGCACGACGTATCTCCCGTCACTCGCTTTCGGACCGTTGGCGCTCGTCGCGGCCGCGGCAGCGCTCTCGGAGAGAGAGCGGCGGAGGTTCGCCTGGTTGCTGGCAGCGATCGGGCTCGCGGGAATGCTGCTGTCGAGCGCGGGCCCCCTCGGAGGCGTTCTCCGGAGTCTTCCGCCTTTCGATCGGATCCGCTATCCGGCGAAGGCGCTCGTTCCGACCGCGTTTGCGCTTTCGGCGCTCGCGGGACTCGGGGTGGATGCCCTCCGCTTCTCGAAAGACGTGCGCCGGCGAGCGGTTCTGGCCGGGGCAGGAGTCGTGGCCGGAGCGATCCTCCTGATGTCCCCGGCGACGGCTCTCTCGCGCGTCCTCGAGGGAGCGGCGGTCGCGGCCCTGCTGGCGGGAGCGGCGCTGCCGGAATCGCGCGGCGGCCGGTCCGCCTTCTTCCCTTCGGCGGCCGCGCTCTGCCTGTCCGCGGCGCTGGCCCTCGAGGGAGCCTCCCTCTTCCGGTTCGCTCCCGAGGGGGAGATTCGCGGGCGCCCCGAGGCCGTCGCCTTTCTGGCGGGGGTTTCCGGCCGCGTCCTGACTCCGCCCATGGGCTCGCTCGTTCCGAGAGTCCTGACGGAAAGCGACTATGGCGCCTCGACGCTTCGCCGGCAACGGGAGGCCCTGGTCGGCTACACCAACCTCCTCGAGGGGGTGAGAACGGTCCGCACCGCTTCGCCGCTCTCGACCGCAGCCGCCCGGCGCATCGCTGACGCGATCGACGGGGCCCGGGACCTCCAGAGGACGGCGGGATCGGCGAGTGCCCGGGTGCTGTGGACGCCCCATCTCCCGCAGGACATGGGCTCTCGCCGCGTGGGAGATTTCTTCCGAGCCCCGATCAATCCGTATCGGCCGCGTCTCTCGTTCGTCCGCGGCTTCGCGATCGAGCGCGATCCGGAGCGCGCGTGGGACCGGCGAGCGCGAGGCGAGACCGACTGGTCGCAGAGCGTCTTCCTCGAGGCTGACCCGTCGCCGGCTCCCCTCGAGGGCTCGGGGCGCGGAGGATTTCTGCTGGCGCGGCTCTCCGAAGACCGCGCGGAACGGATCACGGCGGAGGTGCACGCGGACGGCGCCGGTCTTCTCGTCTTGACCGACGTCGACGCTCCGGGGTGGCGGGCGCAGGTCGACGGAAAGCCCGCCCGGATCCTGCGCGCCGATGGCGTCTTCCGCGCGGTGGCGCTCGCGGCGGGACCGCACCGGGTCGTCTTCACATACCGGCCGATCTCCTTTTACGCGGGGTCCGCCGTGAGCGTGGCGGCGCTTCTCCTCCTCTTCGCGCTGTGGCGACGGGGAGAGCCGCGACGGGCCGGATCCCTCCTATGACGCCCGCCGACCTCGGCCCGTTTCTGATTCTTCTGGCCGGAATCGTGGGCCTTCTCGTCGGGTCGTTCCTGAACGTTCTGGTTCACCGGCTCCCGCGCGGAGAATCGGTCGCGTGGCCGGGCTCGCACTGTCCCGCGTGCGGCGCGCCGATCGCGGCGCGGCACAACGTGCCCGTCGTCTCGTGGATCCTCCTGCGGGGGAAATGCGCCGTCTGCCGGGCCCCCATCGCGTGGCGGTATCCCGCTCTCGAGCTTTTGAACGCCGCGCTCTGGATCTGCGTCGCGCTGAGGGCGAGAGACTGGAGCGACCTGATGTCCGGCGCGTTTCTTGCCTCGGCGTGCCTGGCGCTGCTCGCGATCGACGCCGAGTTCCAGATCCTTCCGGACAAGATCACTTTGACGGGGATCGCGGTCGGCATCGGGCTGGCATTCTTTTCTCCATCGCGGTCGCCCCTCTCCGCGCTGGTGGGCGCCGCGGCGGGCGCCGGGGGATTGTTTCTCGTCGCGTTTCTCTACGAAAAAATCGCGGGGCAGGAGGGAATGGGGCTGGGCGACGTGAAGATGCTCGGGATGATCGGCGCTTTTCTCGGACCGGCCGGCGTCCTGCTCACGATCCTGCTCGCGTCCCTCTCCGGGAGCGTCGTCGGGATCGCGCTCATCGCGTCCGGGGCCGGGACCCGCAAGCTCCGGCTCCCGTTCGGCGTTTTCCTGGCGGTGGGCGCCGTGGCCGCGTATTTCTTCGGCGTACCCTTGGTCGCGAGGTACCGGGCGATGTGGCCGCGGTGAGCCGAGAGGCGTCAGGACGCGAGATGTGAGATGTGAGATGTGAGGGGTGAGGGGTGAGGCGGAAAACCTTGCGAAAATTTCTCAGTTCCGGGAAGAAGGGGAGGG
>JBDUBI010000135.1:0-3188 GCA_040004225.1 Acidobacteriota bacterium
TCCCCGCGAGTCCAGGATCTCGCGCCCCAGGACCCCTTCGATCAGAAAGCTCAAGGCCGCATCACTCCTTCACTCACGCCTTCAGGAGGTCCTGCGCGGCCTCGGTCAGGGCGGCGACCTCCTGCACCGAGCTGGCCTCGACGTAGACCCGCGCCACCGGCTCGGTCCCGGATTCTCGAACCAGAATCCACGAACCGTCCGAGAAAATCAACTTCATTCCGTCCAGCAGGTTCACCGACGCCACGCGGATCCCCGCGAGGCTCTCCGGCGGCTCGGCGCGGCGCCGGGCGAGCGCCTGCCGCGCTTCGGGCGAAAGCGGCACGTCGACCCGGCGGGAAATAAACAGGCCGATGTCCGCCGCGAGGTCCCGGGAGAGCTCGCCCGGCGTCTTGCCCGTGGCTCCGACCATCTCGGCGACTAAGAGATCCGCGAGAATGCCGTCCTTTTCGGGAACGTGACCCTCGACGGTCAGGCCCGCGCTTTCCTCGCCTCCGAGCAGGATCTCCCCCGCGATCAGCTTCTCGCCGATGTACTTGAAGCCGACCGGGGTTTCATAGAGCGGCACCCCGTACTTCGCCGCGATCGCGTCGAGCGCGTGCGTGGTCGCAACGCTCCGCGCGATCCCGCCGCGGCGCCCCTTCCTCCCGAGAAAGTCGTTGGCCAGCAGGGCGAGGATGTCGTTCGGCTGGATGTAGGCGCCGCCCTCGTCGCAGATCCCGAACCGATCCGCATCCCCGTCACACGAGAGGCCGAGGCGGGAGCCGTTCGCGACGACCGCGCGCGCGAGCCCTACCAGCTCCCGTTCCCCGCACTGGGGCGACTGTCCGCCAAAGAGCGGGTCGGGTTTTGCATTCAGCGCTTCGACCTGCGTTCCGCAGCCGTTCAAGTAGCCGTCCAGAAAGCCCGCTGACGTACCGAACCGGAAATCGACCGAGAAACGCGGGTTTCCGCGGGCGACGTCGTTGCCCTGCACTTTCCCGCCGAGATCCTCGAGATAGGCGGGCACCGGATCGAACTCGGCGACTTTTCCCGGCGCGGGCGGCGGCATCTCGGGGATCTCGGCGAGAAACGCCTCGATGCGCGAGGTGATCTCGGGAAGCGCGGGCGCACCGTCGGAAGTTGAGAATTTGATTCCGAGATACTGCGGCGGATTGTGACTCGCCGTGAAATTCACCCCTCCGGCCGCGCGCCGGCGGCGGATCTCGAACGCGAGCACGGGCGTGGGGATCGGCCGGCTGGACATTTCGGCCTGAAAGCCGGCCGTCTGCAGGATCCGAGCGGCCTCGGCGGCGAACCGTCCGGCGAGGAACCGTGTGTCGTACCCGACGAGCACGAGCTCCCCCTTCCGCCCCTCCGCCTCGAGGGTCCGCGCGATCGCGGCGATCACGCGACGCGCGTTTCCGAAGGTGAACTCCTCGGCGAGAATGGCCCGCCAGCCGGAGGTTCCAAATCGAATCGACACCATCGTGCTCCCCTCGTGCTTCGCAGGGATCGGGAAGGAGACGGCCAGGGCCTGCGTTGCCGTGGCCGATGAACCCTGGAGCGGATTCGCGTCCGGTTCTCCCGGGCAGCGGTGATGATCTCACTACGGGCCCGGGACCTCCGAAACGGAGCGCGGACCCTCCCGCGCGGAGGCGGGGCGTCCGCCTCGCCGGGCGCTTCACCTCCGCGGTGTTCGTCGCATGGACGCTCGCGTGCGCGGTCTCCGAGTCCGCGGGATGGACGGCCGCCGCCTCGCGCCGGTCGTTGAGGGTCCTCGCTCCCCTCCTCGACGGTCCTCTGACTGAAAAAACGCCCGACCCCTCCCGCCCGGGAGATCCCGTCAAGGCCGCTGTATTCGACAGGATCAACTCGGACCGCGCCCGGTTCGGTCTCGCTCCGGTCTGGTGGGACGATGCGGCGGCGCGCGTCGCCGACGCGTTCTGCGCGAGACAGATCCAGGAGAAAACCCGGGGGCACTTCCTGATGGACGGCGTTCCGCCCTATGCGCGAACCGGCTTTGCCGGCATCTTCGGCCTGCACTCGGAAAACTCCGTGTCGTGGATTACGACGTCTACAACGTTTTCGGAAACGACCATCGCGCTCGCGCTCTCCGGCCAGGAACAGATGATGGAAGAGAAGCCGCCGGCGGACGGCCACCGCGTGACGATCCTCGACCCGGAAGCGACGCACGTGGGCGTGGGCTACGCCGTCGCGGGCGGGCGTTTTCAGATGTCGCAGGAGTTTTTGACCCGGCGGATGGAGCGCGTCACCCTGACCGCCGCCCCGTCGGGCGGCGCCGACATCGTCGTCACCGGGAAGCCGGCCGCGAACTGGCGCCTGCGCTTTGTGACAATCGCCCGCGAGGACTCGCCCTCGCCACTCACCCGCGAGCAGGCGTCCGGCAAGACGAGTTACTCCTATCCCCAGCCGAGTCTCGCGTACATTCCGGAGGGCGTACGCGGAGCGCAGGTGGTCGGCATGACAACCGACGACAAGGTGCGCCTCCTCCCCGGGCACGAGTTCCTTTTCCCGTTCTCTCCTGAGCGGCCGGGCCTCTATACGTTCGAGTTCTACCTGGTGCAGAGCGAGGGCTCACGCCCGAAGCCCGGAGGCGGCGCGACGATCTGGGTGGAGCGCGAAAACCGGGCGGATCCCGGCGGGAGGCCGCTGTCCGATGCGGCCGTTCCGCCGGCTTCAAAGTCCGCACGTTCAAACTCCAGGCCGCGCCCGTTAGACTCGCGCTCTAAAAATGTTCACGATCCTGGTGATCTCACCGCACGCTTCCGACCTTGCCGCGTTGCTCGTCGGTCATCCCTCCGTCGAGATCGTCCGGGCGGGGGACGCCGAAGAAGCACTGGAAAAGCTGGGCCGGAACCGGCGGGTCGATGCGGTCCTGTTGCTCTCCGGAACCGAGAACGCCGCCATTGCCCGTGAGATCCGGGAGGACAATCCCGCCCCCCCGCCTTTCTTCACTGTCCAGGGAGGAGGCGAGACCGAGCCGCCGTCCTTCCAACTCCTGGCCGCATCGCCCGAAAACCTGCTGAAATCGCTGATCGACCGGCTGAGCGGGACAGAGGCGCCTCAATCCTGAATCCGTCAATGTGTCCACCATGTCCCCGAACACCCGTCCACCATGTCTCCGAACACATCTTTCCCGGGTGCCGGCCCGGACAGGACCCGGATCAGTCACTCCCCGGTCAAGCCGC
>JBDUBI010000180.1:0-10468 GCA_040004225.1 Acidobacteriota bacterium
GCCTTCGCCGCGCACGGCGAAGGCAGCTCCCGCAGTGAGCGAAGGCGACGGTTAGGGTTGTATAGTTTGAAAGCACAATCCATGAAGGGCGAAACCGAGTTTCTGCGGGTCCGCAAGCAGAACGTTGCGGTGGACTTGACCCTCGCGGGCATGGCTCCGCGGCGGGTGGAGCTGTTCCTCGCCGACCCGGATCGCTCCGACGACCGCCGCAACCAGGTTCTTGCTCTCCTCGAAGAGGGCACCTCGTTTCTGCCGGCCCGCGATTGCGTCAGCGGGCGGTGGGAGATCTTCCGCCGGGACTCGGTGCTCTGGGCGCGGATTCCGCTCGCGGACCTGGCGGCCGGCGGAGAACCGGACGAGCTCTTCGAGATCCGGCAGAAAGTGCGCGTGGAGTTGATGTCGGCGGACCCTCTGACGGGCGAGCTCCTCTGGTCCGCCGAGCAGCAGTCGACCCGCGTCACCGACTACATGAATTCCGAAGGGCGCTTCTTCCGGCTCTGGCAGGAGGAGCACGTCCTTCTCGTGAACAGGTCATACGTTCTCCGGGTCATCGAAGACCCCTAAATCCGGGAGGAAACCCTTGGCGCAGATCGACGCTCTGCTCGCGAGCATGGAAAAATTCGGGGCGCAGGGAGCTCAGCTCGCAAGCGGCGAGAAGGTCCAGCTCGTCTTTCCGACGGGAAAGCGGTTCGCTTCCCAGACGACCCCTCACGCCTCTCTCGTCAAGCTGGTCGAGGAAATTCTCCCGACGGGGACGACCCTGAATCGCAACGGCGGGACGACGTTTGTCTACCCCCACAACGGCTCCTCCGTGACGATCCGCGTGGACGCGGGCCTGGGCACCTGGAAGGTTTCGATCGAGCCCAAGACCGCCGAGCCGATCCCCGCGTCGCCCGCTGCGACCTCGGCCTCGGCCGCGACGGCCCCCACGTCGCCTCCGCCAGCCGCCCCCGCCGCCGCGCTCCCTCCGCCGCCACCACGTCCCTCCTACAAGAACGTCCAGGTCGACTCCGCGATCGAGCGGCTCTTAGTCAAGCTCCTCGAGGTCGGGGCATCGGACCTGCATCTCTCCTCCGGCGCCGTGCCGGCGGTGCGAGTGCACGGCTCGATTCAGGCTCTGGAGGGCTATCCGGCGTTCACGGAAGACGAGCTTCTCGCCCGGCTCTACGAGATCACGCCCGCGAGAAACCGCGAGGAGTACGAGCGCCGCAACGACACAGACTTCGCGCACGCGATCCCCGGCGTCTCCCGGTTCCGCGTCAACCTTTTTCGCGACCGCCACGGTCCCGCGGCGGTTTTCCGCGCGATTCCCTACGAGATCCGCTCGCCTGAAGAGATCGGACTTCCCCCGAGCGTCCTCGAGCTGTGCAATCTGACCAAGGGGCTCGTCCTCGTGACCGGCCCGACCGGATCGGGCAAATCCACAACGCTCGCCACCCTGATCGACTACATCAACAAGAACCGCACGGACCACATCATCACCATCGAAGACCCGATCGAGTTCGTTCACGAGAACAAGCAATGCCTGGTCAACCAGCGCGAGGTCCACTCGCACACGGACTCCTTCAAGGACGCCTTGCGCGCCGCGTTGCGCGAGGACCCCGACATCGTCCTCGTCGGCGAAATGAGAGACCTCGAGACGATCGCGATCGCCGTCGAGACCGCGGAAACGGGACATCTCGTCTTCGGAACGCTCCACACGACCACGGCCCCTTCGACGGTCGACCGGATCGTCGACCAGTTCCCGGCGGACCGGCAGGAACAGATCCGGACGATGCTCGCGAGCTCGCTGCGGGGCGTCATCTCTCAGACCCTGTGCAAGCGGATCGGGGGCGGTCGCGCCGCCGCCTACGAGATTCTAATCTGCAATGCGGCGGTGTCGAACCTGATCCGCGAGAAGAAGGTCTTCCAGATCTACTCGATCATGCAGACCAGCAAACAGCAGGGGATGATGACCTTGAACGACTCGCTCTTCACGCTCGTGAAGAACAAAGTCGTCGACTTCAAGGAAGCCTACGCGATGGCCGTCAACAAGACCGAGTTCGCGGCGCAGGTCAGCCGCGAGGCCGGCAAGCCGGCGGTCGAAGCGTAGGGAACGCCCGTCCCGGGAGCCTGTCTTCGCCGCCTTCTGTCGGCGCCGCCGAGGCTCCCGCTCGAACAGGCTGCGGCAGGGTGAACTGGCAACCCTGCACGGTCGTCCCCACCGGCACGTTGACGATCGCGTCGTTGCATTTCGGGCCGCTGTCGGTTGAACGTCACGAAACGGGGAAGTTCGCGCCCTTTTTCACGTTATAAGCTCGGAATCACACGCTTTTCGCGGGGCCCGGCTCCGCCTTCTGGAGGATTGAATGCGCCTGCGCCCCCGCGCTCTTCTGTTGTGCTTCGCCGTCGGATCTTCGACCTCGATCGCCGCCTCTGCGCCGAAACCGGCGACGCCTGCCAGGCCGGCCGCCGCCGCGAGAAAGGCCGCGCCTCCCGAGCGCGTGACCTCGGTCGAAGGCATCACGGAATACGTCCTGGACAACGGGCTTCACATCCTGCTCTTCCCGGACCAGACCAAGCACACGATCACGGTGAACATCACCTACGTGGTGGGTTCCCGCAACGAGAACTACGGAGAGACGGGGATGGCGCATCTGCTCGAGCACCTGATGTTCAAGGGGACGCCGAAGCACCCCAACATCCTGCAGGAGCTGACGTCCCACGGGGCGCGGCCGAACGGCTCGACCTCGTTCGACCGCACGAACTACTTCGAAACGTTCCAGGCTTCGGACGAAAACTTGCGCTGGGCGCTCGACCTCGAGGCGGACCGCATGGTCCATTCGTTCATCGCGAAAAAGGACCTCGACAGCGAAATGACGGTCGTTCGGAACGAGTTCGAGATGGGCGAGAACGACCCCTCCAGCATCCTCGAGGAGCGCGTCCTGTCCACGTCCTACCTGTGGCACAACTACGGCCATTCGACCATCGGAGCGCGCGCCGACCTCGAAAACGTCCCGATCGAGCGCCTGCAGGCGTTCTGGCGGACGTACTACCAGCCCGACAATGCCTACCTGCTCGTGGCCGGACAATTCGACGAGCCGAAGACTCTTGCCCTCATTCACCAGATCTACTCGGGGATCCCCCGTCCGGCTCGCAAGCTCCAGGCGACGTACACCGCGGAGCCCACGCAGGACGGGGAACGCGATGTCACGCTGCGCCGAGTCGGAGACGTCCAGGCCCTCGCCGTGGCGTATCACGTGCCCTCCGCTTCACATGCCGACGCGGCCGCCGTCGAAGTGCTCACGCGCGTCCTCTCGGACACCCCGTCGGGCCGTCTCCACAAGGCCCTGGTCGAGACGAAGAAGGCTTCGTCCATCGGAGGTTTTCTCCAACCCCTGCGCGAACCCGGCTTCGTGATGTTGTCCGCGGAAGTCCGGCAGGAGTCCTCGATAGACGACGCGCGGAAGACGATGCTCGAGACGATCGACGCGCTCGGGAAACAGCCGCCGACGAAGGAAGAAGTCGAGCGCGCAAAAACGGCGCTGATCAAGAACATCGAGCTCACGCTCAATTCCGCCGACCGCGTTGGCCTGCAGATGAGCGAATGGATCGGCGCCGGGGACTGGCGCCTCTTCTTCCTGAACCGCGACCGGATCCAGAGGGTCACGCCCGAAGACGTGACGCGCGTCGCCGCGTCCTATTTCAAGCCCTCGAACCGGACCGTCGGCGAATTCCTGCCCACCCCGAAACCGGACCGGGCCGAGATCCCGCCGGCACCCGACGTCGTGGCGATGCTCAAGGACTACAAAGGGCAGACCGCGACGGCGCAGGGCGAGGCATTCGACCCGACGCCGGCAAACATCGATGCGCGAACCAGCCGGTCGGCCCTGTCGAACGGAATGAAGCTGGCCCTCCTCCCGAAGAAGACCCGCGGTGAGACCGTCGTCGCGACGATGACGCTGCGGTTCGGAGACGAGAAGAGCCTCATGAACCGTTCGACGGCCGCCGATCTCGCGGCCGACATGCTCCGCCGAGGCACCGCGAAGCACACGCGGCAGCAGATCAACGACGAGTTCGACCGGCTGAAAGCACGGATCGCGATCTCGGGGGGCCCCACCTCGGCCGCGGTGAGGGTAGAAACGATCCGCGCGAGTCTTCCCGCCGTCCTGCGGCTCGTGGCCGAGATCCTGCGCACGCCGACATTCCCGACGTCGGAGTTCGAACAGCTGAAACAGGAGAACCTCGCCGGGATCGAGCAGCAGAAGAGCGATCCGAACTTCATCGGGCAGAACGCCTACCAGCGCCACATGAGCAATTACCCGAAGGGCGACGTGCGATACGTGCAGACGGCGGCCGAAACGCTGGCCGGTTACCAGGCAGCGACGCTCGAGGACGCGCGAAAGTTCTACACCGACTTCTACGGTGCCTCGAACGCGGAGCTCGCGGTGGTCGGGGATTTCGATCCGAAGGACATTGCCGGCTTGAGCGGCGAACTCTTCGGCGACTGGAAGAGCCCGAGGCCGTTCGCCCGTGTCCCGCGGCCGTTTAAGGAAGTCGCGCCGTTAAACCAGTCCTTTCCTGCCCCGGACAAAGCCAACGCGTTCCTGCTCGCGGGTATGTCGCTCAACCTGCGGGATGACGATCCCGACTACCCCGCCCTCGTCCTCGGCAACTACATGCTCGGCGGCGGGTTCTTGAACTCCCGTCTCGCCACGCGAATCCGTCAGAAGGAAGGCCTTTCCTACGGCGTGGGCTCCCAGTTCGCCGCGAGCCCCCTCGACAAGAGCGGCACGTTTCAGACGTTCGCCATCTACGCGCCGCAGAACGTCGAGAAACTGGAGGCCGCGTTCAAAGAAGAGGTCGCGCGCGCGTTGAAGGACGGCTTCGCGCCCCAGGAAATCGCGGAGGCAAAGTCCGGGTTTCTCCAGGGAGCGCAGGTCGGCCGGGCCCAGGACGCGTCGCTCGCCCGCAAGCTGTCAGACAACCTGTTCATCGACCGGACCCTTGCATGGGACGCGGGCCTGGAGAAGAAGATCGCCGCGCTGACACCGGACGAGATCGTTTCGGCGATGCGCCGGCACATCGACCCGTCTAAGATCACGATCATCAAGGCGGGAGACTTCAAGACGGCCCCGGCGGCCGCGCCAGCAAAATGACCGGCTTTGAAATCGATCCACCAAAACCGGGCGAGTTCGAGCTCGGCGTCCGCACACTCGAGGTCAAAATGAAGCGTCTCCTGCTGTTCGCCTCGATCGCGGGCATTTCATCCCTGTCGGCCGGGCTCCCGGCCCCCGACGTTCCGGAGGTACCAAAACCGCCTATGGCCAAAAAACTCGGCAGGACCGAAACCTTGCACGGCGAAGAGAGAAAGGACGAGTACTTCTGGCTGCGCGAGAGGAAGAGCCCCGAGGTCCACGCGTACCTCGATGCGGAGAACGCGTATACCGAGGACGTGATGAAGGACACCGCGCCCCTCCAGCAGAGGCTCTACTCGGAAATGCTCGGCCGCATCAAGGAGACGGACCTTTCGGTTCCGTACCGCAAGGGGGACTATTTTTATTACTCGCGGACCGAAGAGGGCAAAGCCTACGCGATTTACTGCCGCAAGCACGGCGGCCTCGATGCTCCCGAAGAGGTCACGATCGACTTGAACGAGCTCGCGCGCGGCGAACGTTTCATGGCGCGCGGCGCGTACCAGGTGAGCGACGACGGAAAACTGCTGGCCTACTCGATAGATAACACCGGCTTCCGCGAATACATGCTGCACGTGAAGAATCTCGTCACCGGCAAAGTGGGCGCCGAGAGCATCCCCCGCGTCTCTTCCGTCGCCTGGGCCGCTGACAACAGAACGCTCTTCTATGTCGTGGATAACGACGCGAAGCGCCCGTACCGTCTGTACCGGCACGTGGCGGGGTCCTCCGCGCCCGACGCGCTCGTCTACGAGGAGAAGGACGCCATGTTCACGCTCGGCGTCGAGCGCTCCTTGAGCGGCGCCTTCGTCCTGCTCGAATCGGGCTCGCACACCTCGAGCGAATGGCGGTTTCTGGCATCCGCCGAGCCGGCAGGGGCCTGGCATCTGGTCTCGCCGCGGGAGAAAGAGCATCAGTACGACGTCGATCACCATGGGGACCTCTTTTACATTCGGACGAACCTCGGCTGCCGCAATTTCCATGTCGTGACGGCGCCAGTCGCCAATCCGGGAAGGCCCGCCTGGAAAGAGGCTCTCCCCTGCCGCAAAGGCGTGATGGTCTCCGGCCTCCGCCTCTTTGCCGGCCACGCCGTGTACTTGGAGCGCGAGGACGGCGTCCCGCGCGTGCGGATCACGGATCTCCGTTCCGGCGCTTCGCATCGCGTCGAGTTCCCCGAGAGCGTCTACACGTTGAACCCCGAGGCGAACGCCGAGTTCTCTACGGCGAAGTTCCGATTCAACTACCAGTCGCTCACCACGCCTCCGACCGTTTACGAATACGACATGGGCACGAAAGAACGGTCCCTGTTGAAGCGGACGGAGGTCCTCGGTGGATACGATCCCGCGAGATACAGGACGGAACGTATCTTCGCCACAGCCTCCGATGGCACGAGGGTTCCGATCTCGCTCGTCTACCGCAAGGGGCTCGTCCGGGACGGATCGAACCCCACGCTTCTGAATGGATACGGCTCCTACGGCGTGGCAAACTTTCCGACGTTCAACTCCGGGCGCGTGAGCCTGCTCGACCGGGGCTTCGTCTTCGCAATCGCGCACATCCGCGGCGGCGGAGAGATGGGCAAGGTCTGGCACGACTCCGGAAAGATGATGTCCAAGAAGAACACCTTCACCGACTTCATCGCGGCGGCCGAAGCGTTGATCGCCCAGAAGTACACCTCGCGCGAAAAGCTGGCGATCGAAGGCGGCAGCGCCGGGGGGCTGCTGATGGGAGCGGTCGTGAACATGCGGCCGGACCTCTTCCGGGTCGTGATCGCGCACGTCCCGTTCGTCGACGTCATCAACACGATGCTCGACGAGACCCTGCCCCTCACGGTGGGCGAGTTCGAGGAATGGGGCAATCCGAGGGTCAAGGAACAGTACGACTACATGAAGTCGTACAGCCCGTACGACAACCTCGCGGCCCGATCGTACCCGGCGATGCTCGTCAAGACGTCCTTCGACGACAGCCAGGTCATGTACTGGGAACCCGCGAAATACGTGGCGCGCCTGCGCTCCATCAAGACGGACACGAACCCGCTGCTCTTCAAGATCAACATGGCCGGCGGACACGGGGGCTCGTCCGGCCGATACGACCGGATCCGGGAGGTTTCGTTCGACTACGCGTTCCTGTTTAAGACGCTCGGAGTTTCTTAAAACGTCAGTCTGTCCGGGAGGCGGATGAGATCGGCGGTCCCATGCCGCTTTCCCCCGGCAGCCGCCTCGGACCTTACGAGATTCTCGCGCCCCTGGGCGCCGGCGGCATGGGCGATTGCCCCCGTCCGGCTAGAATCTCCGCACCTCATGTCTCTGTCCCCTGGCGCACGGCTCGGTCCCTACGAGATCCTTTCTGCTCTGGGCGCAGGAGGGATGGGGGAGGTGTACCGGGCGAAGGATGCACGCCTCGGTCGCGAGGTGGCGATCAAGGTGCTGCCGGCGTCCTTCTCCTCTGATCTCGACCGGCTGCGCCGCTTCGAGCAGGAGGCGCGCGCGGCCTCGGCGCTGAATCACCCCAACATCATCACGATCCACGACATCGGCTCCTCCGACTCGATCAACTACATCGCCATGGAGTTCATCGACGGCACGAGCCTGCGGGAACTGATGGCTTCCGGACCTCTGTCGGCGAAGAAAATGCTGGACGTCGGCGCGCAGATCGCCGAAGGACTCGCCAACGCGCACTCGGTCGGGATCGTGCACCGGGACTTGAAGCCCGAGAACGTGATGGTCTCCAGAGACGGCTTCGTCAAGATTCTCGACTTCGGCCTGGCCAAGCTGTTCCAGGCACCCACGGACCAGGCCTCCGGGATGCCAACCGTCATCCAGGACACCCAGCCGGGAACGGTGATGGGCACGGTCGGTTACATGTCGCCCGAACAGGCGAGCGGCAAGCCCGTGGATTTCCGCTCGGACCAGTTCGCCTTCGGCTCGATTCTCTACGAAATGGCGACCGGCAAGCGCGCGTTCCAGCGCGACACCGGGGCGGAAACGCTCACGGCGATCATCCGGGACGAGCCGGAGCCCGTGGCTCAGATCAATCCGAAGGCCCCGGCGCCCTTCCGCTGGATCGTCGAGCGCTGCCTCGCCAAGGACCCGGACGAGCGCTACGTCTCGACGCGGGATCTCGCCCGCGATTTGAAGAGCGTACGAGAACACATTTCGGAAGCGGTCGTTTCAGGCGGAACACCCTCCGTAGAGGCTCCTCGCCGTCGGGGGCTTTCGCGAGTCGCCCTGGGCGCCGCGTTGCTTGCCGCCGGACTTCTCACCGGCGTCCTCGCCGCCCGGCGCCTGATGAAGACCGAACCGCCGTCGTTTCGTCAGCTCACGTTCCGCCGCGGCGAGATCCAGTCGGCGCGGTTCGCTTCCGACGGCCAGACGGTCGCCTACAGCGCGGCCTGGGAAGGAAGGCCGCTCGAGATCTTTTTCCACCGGCTCGAGAGCCCGGAGTCCCGTCCGGCGGACGTCCCGGCCGAGCTTCTGGCCGTGTCGACGTCCGGGGAGATGGCCATTTCCTTAAACCGTCATCCCGTCTCCACATCCGCGTACGCCCGCACGGGGAGACTGGCCCGGGTCGGCATCGGCGGAGGTGCCGCGCCGCGCGACATTCTTGAGGACGTCCAATGCGCGGATTGGTCGCCTGACGGCCAGAGCCTGGCGATCGTCCGGGACGTGGGCGGCCGCAACCGGCTCGAGTATCCCGTCGGCAAGACGCTCTACGAGACGGCCGGATGGATCAGCCACCCGCGCGTCTCGCGTCGGGGAGACATGGTCGCATTCTGCGATCATTCGAGGTTCGGGGACGACTCGGGATCCGTGGCGGTGGTGGACCGGGCCGGAAAGAAAAGGACGATCTCCGGCAGGTTTTCATCCTTGCAGGGTCTCGCCTGGGCCCCGGGGGACGAGGAAATCTGGTTCACCGCGGCGGAAACCGGCGGCAACCGCGGCCTCCATGCCGTGACGCGGTCGGGGCACCATCGATTGCTCGCGCGCGTGACGGGATCCCTGACGCTGCAGGACGTGGCGCAGAACGGCCGTGTTCTCGTAACCAACGACGTCGCGAGGCGAGCGATCGTCGGGCTCGCTCCTGGCGAGAGCCGGTTACGGGAACTGTCCTGGCTCGATTACTCCGGACCACGGGATCTTTCGGCCGACGGGACGATGCTCCTGCTGGACGAGACGGGAGAAGGAGGCGGGGAGGGTTATTCCGTTTACCTCCGCAAGACCGACGGCTCCCCGGCGACGAGGCTGGGGCCCGGTCTCGCCCGGCGGCTCTCTCCGGACGGAAAATGGGCGCTGGCACTTTTGAGCCCCACCTCCGACCCGGAGATCGTCATCTACCCCACCAGTGTCGGAGAGCCCCGGCGTCTCCTCGGGGACGGACTCATACTCGGGGCGGCGGAATGGTGCTGCGACGGGAAACGCATCCTCATGACGGCGAGTGAGCCGGGGCACGGCACGCGTGTTTATCTGCGAGGCTTCGAGGGAGGCAAGGCGCGAGCCCTGACACCCGAGGGCTACCGCGTGGTGAACAGAGGGACCTCGCCCGACGGGCGGTTCGTCGCCGTCATCGGGCCGGACCAGGGCTTCTCCATCTGTCCCGTCGGAGGGGGAGAACCGGTTGCTGTTCTCGGGTTGCCGGCCGACTATCGGCTCACCGGATGGAGCTCCGATGGAAAATTCCTCTACGTTCATCGGTCAACCGAGATGCCGCCGAAGATTTACCGCCTGGATCCGAGCAGCGGGAAGAAGGAACTCTGGAAGGAACTGTTGCCGACCGAGGGGACCACTCAGGGAGCTCTTGGTGATGTGATTCTGTCGCAGGACGGCCAGTCCTACGTCTACGGAATCCGCTGGATCCACTCCGACCTCTACCTCGTCGACGGCGTCAAGTGACGCTCTCCGTCGGATCGAGGCTCGGTCCCTACGAGATCCTCTCTCCTCTGGGCGCGGGAGGGATGGGCGAGGTCTACCGCGCGAAGGATGCGCGTCTGGGCCGCGAGGTGGCGATCAAGGTGCTGCCGGCGTCCTTCTCGGCCGACGCTGATCGCCTCCGCCGCTTCGAGCAGGAGGCGCGCGCGGCCGGGATCTTAAACCACCCCAACATCACGGCCGTCTACGACATCGGCGCGGACGACTCGGGGGCTCCCTACGTCGTCACCGAGCTTCTGGAGGGCGAGACGCTGCGCGCGCGGATGGCGGGCGGGGCTCTCTCTCCCCGCAAATCACTCGAGTACGCCCTCCAGATCGCGCACGGCCTCGCCGCCGCGCACGAGAAGGGCATCGTCCACCGGGACTTGAAGCCCG
>JBDUBI010000106.1:0-10436 GCA_040004225.1 Acidobacteriota bacterium
GCGGCCGATGCCCGGCGGTTCGTGAACGGCATCAGCGTCGCCGCGATGATCGTCATCGACGCCGCGGGTTGCGCCGCGGCTCTCGCCGTGAGAGATTCTGTGGTGGCGGGGCTCGTCGTCTCCGGAGCGGTCCTTCTCGGCTTCTACGCGCTCTTCGCAATCAAGATCGCGAAGCAGTGGGAGCGGGCCGTCGTTTTGAGGTTCGGCCGGTTCGTGGGACTCCGAGGGCCGGGGCTCTTCTTCATCATCCCGCCGGTCGACGTCGTGTCGCACCTCATCGACCAGCGGGTGCGGGTGACAGACGTTTCCGCCGAGTCGGCGCTGACGCGGGACACGGTGCCGGTCAACGTGGACGCGATCGTCTTCTGGACCGTCTGGGACGCGCAGAAGTCGGTCCTCGAGGTCTCCGACTACATGGACGCGGTCATGATGTCCGCGCAGACCGCGCTCCGGGAGGCCATCGGGCGCCACCAGCTCGCGGAGATGATCACGGAGCGCGAGCAGCTCGGCAAAGAGCTCCAGAAAATCCTGGACGAGAAGACGAACCCCTGGGGGATCACGATGCACTCGGTGGAGATCCGCGACGTCCGCATTCCGGCGGCCCTGGAGGACGCGATGAGCCGCCAGGCTCAGGCGGAGCGGGAGCGGCAGGCGCGCATCATCCTGGGGACCGCGGAGACCGAGATCGCGGAGCGGTTCGTCAAGGCGGGCGCGGCCTACGCCGACAACCCCGTCGGCCTCCACCTCCGGGCCATGAACATGCTCTACGAGGCGATCAAGGAAAAGGGCTCGATGGTGATCGTGCCTTCTTCCGCAGTGGAGACGATGGGCCTCGGAGGGTTGATGGGGACCGCGGCGATCGGCGGCGCGAAAGGACCGGCGTAACCTCCGGCGTCCACGTCGCGAGCGGAAGGATCCCTGCGGCGGTTCTGCACCCTCTCCCCTGGCGGGAGAGGGTTGAGGTGAGGGGGATTCCACGGCAGGGATTCGTCGCCGATCTTCAGGATTCGCTCGGTGGCCGCTCAAAAGGCCGGTTTCGTGATGCTCGTCAAACCAAGTGTCTTTAGCAAAATTGCGCGACACTTTAGCCAGGATTGGCAAAATTTCAGTCCATTGCATCCATGTTCGTGCAATAAACGCAAGTTTCTGCTGACACCGGCGCTCCGCTCCTGTTAACCTCTATTTCTCCTGATCAACGCTGCGGATACTGCCTGGCTCCTCGTGGCGACGGCGCTCGTCCTGCTCATGACGCCGGCCCTCGCGTTTTTTTACGGCGGGCTCGTCCGCAGTAAGAACGCCTTGAATACGATGATGATGAGCTTCGCGGCTCTCGGGTTCGTCGGGCTCTCGTGGGCGCTGCTCGGTTACTCGCTCGCCTTCGACGGCGAGGGGGCCTTTTCCGGGGGACTCGCCCGGGCCCTCCTGCGCGGCGTCGACCTCGCGCCTCACGGCACCATTCCGCACGTCCTCTTCTTCTCCTACCAGGGGACGTTCGCGATCATCACGGCGGCCCTCATATCGGGGGCGATCGTCGAGCGGATGCGCTTTGCCCCGTACCTGGTCTTCATCACGGCGTGGAGCCTCCTCGTCTATGCGCCGCTGGCTCACTGGGTCTGGGGCGGCGGGTGGCTGGCGCGGCTCGGCGCGCTCGACTTCGCAGGCGGCACGGTGGTTCACGTGAATGCGGCGGCCGCGGCAGTCGTAGCCGCCTGGGTGCTCGGCCCCCGCAAGGACTATGCGCGACAGGCGATCCTGCCTCACAACGTCCCGTTCACGCTCCTCGGCGCGGGACTTCTGTGGTTCGGCTGGTTCGGCTTCAACGCCGGCAGCGCGCTCGCGGCCAACCCGTCCGCCGCGCTCGCCTTCACCAACACCCTATTCGCGCCGATCGCCACGTTGACGGTGTGGACGCTGCTCGACCTGCGCCGCAGCGGAAAGGCGACCGCGATCGGCGCCGCCACCGCGATCGTCGTCGGGCTCGTTGCGATCACGCCCGCCGCCGGTTACGTGGGTCCCCTGGCGGCGATCTGCCTGGGGGCAGCAGCCGCCGTCCCGAGCTATTACGCCCTTCTCTGGCGTGCGCGCACGCGGCTCGACGATTCCTCAGACGTCCTGGCGGCCCACGGGGTGGGCGGGACTGTCGGCGCGCTCTTAACCGGCGTGCTCGCCCGGAAAACGTGGAACGGCGCCGCGGACGGGCTGCTTTACGGAAACTCGCGGCAACTCCTGGTCCAGGCCGTCGCGGTTGCGGTCACGGTCGCGTTTTCCGCGGGAATGACGTGGGCGATCCTCAAAGCGGTGTCGCTCTGGATGCCTCTCTCGTCGACCGAACGCGAGCAGGGCCTCGGGCAGGACGTGGCGCAGCACGGCGAGGAGGCCTATGGCCACGGCGAGGGCGCAATCCTCGTGCTGCACGAGACGGCAGCGGCTCCCGCAGCGTCGCCCGCGCTGGTCCTGCGAGGCGCCTCCTGAAGCTCGTCGTCGCGGTCGTTCGTCCGGAGAGGTTGAACGACGTTCTGGAATCGCTGTTCCGCGTGGAAGTCCGCGGGCTGACGATCCAGCGCGTGCAGGGTCACGGCGGAGAGCTCGAGCGCGTCGAGACCTACCGCGGGACCACCGTCAAGATGGAGCTGTCCGAGAAGGTCCGCCTCGAGATCGGGGTGTCGGACCATTTCGTGCAGCCCACGATCGACGCGATCCTGCGCGCCGCCCGGACGGGAGAGGTCGGCGACGGAAAGATCTTCGTGCTGCCCGTCGAGAAGGTGTACCGGATCCGCACGGGCGAAGAGGACCAGGCGGCTGTCACACCGGAGCCGGAGCCCGAGCCCGTCGCCCGATAGGACCGGCAGGGCCTCCGAAACGCGGCGACCCGGATCAGGGCGGCCCTCGTTCGCCGTTCTTTCCTCCCCTCGCCCCTCATCGTTCCCTTCGCCTCGCCCGTTCGCCGTTCTCCCGCGGGACGTTAGACTCTCCGCCCGTGCCGCGACACCGATCGGGGAGCCCTCTCCGCCTCTTTTCCTGCGACCTGCTCGCGGCTCTCCTCCTCTTTTCCGGGTCGTGCGCCTCCTTTGCGCCGGCGGTGCCATCGACCCTGGACGAAAAGATCGGGCAGCTCTTCGTCTACGCGTCCACCGCGCACTTCATGAACGAGGCCTCGCCGGAGTACCGCGCGCTCGTCCATCAGGTCTCAGACAACCACGTCGGAGGCGTGATGTGGTTTCTCTACTCCGACGTGCTGGAAGCCGCGTTCTTAAATGCCCGACTGCAGTCTCTCGCGCGCACACCGCTGCTCCTGTCCGCCGATCTCGAAGCGGGTCTCGGAATGCGGTTCCACGATACGACGTACTGGCCCTGGCCAATGGCGCTCGGGGCGACGGGAGATCCCACTCTCGCGGAGCGTGAGGGAAAAATCATCGCCCGCGAGGCGCGCGAGATCGGACTCAACCAGATCTACGCCCCCGTGGCCGACGTGAACGTGAACCCCGACAACCCCGTGATCAACGTCCGCAGCTTCGGCGAGGCCCCGGAAGAGGTCGGCCGATTCGTGGCCGCGTTCGTGCGGGGCCTGCAATCGGAAGGCGTGCTGGCGACCGCGAAGCACTTTCCTGGGCACGGCGACACTCGCACGGACTCGCACCGGTCGCTTCCAATCCTGGAAGCCTCTCCCGAACGGCTGGACGCGGTAGAGCTCGTGCCGTTCCGGGCCGCGATCGCCGCGGGCGTCGCTTCGATTATGACCGCGCATCTCTCCGTGCCGAGCCTCGACTCCCGCATGGCGGGGGTGCGGCCCGAAGGCCCCGCCGTCAACCCGTACACGCACGATCCCGCCGAGGTCACGCGCAACGCGACGATGCCCGCGAGCCTTTCGGAGTCCGTCACGACGGGCCTCCTTCGCCGGAAGCTCGGTTTCGAAGGCCTCGTCGTCACGGACGCGGTCGACATGGGCGGAATCACCGACCACTTCGACCCGGGCGAATCCGCGGTCCGGGCCATCCTCGCGGGGGCGGACCAGGTGATGAAGTCTCCGGATCTCGATGCGGCCGTGGCCGGCGTCCGGCGGGCGGTCGAGAGCGGGCGGATCCCCCGCGCCCGGCTGGAGGAGGCTGTCACTCACGTCCTCGCCGCCAAGAGGCGAATCAGAACCGGAGGCGCCACGCCCGAGTCGATCTTCAGGACGGTGGACCGCCCGGAGCATCGGGCTCTCGCGCAGGAGATCGCCCGGCGCTCGATCACGCTCGTTCGGGAGGATGCGGGAGCGCTGCCCCTGCGCCGCGAAGAGCGGCTCGCTCACATCGTCGTCAGCGACATTCCCCGCCTCGCCGACGAGCTGACCGGACAGTTACGCACGCGCCTCTCCGCTCCTCCCTCGGCATTTCTGATCGACGCTCTGTCGACAGATCGGGACATCGAGGCGGCCCTGGCCGGAGCGGCGGCCGCCGACCAGATCCTCCTGTCCCTCTTCGTGCGCTTCCAGAGCGGGAAGGGCTCGATCGCCATGCCGCCCCCGGGGGCGGCGGTCGTTTCGAGGCTTCTGGCCGGAACGTCTCGTGTCGTCGTCGCCGTCTTCGGCAGCCCGTATGTCCTCAGAGAAATGCCCACGGCACGGACGGCCCTGATCGCCTGGGGAAGCCAGTCCGACGAGCAGACGGCGGCGGCGCGGGCGCTGTTCGGGGAAGCGCCGATCAGCGGGAGACTGCCAATCTCGATTCCGGGGATCGCGGAGCTCGGGTCAGGAATCCAGAAAGGGGAGGCACCGCGATGAAACTGGCGCCGATCGATTTCGCGATCCTGATCGGGTACTTCGCCCTCGTTCTGGCCCTCGGCCTCTTTTTCGCGCGGAAGGCGAAGCGCTCGATGCTCGACTACTTCCTCTCGAACCGCTCGATGCCCTGGTGGCTCGCGGGAACGGCGATGGTCGCCACGACCTTTTCCGCCGACACCCCGCTTGCGGTCACCGAGATGGTCGCAAAAAACGGCGTCGCGGGAAACTGGCTCTGGTGGTCGATGCTGCCCTCCGGGATGCTCACGGTCTTCTTCTTCGCCCGGCTCTGGCGGCGCGCGGCCGTGATCACCGACGTTGAGCTCACGGAGCTTCGGTACTCGGGAAAGCCGGCGGCGTTTCTGCGCGGATTCCGGGCGGGGTACATGGGCCTTCTCGTCAACATGCTGGTCATGGGCTGGGTAAACCTCGGGATGTCCAAGGTGATCGCGGGCACCCTCGGGATCTCCCGCTGGCCCGCGCTCTCCGTGTGCCTGCTGCTGACCTTCGCGTACACCGTGGTGTCGGGGTACTGGGGCGTCGCCGCGAACCACGGGGTGCAGTACCTGTTCGAGATGGGCGGCGCGATCGTCCTGGCGGTCGTCTCGGTCGGCGCGGTCGGAGGCATCGAGGCGCTGAAGTCCCGCGTCGGCGCGGCGCACCCGTCGGGCTCGCCCCCCGGCACGACGTTTGGTTCGGCCGACGCGATCCTGGCGATCTGGCCGGCCGGCGGCCACGCGTCGTGGGCGCTCCCGGTGATCTCGCTCGCCGGTCTTCTGACGCTGAACTGGTGGGCGTCCTGGTACCCGGGCGCGGAGCCGGGCGGCGGGGGATACGTCGCTCAGAACATGCTCGCCTGCAAGGACGAATGGAACAGCCGGTCGGCGGCGCTCTTCTTCAACATCGCGCACTACGCGCTCCGCAGCTGGCCGTGGGTCGTGACGGCGCTGTGCTCGCTCGCGATCTACGGCGGCTCCGTGCGGAACGCGGCCGGCGCGGAGGACCCCGGCCTGAACTACGTCCACATGATGGTGGACTTTCTCCCGGTCGGGCTGCGCGGACTGATGCTCGCCTCCTTCGCCGCCGCCTACACGTCGACACAGGCGACGCAGATGAACTGGGGCTCGAGCTACCTGATGAACGACCTCTACCGCCGCTTCATCCGGAAGGACGCCTCCGAGCGCCACTACGTGCTCGCGTCCCGCATCGCGACGCTTTTCACCCTCGTGCTCTCGATCGTCGTCACCATCTTCATGGACCAGATCAGCAAGGTCTGGGAGCTGCTGCTCACGCTCGGCGCCGGCACCGGGCTCGTGTACATCCTGCGCTGGTACTGGTGGCGGGTGAACGCGTGGTCGGAGGTGTCCGCGATGGGCGCCGCGCTCGTGACCTCGATGGGCCTGCGGCTTGCGGGCGGAAGGATTCCGGCGCTCGACCCCGCCCGGCCGGAGGGGTTCGCCCTGAATTTGATCCTGACGACGATCGTGACGACCGCCGTCTGGCTCACCGTGACCTTCGTGACACGCCCCGAACGGCAGGAGACGCTGGAGGCGTTCTATCGGAAGGTGCGTCCCTCGGGAAACGGGTGGGCGCCGATCGCCCGCGCAACCGGCATCGCGCCTCCCCCGGGCGAGATCGGACGGAGCTTCGGCTTCTGGCTCCTCGGGATCACCGCCGTGTACTCGATCATGTTCGCGACCGGCGGGGTGATCTTCCACCTGCCCCGTCAGGCGGCGATCTTCGGGGCGCTCCTGGCCGTCTCGGGGACGCTCCTCATCGTGGGGATCGCGCGGGAGAAGGCGTGATCGCGGCTCTCCTCTTTTCCGCGGCGGCGGCCGCCTCGCCCCCAGCCCCCGCGCGGTTGGCGCGCATCGACGCGGCGGTCTCGGAGGCCATTGCGGCCCGCGAGCTTCCGGGGGCGGTGGTGCTCGTCGAGCACGCCGGGCGCGTCGTGTACCGCAAGGCGCTCGGAGACCGCGCGGTGCAGCCGGCCCGGGAGCGCATGACGACCGACACGGTCTTCGACATCGCCTCGCTGACCAAGTGCGTGGCCACCGCGCCCTCGATCCTGATTCTGGTGGAAGAGGGGAAGATCCGGCTGGGGGATCCCGTGACCCGGTACATCCCCGAATTTGCGGCGGGGGGCGGAGAGCGCTCGAAGGTCACGGTCGAGCAGCTGCTCACACACCGCGCCGGCTTCGCGCCGGACGACCCGATCGCGCTCTATTCTGGCACCCCCGACGAGATCTTCGCCCGGAAGTACCGGGAGCCGCTCCGGTCGCGTCCGGGCGCGGAGTTCGTCTATTCGGACGTCGGGTACGAGGTCCTGGGCGAGATCGTCAAAAGAGTGTCGGGAAAGTCGCTGGACGCGTTTGCCGCGGAGCGGATTTTTCGTCCTCTCGGAATGGACCAGACGGAATTCCGGCCGATGGGGAGAGGCCGCAACGCTCCGTCGCGGATCGCGCCGACGGAGCAGAGGGAAGGCCGCTCCATGCGCGGCGAAGTCCACGACCCGCGCGCGTACGCGGTGGGAGGTGTCGCCGGCCACGCGGGTGTCTTCTCGACAGCGGACGACCTCGCGAAATTCTGCCGGATGATCGTCAACGGCGGCGCTCTCGGCAGTGCGCGGATTCTCTCGCCGCTCGGCGTGGAGGCGCTGACCAGGCCCCGCTTCTACGGCGACGGGGACGTGCGCACTCTCGGGTTCGACCTCGAGACCGGGTTTTCCAACAACCGCGGAGATCTGTTTCCGCTCGGCTCCTTCGGGCACACCGGCTTCACGGGAACCGGCCTCTGGATCGATTCCTCGTCGCGGACCTTTGTCGTCTTTCTCTCCAACCGAGTCCACCCGGATGGCGAGGGAAACGTCGTCCGGATCCGGGGTCTGGTCGCGAACGTCGTCGCCGCCGCGCTGACGCCCGATTCGCTTCCGGCGGCCCGGCGCCTGGCCGCGGCGGTTCCGCACGTTGCCCCCTCCGTGATGGCGGGCATCGACGTTCTGACGGCAGAGGGTTTTCGCGCGATCGCCGGAAAGCGCGTGGGGCTCGTGACCAACGCCACGGGGATGGCGCGGGACGGCCGCTCGACGATCGATGTTCTCGCGTCGAAACCGGCGCGGGACGCCGGCGTCGAGCTCGTGAGGCTTTTCTCGCCGGAGCACGGGCTGCGGACGGATGCGGACGCTCCGGTCGCCGACGGGAAAGATCCGGGAACCGGGCTGCCCGTCGTCTCGCTCTACGGGGAGCGCCGCCGCCCCTCATCCGCGGAGCTCGCGGACCTGGACGCGCTCGTCCTCGACATCCAGGACGTCGGAGCGAGGTTCTACACCTACACGACGACGGGCGGTTACCTCCTCGAGGAAGCGGCGAAGGCGAAGATCCCGCTGGTGGTTCTGGACCGTCCAGACCCGATCGGGGGCTCGGTCGTCGAAGGTCCGCTGGCCGATTCCGACAAGCTTTCGTTCACCGCGTACGCCTCGATTCCGGTCCGCTACGGCATGACGCCGGGAGAGCTCCTCGGGCTCTTCAACTCGGAGAACAGGATCGGCGCGAAGCTCGAAGTGGTCCGGATGCGCGGCTGGACCCGCGCGCTCTGGTACGACGAGACCGGCCTCGAGTGGGTGAACCCCTCGCCGAACATGCGCTCACTGACGGAAGCCGCGCTCTATCCCGGCGTCGCGCTTCTCGAGCCGACGAACGTCTCCGTCGGGCGAGGCACCGACACGCCCTTCGAAGTCGTCGGGGCTCCGTGGATCGACGGCCGCCGCCTCGCCGCGTACCTGGCGTCACGTCGCATCCCCGGCGTTCGCTTCACGCCGATTCATTTCACTCCCTACGCGTCCGTCTACCAGGGAAAGGCGTGCGGCGGGATTCGGATCGGCCTCGTCGACCGCGACGCGCTGCGATCGGTGACGCTCGGAATCGAGTTGATGTCCGCATTGCGCGCGCTCTTCCCGGGAGACTGGGACCGCGCGAAGCTCGGCGAGCTCATCGCCAGCGCATCGACGATCGATCGGATCGAGGCGGGAGATGTACCCGAGAGGATCCTGGCGTCCTGGAAGAGCGAGCTCGCGGCGTTCACGAGGCTGCGGGCGCGGCATCTTCTCTACTGAATTTCGGACGGATCTTTCTTTCGTTCCCGAAGGAAGGCACGGACTTTCGTCTGCCGACGGCCGCCGTTCCTAACGACTCGCCTCTCCTTCGAGGATCGCTTCCGCTTCGATCTCGACGAGCATGTCGAGAGAAATGAGCCGTGAAATCTGGATCATCGAGGTCGCCGGGCGGATCTCGCCGAAGACTTCGCCGTGGGCGCGCCCGATCGCTTCCCAGGCGGAGATGTCGGTGACGTACATCCGCGTGCGCACGACGTCCTGAAGGCGGGCGCCGCAGCTCTCCAGAGCGGACTGAATATTTCGAAGCACCTGCACCGTCTGAGCGTAAGGATCGCCGATCCCTACGATCGTCCCATCCGGAGCGGTCGCGGTGGTTCCGGAAACATGCACCACGTTGCCGACCCGCACGGCGCGCGAGTAGCCGACGCGGGGCTCCCAGGGCGTGTCGGTGGAAATGTTTCGGCGGCTCATCTGGGAAATCTCACGAGGAGAGCGCGCGGCTTCGCGCGGCGAAGGGGAAAGGGCGAAAGTCGACGTCGGAGGGGGAGCGGCGGGCGAAGAGGGGGAGGGGAGGCAGTGCGACGGCCTCTTTCATCTCTCGAGGTAGGTGTACCGGGGGAACATCGCCTCGAATTCCTTGTAGATGCGCTGGACCTCGTCCTTTTTGACGGGGCGGTTGGTCACCCGGCGCAGCTGCTTGTTAATGGAGTCGAGGATCTCGGTCCGGTCGTAGTTCATGTACTCGAGCACGCGCTCGCAGGACTCCCCGGGGAGGACGTCCTCCACCTTCCCGCGCCCCTCCTCGTCCACGGTGACTAAGACTTCATGCGCTTCTCCGAAGAGGTTGTGGAGGTCTCCCAGCACGTCCTGGTACGCGCCCATCAGACAGAACGCGACGTAGTACGGCTCATCCTTGCGGAAGGTGTGGAGCGGCAGCGTGTCCTTGATGTCGCGCACGTCGATGAACTTGTCGATCTTGCCGTCCGAATCGCACGTGATGTCGGCGAGCGTTCCGACCTCGACCGGCCGTTCGTTCAAACGGTGAATCGGAAGGATGGGAAAGAGCTGGTCGATGGCCCAGGAGTCGGGCAGAGACTGGAAGACCGAGAAATTCATGACGTAGGTGTCCGCCAGCATCTTCTCCATGTCCTCGAACTCTTCCGGGATTTCCTTCAGGGTCTTCAAATCCCGATGGATCCGCTCGCAGATCTGCCAGTAGAGGATCTCGCCCTTCGAGCGGTCCTCGAGCGAGAGATGCCCGAGATTGAAAAGCGTGAAGAGCTCTTCCTTGTACTGCTGAGCGTCGTGGTAGCTCTCGCGGAGGTTCTTCGCGTTTGTCGTTGCGAGAATGCCCGCCAGCTCCTGGATCACGGGAGCGTCTTTCCCGGTGACGCGGACCTTGCGGCCCTGCTCGATCCGGTCGGCGACGTCGAGCACGTTGGCGATCAGGACCGAGTGAAACGCGGTCACCGCGCGCCCCGATTCGGTCACGAGAGTGGGAACGGGGACGCTTTCCTCTTCGCAGATCTGCTTGATCGTGTAGACGACGTCGTTCGCGTACTCCTG
>JBDUBI010000055.1:0-3095 GCA_040004225.1 Acidobacteriota bacterium
AGACTGCCCCTCACCCCAACCCTCTCCCCGGGCGCGGGGAGAGGGAGAGGGCGCACGACTCGCTCCCGGCGGCGCGCTCTGTCCCTGACATTGCCCCAGGGTGACTGCCCCTCACCCCAACCCTCTCCCCGGGCGCGGGTAGAGGGACAGGATCCCCGACCCTCTCCCCGAGAGGCGGCGCGAGCGGTATAATTTCCCTCACGCCCTTGTCGGCGGCGATCCGGTTCTTCCGGACGTCGACCGAAAGGAAAGGAGCGCGATATGGCCAGCCTCTCGGAAACCTCCCCTGTCGGCGTCCCGGCGCTGCTCTCCGCCAAAGGCCGGGAAAAGATCGCGATGATGACGGCGTACGACGCCTCCTCGGCGCGGCTGCTCGACGCCGCTGGAATGGACGTGCTGCTCGTCGGCGACTCCGTTGAGATGACCGTCTACGGGCGCGCGAACACGCTCACCGCCACCATGGACGTCATGGTGCGACATACCCGGGCGGTGGCGGACGCCTCGCGCCGCGCGCTCGTGGTCGGAGACATGCCGTTCCTCTCTTACCAGGCTGACCCCCGGGAAGCCGTTTTAAATGCCGGGCGGCTGCTCGCCGAGGGCGGCTGCTCCGCCGTGAAGGTCGAGGGCGGCCGCCGCATTCTCCCGGCGGTCGAGGCGATCGTGGCGGCCGACATCCCGGTCATGGGCCACGTCGGGCTCACGCCTCAGTCGTACCGCAAATTCGGCGGCTTCAAGGTGCAGGGCAAGAACGCGGGCGACGCCGCGGAAATCCGTCTGGATGCCGAGGCCCTGGCGCAGGCCGGCTGCTTCGCTCTGGTGCTGGAATGCGTTCCCGAAGGCCTCGCGGCGGAGATCACGCGCGATCTCGCCATCCCCACGATCGGAATCGGCGCGGGCGCCGGCTGCGACGGGCAGGTGCTCGTCTTTCACGACGTCATGGGCTTGACCGGTACCTCCTCGACTCCGCGCTTCGTGCGCCGCTACGCGGAGCTGGCACCGCTGGTCGAGGGAGCGGCCCGGGATTTTGCCCGGGACGTGAAGAGCGGAGCCTTTCCGAGCACGGCGGAATCTTTCACGGGAGGAGCGACTCCGGCCTTGCGCCGGATCTACTGACCCGAAGACCCGGGTGAAGTCCGGTCCGCGCTAGGCTAGAGAGATGAGGACGGTTCGCGATCTGCCCGCGCTGCGGGAGGCGGTCGGCGAAGCCCGCCGCGACGGACGGCGCATCGGTTTCGTCCCGACGATGGGGGCACTCCATGAAGGACATCTCTCTCTCGTCCGGCGGGCCCGGGCGGAGTGCGGGTTCACCGTCGTTTCCATCTTCGTCAATCCTCTTCAGTTTTCTCCCGGCGAGGACTTCGAGCGGTATCCGCGTCGCGTCGAGGAAGACGGCTCTCTCCTCGAGTCGGCGGGCGCCGACGTGCTCTACGCTCCCGCGCACGGCTCCTTCTACCCTCCCGGCTTCTCCACCTCCGTCGAGGTCGGCGTCGTCTCGCAGGGCGGCGAAGGATCCGTCCGGGCGGGCCACTTTCGCGGAGTTGCCACGGTCGTCGCCAAGTTGTTCCTCCAGGTCGGACCGGACGCCGCCTATTTCGGGCGCAAGGACCTCCAGCAGACCGCGGTCATCCGCCGCATGGTGCGGGATCTCGATTTCCCCGTCCGCGTCGTGATCGGCGAAACCATCCGGGAGACCGACGGGCTCGCCATGTCCTCCCGCAACGCGTTTCTCTCCCCGGAGCAGCGCACGAGGGCCGCGGCACTCCCGCGGGCTCTGTTTCATGCGCGGGACCGGGCGGCTTCGGGCGAGCGGGACGCCCGGCGGATCGAAGAAGAGACCCGGCGGGAGCTCGAGACCGCGGGGCTCCTGGTGGACTATGTCGAGGTGGTCGAGATCGCGTCGATGGAGCGGGCGGAACGCGCCGCGCCCGGAGCGGCGCTCGTGGCGGCCGTCCGGCTGGGGAAGACCCGCCTGCTCGACAACGTTGTGTTTGAAGAAAGGAAGACGCCGTGACGACCTCCGCGCCACCCGACACCGCCGTTCCGGGGCTCGCCTCCGAGCCATTCGCCCTCGCGGGGAAGACCTTCACCTCCCGTCTCATCGTCGGCACGGGAAAGTACGCCAGCTTCCCGTTGATGCGGGCTGCGCTCGTGGAATCCGAAGCCGAGATCGTCACGGTCGCCGTCCGCCGTGTGAACCTGACCGACCGGGGGAAGGAATCCCTCCTCGATTTCGTGCCCCCCGGCATGACCATCCTTCCGAACACCGCCGGCTGCTTCAACGCGGAGGACGCCGTGCGCGCGGCGCGCCTGGGACGCGAAGTGGGCCTCTCCGAGTGGGTGAAGCTCGAGGTGCTCGGGGACGAACAGACACTGTGGCCCGACAACGAGGAGCTGCTCGCGGCTACGAAGACTCTCGTGCGCGAGGGCTTCATCGTGTTTCCCTACACGTCGGACGACCCGATCATGGCGCGCAAGCTGGAAGACGCGGGCGCCGCCGCCGTGATGCCGCTCGGCGCGCCGATCGGATCCGGACTCGGGATCCAGAACCCGAACAACCTCGCGATCATCCTGGAGCGCGCCGGCGTGCCCGTCATCGTCGATGCCGGCGTCGGAACCGCGTCGGACGCGTGCATCGCGATGGAGCTCGGGGCGGCCGGAGTTCTCATGAACACCGGAATTGCCGGGGCCCGGGAGCCCGTGCGGATGGCCCGCGCGATGCGTGATGCCGTGCGGGCCGGTCGGGACGCCTGGCTGGCCGGACGGATTCCGAGGAAGAGGTACGCGACGGCTTCTTCCCCTCCCGCGGGGGTCATCGGCTCGACGTAGCGGATCTCGGCCGCGGTTTCCGCATCGCCCGCGTCCGGCGCGCTCACCTCCGGCTCGCCTCGAAGTCGCTGTAAACAGGGCGTTTGGAGCTGGATGAGGCCTTTCCGTACGCTCTAGTACAACCCGAAAGGCCCTTGCGCGCCCGGGACGCGCATGCTACTTTGCGCCAGCTTTATAGGACCCCGCACAACTGAACGCCCACCTTTTATGACTGTCCTTCCCCCATCCGTACGCCTTCGCGGGGCGGCGTGCGCGTGCCCGAAAGGAGG
>JBDUBI010000090.1:0-10347 GCA_040004225.1 Acidobacteriota bacterium
TCGCCGAGGGAACGATCACCAAGTGGTTGAAGAAGGTGGGAGATCCGGTCAAACGCGACGAGCCCATCTTCGAAATCTCGACAGACAAGGTCGACGCCGAGATCCCCTCCCCGGTCGCGGGCACGCTCCTGGACATCAAGGTCCAGGAGGGCGCGACGGTGGCGATCAACACCGTCGTCGCGACGATCGGCGAAGCGGGGGAAAAGGGAGCGGAGGCTCCGGTGGCGGTGGCGGCGGCGACTCCGGCTCCTCCCCCACCGGCCCCGGCGTCCGCCGCCGCACCGGCTGAAAAACAACCGCCCGCCGCTCCCGCCCCGGCGGCGGCGCCCCCGTCTCCGTCCGCGGAACCCCCTGCCGCGGCTCCCGCGCCGGCGGCCGCTCCGCCGCGCCCGGCTCCTCCCGCCGCGGAACAATTAGCGCGCGGCCCCGCTCCGACGGGCGCTGCGACGGGCCGCGAGGGCGGCGCGCGCATCGAGCGCGACGGCGGCGGGGAAATCGCCTCGATCGAAGACCGGATCCGCCAGCGCTCCTCCCCCCTCGTACGGAAGATCGCGCAGGAGCACGGCGTCGCGATCGGCGAGATCGAAGGAACCGGCATCCACAGCCGCGTCACCAAAAACGACATCCTGTCCTACATCGAAAATCGGCCCGTGGCCGCTCCGGCGCCGGCGCCGGCGGCCGCGGCTCCCGCCCCTCGGCCCGCCGCCGCCGCGGCACCCGCTCCTTCCGCCCTGCCGGCGGCGGCGCGCGCCGAGTCCGCCCCGCCCCGCGCCCCGATGTCCGTAACGGAACGGGACGAGGTGGTCGCGATGACAAAGATCCGCCGCATCACGGCGGAGAACATGATTCTTTCCAAGCGGACGTCGGCGCACGTGACGACCGTCTTTCAGATCGACTACAGCGCGATCGCGCGCCTGAGGGACCGGAACAAGGACGCGTTCCTCGAGAAGAACGGGGTGAAGCTGACGTATCTCCCCTTCATTTTCCGGGCGTGCGTGCAGTCCCTGAAGGAGTTCCCGCAGGTCAACGCATCGATCGACGGCGAGAGCATCGTGTACCACAGGGACATCCACCTCGGGATGGCGGTCGCTCTCGACTGGGGCCTGATCGTCCCGGTCATTCGCAGCGCCGACGAGAAGTCGATCCTCGGCCTGGCCCGCGCCACGCAGGACCTCGCCGAACGCGCCCGCGCCAAGCGCCTGAAGCCCGAGGAAATCCAGGGGGGAACGTTCACCGTCACAAACCCCGGCGTGTTCGGGTCTCTCTTCGGAACGCCGATCATCCCGCAGCCGCAGGTCGCCATCCTCGGCGTCGGGACGATCGAGAAGCGGCCGGTCGTCATCACGGATGAGAACGGAAACGACGCGCTCGGCATCCGCACGGTCGGATACCTCGCTCTCTCGTTCGATCACCGGCTGATCGACGGCGCGGACGCCGACCGGTTCCTCGCGAGCGTCAAGAAGACGCTCGAGAAAGGCGAGTTCGACCTCGGCTGACGCGGCCGCTTCGGCGCGGTCCTCTCCCGGACGTTCGGAGGCGCTTGCGATCGGGGCGCCCCTCGCGCCCGTTCCCGCGATCGGAAGACGAGTCTGCGGCGCCATCTTCCTGCTCGCTCTCGTGGCGCGGCTCGCCGCGGTGACGTGGGCGGGCTGGACCTCGGTCGCCTTCGGAGACGCTCCGGCGTATCTCTTTGCGGCCCGCGAGCTCGTTCGGACGGGCCACTACCCGGTCTCGACCGAGCCGTACTATTTCCGGGCCCCGGGATATCCGGTCTTTCTCGCGGCCGTCACTCTGGGACGCCCCGAACGCATCGCGGCCGCGAAGGCCGCCAACGCCGCGCTCGGAGCCGCGGCCGCGCTTCTCCTCGCGGCGCTTTCGGCGCGCATCTTCCGGAGCCGCGCGATCGCGATTGCGACCGGAGCGGCGGCCGCCCTCTATCCCGCCCTCGTCTCGCTTTCCCTGGACGTCGCCAGCGAGCCGCTGTTCCTGCTCCTGCTGCTCGCGTCGGGCTTCCTCCTTCTCGCCGCAGGCGACCGACCTTCGTCGAACCTTGCTCTCCTCGCCGGCGCGGTGACTGCCGCCGCCGCCCTGACGCGCCCGTCGGCTCTCGTCCTCATGCCCCTGCTCGGCGCCCCGCTTTTCGATCGGCGTCACCCGCCCCGCGCGCGCTGGCATGTCGCGGGTTCGGCCCTCCTCGGCTTTTTCTTAACCCTCGCCCCGTGGACTCTGCGGAATGCGCTCGTCTTCCACGAATTCCTGCCCGTCAACGACGCCGCGGGTTCCGCGTTCTACCAGGGCAACTCCGACTGGATGGTTCGGTTCTACGAGATCCAATCCCGAAACGAATACCTCGCCTGGAGCCGCGCCATGTTCGCGAGCCTGGACAGCCAGACGGCGGCGCTCGCGGCTTCGGGGCGGACCTCGCCGCGGCAGCGATCGCGCTACTTCTTCTCGAAGGCCGTCGCGGAGCGCTCGGCCGCCGCGGGCTGGGCCCGGCTCCTGCTGCGAAAGGCCTGGGATTTCACGCGCCCGTACCCGAACCCGCTGTTCTGGCCGCGGCCTGTCGTCTTCGCGGTCGGCGCCGCGGGAACGGCCGCGACGCTGCTCGCGGTTGCGGGGATTTCGGGGGCGCGCCGGCGCGGGGTCCGGAACTTCGCGCTTTGCGTTTTGGCGGTGACGTTCGCCGCCCATGTGGCGCTGATCGTCGTCTGGCGTTACCGGATCCCGTACTGGGACCCGATCCTCCTCCTCTACGCGGCGCCGGGCGGCGCTAGACTCCTGTCGCGATGACGGTTGCGGCGGAGAGACGGACGGTGAACGCCCCCTGGCTGGGGCGTATCCCCTATGCGGACGGTCTCCGGCTTCAACAGGAGGCCGCGGCCGCGGTCGCCGCGGGAGGGGAGGAATCGCTGCTCCTCCTCGAGCACGCGCCGGTCTTCACGCTCGGCCGGAATGCGACGGCCGCCGACGTGCTGCTTTCGCCGGAACGGCGTCAGGAGCTCGGGATCGAGCTTTTCGAGACCGACCGCGGCGGGAAGGTCACATTTCACGGCCCCGGGCAGCTGGTCGGGTATCCGATCGTAAACCTCGACCCGGACCGCCGCGACGTCAAGGCCTATGTGAGGGACCTCGAGGAAGCGCTGATCGGAACGCTTTCGGATTTCGGGATCGAGAGCGCCCGCTCGCCGCGTCCGGATCGCGTGACGTCGGTCTGGGTCGGGAACGACAAGATTGCCGCCATCGGCGTGCACATCTCACGGTGGATCACGACTCACGGCTTCGCGTTGAACGTCACCGCCGAGCCTCTCGCCGGGTTTCTCGGGATCGTCCCCTGCGGCATCGTGGACGGGGGCGTCACCTCAATGGAGACTCTGCTCGGTCACGCCCCGCCGCTCGAAGAGGTCGCGGCCGCCTTCCGGGCGCGCTTCGCCGGCATCTTTTCCCGCGAGATAATCGGCGCGTGAGCAGCCTTCCCGTTCTTCCGACGAGCCCCTCTTCCGCTTTGCCGCGCCCCTCACGCCTCGAGCGCCCGGAGTGGCTCAAGGTGCGCCTGAACACGACGGGCGAGTACGACCAGGTGCGCGACATGATGCGCCGCCTGTCCCTCGTCACGGTGTGCGAAGAGGCGCGGTGCCCGAACATCCACGAGTGCTGGGCCCGCGAGCGCACGGCCACGTTCATGCTCGCGGGAGACATCTGCACGCGTCATTGCGGCTTCTGCGCCGTGGGCAAGGGGAAGCCCGGCGATCTCGACCCGGAGGAACCGGAGAGGGTCGCTCAAGCGGCGGCGGAGCTGGCACTGTCCCACGCGGTGGTGACATCGGTCAACCGGGACGACCTCGAGGACGGCGGCGCGGCGCACTTCGCGGCGACGATCCGGGCGATCCGCAGGCGCGTACCCGGATGCACGGTCGAGGTCCTGATCCCGGATTTCCAGGGCAATGAAGCCGCTCTCGACGCCGTCCTCGCGGAAGCGCCCGAGATCCTGAATCACAACACGGAGACGGTCCCCCGGCTCTATCGCCGGGTCCGCCCCGAAGCGCGGTACGAACAGACTCTCGAGCTTCTCGCGCGCGCGGACCGGTGGCGTCGGACCACGGGAGCCTCCGTGAAGACGAAGTCGGGGCTGATGGTGGGACTCGGGGAGACCGTCGAGGAGCTCCTCGCGACGCTCGCCGACCTGCGAGCGGCCGGATGCGACATCGCGACGGTCGGCCAGTACCTGCAGCCGCACGCGCGCCGTCTGCCGGTCGAGAAGTACTACACGCCGGCGGAATTCGAACAGATACGCGCCGGGGCCGAGGCGATGGGATTCGCGCGCGTCGAAGCGGGGCCGCTCGTCCGGTCCTCGTACCATGCCCGGCGGGCGCTCGAGGCGGCGGCCGGCGCATGAGGGGACGGACCCCGCCGCCCGCGTTCCTCCTCCTTCTTCTCGGCCTCGCGCCCGCCGCCGCCGGCCAGGTGACCGGCGCGGCGCTCACCCGCGAGCAGAAGCCGACCTACCCCGAGGGTCTGGTCAAGAGCCAGAAGCAAGGCAACGTGCTGATCGTCGGCCGCGTGGACCCCCGGGGCAAGGTCCAGGACGCGCAGGCGGTCGCGGCCACGAACCTCGGCTTCGTCGACGCGTCGCTCGCCGCCGTCCAGGCGTGGCAGTTCAAGCCGGCGACACGAAACGGAAAGCCGATCGACTCCGCGGTCAACATCGGGATCCGCTTCCGTCTGGACGGCAAGAAGCACAACGAGATCCCGCGCCCCACCCTCGGTGACCTCGCTGTCTTCGCAGCGGACGCCTCCGGCAAGAGGGCCGCGCCCGACGGCATTCCCCTCCGCCGGGGGACGGACCCGCGGCTGCGCGTCGAAGCCGTAGTGGACGTCACCCCCGCGGAAAAGGCGTCGAAGCTCGCCCTGCGCGCCGAAGCGATCTCACCGAAGAACCGCCGGATCGCGATCTGGAACGGCACGGTCAACGTTCCGGCGCGCGCTGCCTCCGTGAGCGTTCCGTTCAGCGCGCCGATCGGCGCGGACTGGGAAGACGGGATCTGGCAGGTGCAGCTCGCCGTGGCCGACGTCCCCGCGGGTGGAGGTCAGTTCTGGCTCGCCGGCGATCCCGAGCACTTCGACTTTGCGGGGTTGATGGCGAAGGGCGCTGCCGCCGCGGCGGTCGTGCCCGCCCCGCCGCCCGCCGCGACCGCGCCGCCGGCCGGAGGTCCCCGCCGCCCGACCCCCGGTCCTCCCCGCCGGAAATAGCGATGGAGGACGGCCTCGCGTCCGTCCCGACCCGGATCGGCACGGCGGGCTGGTCTTACGAAGACTGGAAGGGCATCGTGTACCCTCTCCGCCCGCCTCCGGGATTTGATCCCCTGGCTCTCATGTCCTCGCTCTTCGACACCAACGAGATCAACTCCTCCTTCTACCGGATCCCCAAGGTACGCTCGACGCGCGACTGGGCGCGCCGCGTCGCGCACAACCCGAGGTTTGCGTTTACCGCGAAGCTCTTCCGCGGATTCACGCACGAGCGCACGGCCGGGTCGCCCGAGGAGAGGGAGTTTCTCGCCGCGATGGCGCCCCTGGCGGAAGAGGGCCGGCTCACCGCCGTTCTGGTCCAGTTCCCGGTGTCGTTTCGCAACACTCCCGAGAACCGCGGGTCGCTCGACGCGCTGCTCCGACGCTTCGATTCTCTGCCGCTCGCGGCCGAGTTCCGGCACGCCTCGTGGGACGCGAACGACGCCCGCGAGACCCTCGCGGAGCACGACGCGCTCTTCGTGAACATCGACCAGCCCTGGATCGGCGACAACCTCCGAGCGACGGACCACATCGCCCCGGGACGCGCGTACTACCGGTTTCACGGCCGAAACGCCGCGAAATGGTTCGGCCCGAACACGTCGAACGAGGAGCGATACAACTACCTGTACACGGAGGAGCAGGTCGAGAAGTTCGCCCGGCGCCTCCGTGTGGCGGGCGAATCGGCGGGCGGGCCGGGGGGCCCCGCCCCGCCGGGAAGCGTCCGGGGCGTTACGGCGATCTGGAACAACCACTTCCGCGGCCAGGCCGTCGCCAACGCCCTCCAGCTCCAGCACCGCGTCACGGGCGAACTGGTCCTGACCCCGGGCTCGCTGCGCGACGCCTACCCGGCTCTCTCCGGAATTACCGAAGCGGAGACCCCGTCATGTGGCCCGCAAAAGCCGCTCTTCTAGGTGGGGTCAGGTCTTTATTATACACTAAGACCCGTCCGGCACCCTCTGGCGGGAGTCAGTCCGCCGTCTTCCCGAAGTCCCGGATGTCCCGGAACGGCTGTTCCCGGTCGCTGAAATCGGGCCGGTAGTATCGGTTCGCTGTCTCGAGCTCCTGCTGGTATCCGTTCTCGAGCCCACTCGCCTCGAGCGCGGCCAGGGCCTCTTCCCATTCCCCCGCCGTGATCGAACGGGCCAGGGCGCTGTATTTCCCGCCGGCCGCGGCGCGGTGGATCGGGTAGTACTGGGCCATCAGCGACACGGCGACGCGCGGCGAAAGCGCCTCCGCGATCCAGGCCAGGGAGTCGGCGACCCCCGCAACGCCGTTCGGGAGGACCAGGAGGCGAACGAGCAGGCCGGATTTCAAGAGCCCGTCCTCCCCCATCACCAGCCGCGAACCCTTCTGCCGGTACATTTCGGCGAGCGCCTCGCGGGACCGCCTCGGATATTCCGGCACCTTCGAATAGAGCGACCCCTCCTCCGGGTCCGCGTATTTCAGGTCCGGGAGATAGATGTCCACGATGCCTTCGAGAAGCTTCAAGACCTCCACCGAGTCGTAGGCATTCGTGTTGTAGACAATCGGAAGCCGGAGCCCCTGCCGCGCGGCGATCGAGACCGCCTTCGCCATCTGCGGCGCATAGTGCGTCGGCGAGACGAATCCGATGTTGTGGCAGCCCCGCTCCTGCAGCTCCAGGAGCATCGCCGCGAGCCGCTCGACCGTGACCTCGTTGACGCGCTGCGACGCAAAGCTCTGGCTGATCTGCCAGTTTTGACAGTAGACACAGCGCAGGTTGCAGTTGCCGAAGAAAACGTTCCCGGCCCCCCGCGTCCCCGACAGGCAGGGCTCCTCTCCGAAGTGCGGCGTGTGAGAGGAAACGACGGGATGCAGGCCCGAGGCGCACGACGCGAGGACGCCCGCGAGGCGGTCGTTTCCGCAATCGCGCGGGCAGACCGTGCAGGCGCCGAGAAGCGCGTACAGCCGTTCCACCCGCGTTTCGAGCTCGCCGGACGCGAGAAGCTGCAGGTATCCCGGCTCATCCATCTGATGGAGAATACGGCAGGCGCAGGCGGGAAAGAAGGATGGTGACTTTCCTGCAGAAAGGTTGACGATGTCGAGCGCGGAGCCCGAACCCAAGCCGGCAGGCTCTCTGAGCGTTTTGCTGATCGAGATCGCGGTCTACTCCGTCATGGTCGCGGCCTACCTGCTGATCGTGCTGCGCGCGCTGAGTCCCGTGCTGCTGAGCGCCGAGCAGCACCACCGGGCGTTGTACGGCATTCTCGCGGTCCTGCTGATGCTCGGGCAGGGTGTTCTCCTTGAGTTTCTGACGACGCTTCTCGTCGGACGGTTTCGTCGCGCGCGCCGCGACGAGGGCGCCAGGGCCTAGCAGGCTGCGATGCACTTCCCCATCTCCGGCGTCACCATTTCCTCCCCGTGGCTGATCGGGATCGGCCTCGTCGTCGGCGTCCTCGGAGGATTCTTCGGGGTGGGCGGATCCTTCCTGGCCGGGCCGGCGCTCTACTCCCTCGGACTTCCGATGAACTTCGTCGTGGGCACCGACCTCGCGCACATCATGGGAAAGTCGGTCGTCGCGGCGAAGAAGCACCGGGCGCTCGGCAACGTCGACCTGAAGCTCGGGCTGATCATGGTGGGCGGCACGCTCGTGGGCGTGGAGCTCGGAGCGCAGCTCGTGCAGGTCTTAAAGCGCCTGAACCTCACCGACCTCGTCCTCGGAGGCGTGTTCTCGACGATCCTCATCATTCTGTCGCTGTTCATGGCCTGGGAGAGTCTCGGCGCGCTGCGGATGCGGCGGCTCATCGCGACCGGACGCATCAAGACGATCAAACGGGACCGCATTCACTTCACCGCGGTCGTGAAAAAAGTCCAGGCCCTGCGGCTGCCGCCCTACGTCTCGCTGCCGGCATCGGGGATCGCGAAAATCTCCGTGTGGGCGATCCTGCTCGTGGGGCTCGTGGGGGGTTTCTTTTCCGGGCTTCTCGGGGGCGGCGCGGGGTACATCCGCATGCCTTCGCTCGTCTACGTGCTCGGGGTGCCGACGCACGTCGCGATCGGCACCGACCTGTTCGAAATCATCATCTCCGCCGGATACGGAACCGTCTCGCACGCCCTCAAGGGGAATGTGGACATCCTGATCGCTCTCGTCATGCACACGGGCGCCGCCGTGGGCGCGCAGATCGGGGCCGCGGCGACGGAGAAGTTTCACGGCCCGTGGATCCGGCTGGCGTTCGTGCCCCTTCCCCTGCTCGGGGCGGGACTCCTCATCTGGCAGCTTTTCCACAAGGGGATGGTGAAGCTGTGAGCCCGGCCGGCGCGGAGAGGATCCTGGCGCTCGTCGACGCCTCCGCGCCAGGGGAGAGCGCGGCGCGCGCCGCGACGGAGATCGCCACGGCTCTCGCGGCCCCGCTGACGATCCTGGGAGTCTCGGCGGGATCCGGCGAAGACGCGGGCCTCGAATCCGCCCTGGCCGCCGCCTACGAGCACGCACGCGGGCGGGTCGCCTCGGTCGAGAGCGTGCGCGCCACCGGCAGTCTGCTCGACGTCGCATCGAAGAACGCCGCGGACACTCCGACGTCGCTCGTGGTCGCCGGGACGCGTCCCGGTGCGGCCGGGGTTCGACGCGCCATCGGCCCCACCGTGTGGCGGCTGGTGCGCGAGCTGTCGCCGCCGGTGCTCGTCACGCCGCCGGGCGAGTTCGCCCCGAAGCGGGCACTGTTCTGCACGGGGGGGGAGCGGTTCATCGAGGAGGGCGCGCGCTTTGCGGCCGGGCTCGCGGCGGCCCTCGGCATGCACGTCACCGTGTTTCACGTGTCTCCGGACCTTCCCGGTATGTACGGCGACCGGCTCCGCGAAGGAGAGGTCAGCCCGCGCGAATTCCTGGCCTCCAATTCCCGGCTGGCCCGCAACGTTCGGCGACAGGTCGAGATCTTCGAGAAGGCGGGCGCCGCCGCGGAGCTCCGGCTCGCGGCGGGAGACGTCGTGCGCTGCGTTCTCGAAGAGGTCCGTCGCGGTCGGCAGGACCTCCTAATCGTGGGCTCGTCGCCGCGGCGCGGGGCAATTCAGACCTACATGCTGGGCGACAAGACACACGAGATCGTGGGTCTCGCGGCGAGGCCGTTTCTCGTCCTGCGGTCGCAGCCGCCCGGCTTCTGGACTGAGATGTGGCGGAGCCTGAAGGAAGGTGCCGCCGGCGCCGGCACCGAAGAACGTGGCGCGGCCGGGCCCCCGGGCGGCGTTCCGGGCCCCTGACGCGTCCATCGGCGACGTCGATCTCCGGCGCGCTCGCCTCATGAACTCGATCCTCTGGAAACTCTTTCGCGGACGCTCGCGCCGCTTCGTCTTCAACTGGTTTCCGGCGTTCCGCGGCACAGGCGGGCGCGTCACGCACGTCGCCCCGGACTTCCGGGAGATCCGAGTCTCCCTGCCGCTCAACTGGCGCACCCGGAACTACGTGGGAACGATCTTCGGCGGAAGCCTCTATGGCGCGGTCGATCCGTTCTTCATGATCATGCTGCTGCAGACGCTCGGGCCCGAGTACGTCGTGTGGGACCGGGCCGCCTCGATCCAATTCGTAAAACCCGGACGGACAAAGCTGCTCGCGCGCTTCGTCCTCCCCATCGAGGAAACGGATGCCATCCGGAGCCTTCTGAAAACGGAACGGTCGATCGACCGGGTGTACCGGATCGACCTCGCGGACGCGGGCGGGACCGTCCACGCGACGATCGAAAAAACGATCTACATCCGCCGCCGCGACCGCCCGGCCCTGGCGAAGGCGGGCGAGGCCGCGGCTCCCGGGAAGCTGGTCTGAACTTCCGTTGATATAATTCCGGGAACGTCCATGGCCCGTTTTTCCGGCATTTCCGTGATTTTCCCGATGTGGAACGAGGAGACGGGCATGCGCCACGCGGTGGCCGCCGCTCGCGAAGCCTGCGAAGCTCTCCTGTCGGCCGAGGAAGTCCGCGATTGGGAGATCGTCCTCGTGGACGACGCCTCGACCGACGGGACAGGCCGGATCGCCGACGAGCTCTCGGCCGCCGACCCGAGAATCCGGGTCGCCCATCACGCGGTGAACCGGAAGCTCGGCGGCTCGATCCGCACCGG
>JBDUBI010000047.1:0-10310 GCA_040004225.1 Acidobacteriota bacterium
ACCTTTCCTCCGATGTCCTCCACTCGAAATACGAGGTCGAGGACTTTTCCCGTGGACCCATCGCTCTGGGCCCATGCCGGAGCGGCTCAGGCGACGGCAAAGAGCACCGCCGGCTAGAGGCATCCTGCGGCGCGCTTCAGGCGCCCGCAGACCTCACCGGGAGATCGGAACGTCATCGAGCGGTTGAAAGTGAGGGATCACAATTCCGATTCTGGTGACGTTCTCGGGAGGCGCGGGAAACTTGGCCCACAGGTTCATCCGGGATTTTTTCCCCAGGTCTTTCAGTGCGCTCGAGCAAACGCAGTTTTTCTCGGAGTCGCGAACGACGAAGTACTTCTTCTTCCAGACCGGATCGACGAGAGTGATCCCCCGATGGTGCTGTGGTCTTTGATCTCGTTGTCCTTCGAACCGTAGTTGTAACCAAACCCCAACGATTGCTCGGAGTCGTTGACGAGCACGAACTTGAGCGAAATCGAGCCTCGGCTCGTGCGCTCCAACTCGGTGACTTCGACTCGCGTTCCCGGCTTCTCGCCCTCGGCCGCCGCGACTGGTCCAGGGGCCGCGACAGGCGCCGGCGAGGGGAAGGACAGGCGTCCCGGGAGAGCGAGCGACGCGAGGGTCTACAAAACCGGCCAACCCCTGCGGATCTTCGAAGGCATGGGGGCGCTTCTTTCGGTGGCTGACCGGGGGACCGTGTGGAGGCCTTCCTCGGCCGCCCGGAGATCCTACTCCGGAGGGTTTTTCATCCGAAATTCAGGCAGGATTTCCGCGGGAGCCGGCATCCCCGTCCACTTCCGCCGCGTCGAGGCAGAGCCACAGGTCGGCGGTCGAACGCAGCAATCGGAACCGCGTCCGGCTCCAGGAGCGCGATTCCGACCCGCGGGGTAAAGCGTCCACGATTTCCGAAACCGCCAGATCCACCTCGGGCGAGCGCGCAATCGTGGCGCGAGCGGCCTTGACGAGCTCGATAGCCGGGGCTCCGGCGGCCGCCGACTTGAGGGCCTCCGCCTCCGTCTCCGCCTTGAACCGGAGCGACGTCGCTCGAAGAAGAGTCCGGTCCGCGGCCGATTCGGGAGCGCCGTGGGTCACAGCGCGCCGCGCGGCAGCGAGCTCCCACGACTCGAGATCGAGGTGGACGAGGCCGGCGACGTTGGTTCGAAGCGGTCCGACGCCGTCGTCGTAGAGCTCAACCGCCGCGAGAATGCGGTCGAGGCAGGGGCGCCAGAAGGTTTCGTCCCCTCCGGCCGGTTCGATTTCCTCGACGAGCTCGAGCGCGTCGTCGATGTCATCCGCGGCGAGACCCGAAATATCAAACTTCGTCAGAACGTCGCCGATGGCCGTCTTCAGCTCGAGGACGTGCTGCGCGCGGACGTTGTGGTCCATCGCCTGGCGGTCGAACTTGATGCGGGAATCACGGAACCGCTGAAACTCCTCCGGGGGAGCGTCTCCGCCGCCGCGCGTCAGCTCTCTCTCGAGGTTCGTGATGCGTCCCGTGGCCTCGTCGAGCCGCCGCTCCTCCCGTTCGTACAGCCGGTGAAAGACGGAGCGCGACGTCAGATTGCACCAGGCCACCGCCGTCAGGATCTCGGCATTCGAGAGGCCGCTGGCGACCCGGCGCTTCATCGTGCGGACGTTTTCGAGAAGCCGCTGGTTCAACAGCTCCTCGAACTCCCGCGCGCTCGCCACGTCGGTCGCGAGCTCGTCGAAAGCGCGGACGATCGCGGGGGTCATTGCGCTATCCATGCGCGGCCAGACGGAGGAGGCCGTGAGCGACTCGAAGAAGCGCCGGATTTGCGATCGGGGCCGGGTCGCCGATGCTTCGGGATCGGCCTGCCCGGTTGCCGCGACGGTCGCCAGGAAGTCCACTTTGTCGATGACGTCCTCGTCGATGTCCGGCTGCGAAAAATAGAATCGAAGAAGATAGAAAGCGATCTTCTCGTCCTGCGGACGCACCTTTTCGAAAAAGCGCCGCATGAAGGAGGGAGAGACCTTGCGGTCGACTCCGCGCAGCGTGCGAGCGACTCCGTCCAACCGCGAGTTCAGGTCCCGCAGGAGCGGGTCGACCGTCTCCGGAGACCCCGTATTGATGCGGGAGGCGATCGTCTTCACGTCCTCGTACAGCGCCGTGAAATCGACCGTGTACCCGGCATCCGCCGAAAAAAAAGTCTTGTACACGCCTCGAACGAACTGGTGGAATGTCCAGAGCGCCTTGAACCGCTCCGTGAGGCGGATGTAGTCTTCGTGAAGAAGCTGTATTTTCTCGACCGACATCTTTTTTTCGCGCTGTTGAGGTGAAGACTATTCTAGCTCCCATCCACCCGCAGGGCCTCCCGCGTTCCCCGAACGGGCCAATCGGGGCTTATTTCCCGTGAAACTGGGCCGGACGCTGATCGACGCGGCCACGCTCGACAGCGGGGTGGCCCGAATCGCCTCGGAGATCGACCGGGACCAGGCAGGGCGCCCCGCGCTCCTGGTGGGGATCCTGAAAGGCTCCATTTTCTTCCTCTGCGATCTCGCGAAGAAGCTCGAAACGACCCCCGTGTCGCTCGACTTTCTGCAGGTCTCTTCGTACGGGTCGGGGACCAAATCCTCCGGGAACGTCCGCCTCCAACGCGACCTCTCGACGGACGTGGCCGGGCGCGACGTCATCATCGTGGAGGACATCGTCGACACAGGGAGAACGCTGACGAAGATCATCGAGCTGCTCGGGACCCGGCACCCCAAGTCCGTCAAAATCTGCGCACTGCTGAAAAAGAAGATCGCCGGCAACGAGGGCATCCCCGTGGACTACCTCGGATTCACGATAGAGGATCATTTCGTGGTCGGATACGGCCTCGACTACGCCGAGATGTACCGCAACCTCCCGTTCATCGGAATCCTGGAGCCGGACGCCAAGGGCACGGAAAACGAGAGCCCGGGGATCGAAACGGCGAGGGCGGAAGCGGCGGCTCGACGAAGCTGATTTTCCCCTCCAGGCCTCCCTCGGGATTCTCCGCACCGCACGGTTCCCGTTCCCGATCCCCGCTACCCGGCCAATTTCGTTTCCGGTTTCGGCGTTCCCGTCCTAGGATTCCCCCATGAAATACCTCGCGACGGACGGCGCGCCCAAAGCTATCGGTCCCTATTCGCAGGCGGTCATCGAAGGCGGCTTTCTCTACGCGTCCGGACAGATCCCGCTCGACCCCGCGAGCGGCGAGCTGGTTTCGGGCGGGATCGAACCGTCCGCGGAACGGATCTTCGACAACCTCGAAGCGGTCCTTCAGGAAGGCGGGCTGACGCTCGACGACGTCGTGAAAGCGACCGTGTACCTGACCCGGACCGAGGACTTTCCCGCAATGAACGCCGTGTATGCGCGCCGTTTCGGCGATCATCGGCCCGCGAGGTCAACGGTGACCGTCGCAGGCCTCCCCAAGGGGGCGCCGCTCGAGATCGACCTCATCGCCAAGACGCGGTGACCGCGGACCCGGCCCGCCGAAGTCAGGGACGAAACCAGAGCGCGACAGCCGCCGCAAGAGCGCCGAGCAGGAAAATTCGCGTCGAGCGCCGATGCAGCCGGTCGAAATTCCGACGCCAGGGATCCTCGGCTCCGGCGGCGTCGAACGAGCCGGCTTTCATCCTGAAATAGTTCATCCGGGGACGAAGCACCATCGCGAGATACACGTTGGTCGCGACCGCGGCGAAGATCGCGATCCCGGACACGACGAGGGGCCCCGCCAGCCCGCCGGCGCGCTCGAGCTCGACGAAGATTCCGATCACCATCACGAGGGAAAGGAGCTGCTTGATCGCTTCGAAACGTCGAAGAATCTCTCCAAACGCCCCGCCCGCCTGGTCGCGCGACGGCACCCGCCCGAAAATCACGGGCGCCGCCATCGCGACGAGCACCGAGCCGCCCAACCACACGGCAAGCGAAAAGCGGATCAGCTGCGAAATCATTCCGGGCATCCGGCGAACCTATCAGGTGCCCTCGCGACCCGTGAAGCGAGCCGGACTATTGTTGGGGAGATGCCGGCGAACCTTTGACGGCGCCCCTTCTCCCTCCCCCCGCCCGCGGCGAGCGTTCGAGTGAAGAGCGCCGCTTGAGCGGGGATGCGATCCCGCCTCCCAACCTGCATCCTGCCGGATCCGGCTGGACGCTCGCACTCGGCGCCGCCACGCTCATCGGGCTCGCCCTCCGGCTCTTTCGGCTGGACCACTTCTCCTACGGCCTCGACGAGATCCTGCAGGTCTACTGGATCAAGGGCTCCTGGGCGTTTCTCTGGAAGTCGATCCGGTTCGACGCCGTGCATCCGCCGCTCGATTACGTCATCGGGCGCGCGCTCGAACCGCTGCACCCGGCCGATTGGGCCCGAAAGCTGACCGACGTCCTCTGGGGCACCGCGACGATTCCGGCGATCGGCCTCCTTCTCCGCCGGAGGGCGGGAGAATCTGCGGGGGCCATCGCGGCGCTGCTCCTGGCCCTCGCCCCGTTTCATGTCCGCTATTCGCAGGAGCTCCGCCCCTACGCGCTGGCGCTCTTTCTCCTCTCACTCGCGCTCCTGTCCCTCGATCGGTACCTGGAACGGCCGGGGCTAACGAGGATTGTCGTGCTGTACGCCGCCTCCCTCGCCACGGCGTATGCCCTGTACTTCGCCGCCGTCGTGCTCGCACTCGCGGCTTTCGCGATGCTGGCCGAAGATGCCCTCGGGGCCGATCCGTCCCGGCGTTCCGCCGCCCGCCGGTTTCTGCTGACCAGCCCGCTCTTCTGCGCCGCTCTCGCGGCCGCCTACCTGCCGTGGTGGCCCGTGGTTCTCGAAGCGTCCCGCCGGCCCCCGATAGCGGCCCGCGCTCCGGTCACGCTCGCGCGCGCGGACCGGGTCTTCTCCTTTTTTCTGTTTGCTCCCGACGGCGGCCATCCCCTGCAAACGCCGGGTACCCTCTACCTGCTGGTTGTTCTTTTCGGCGCCGTCGTCGCCGCGGCGCGTGACCGGCTGCGCTTTTTACTGGCGTGGGCGTTCGGAGGAATCGCCGTCATCGAAATCCTCGGACAGATTCATCCGCACTACGATGCCGTCCGGCGATTCCTTCCGGGGGGCCTCGGATTGATCCCACTCGCCGCGGTGGCTCTCGGTGGCCTCTGGGAAAGGAAGCGCTGGCGGCTGGTCGCTCTTCTGGTCGCTTTCGGAATCGCAGCGGGCGATCTGCGCTCGCTCGGAACTTACTTTCGAGAAGGCCGCGCCGACTGGCGGACCCTGGGCAGGGCCGTGCGCGCGCTGCCGCCAGGAGAGCCGGTCTTCACCGAGAACCCCTATTCGCAACTCTGCACGGCCTTCTACGGCGTTGGCGAGAGGTGGCTCTATGAACAGATGACGCGGGGAACCGCGAAGATTGGAAGGCCCATCTTGAATCTCGAGGGCGAGATCCCGAGGCTGACCTGGTCGTGGGCGCCCGGCACGCGCGCGTGGCTGGTCCTCGCGGGGAATCCGGTGCACCCTGCGCTCCGCGCGTGGGCGGGGCAATTCCCCACCACGTCCTACCCCGCCGCCGAGCGCGCCGTCCTGGTTCGCCTCGAACCCGCCCTGCGCGAGCAGGCTCTGGCAGGACGGTGAGGACGCCTGTCGAGATTCCAGGGGGCCCTGTCTGACCGCTTGACGCCTGGACGCGCGCTCAAAAAGGCGTCCAGATCGCTCCCCGATTTACCGGCCAGCACCGAGCGGTATCGATGTGACTCCGATCGGAGCTGATCGACTCTCGCGCCGGCGTACACTGCGCGCATGGACCCGGAGCTCGCTTCGGCGCTCGACGACCTGATCCTCGGCCGGGGAGTCGCGCGCGGGCGGCATTCGATGCGGTACCAGGACCGGGTCGCCCGGCCCGAGCTCGAAGAGCGACTGGCAGCCAACGGCTTTTCTCCGATGACCGTGCGCGAGGCGCCGATCGAGGCGGGAGAGAGGATCCCAGCTTTCCATCTCCACGAGGAGACAGCGGATTTCGGCTGGATCCGCTGGGAGATCTTCACGCCCCGCAGCCGGCGCAAGCTCTTCGCTTCGGAGTATCGCCGCCCCGACAACGAGGAGTGGGCGGTTCAGATCAACCTGGCGTCGCCCGAGCGCGTCTGGGCGAGCCCGGAGCGCAAGGAGCGGCACGACGTCGAGACGGTGGTGGCGGTTCACCCATGACGGGGGCTCCGCCGGGGGCGCCCATCCGCCGGACGATCCCGGTCGGGCCTCTTCAGTGCAACTGCACGATCCTCTTCGACGCCGAAAGCCGGGAGGCGGTCGTCATCGACCCGGGCGACGAGCCCGGCAAGATCCTGGCCGAGGTGGCCCGGGAAAAGCTGCGCGTGTCCGCCCTTCTGCACACGCACGCGCATTTCGACCACATCGGCGGCAGCGCGGGGGTCGCGAAGGGCACGGGCGCGCCCATTCGACTCCACGCCGACGACGCTCCGCTCTATGACGCGCTGCCGGAACAGGCCGCCCTGTTCGGGCTGTCCGCAGATCCTCCCTCGCCCCGCGGCGCTCCCCTGCGCGACGGCGAAGTCATCGTGTTCGGATCATTTTCCGTGACGGCGATCCACACCCCCGGCCACACGCCGGGCTCGACCTGTTTCCTTTCGAACGGCCCGTCGCCGATCCTGTTTTCCGGCGACACCCTCTTCCGCCGGTCGATCGGGCGGACGGATCTCTGGGGCGGCGACACGGAGTTGATCCTGCAGTCGATCCGGCAGAAGCTTTTCTCCCTTCCTGCGGAGACGCCGGTCGTCTGCGGGCACGGGCCGGACACGACGATTGCGGAAGAGAAGCGGGCGAACCCCTTCGTCGGAGAGCGCTGAACCCGGCGGCCTCGGCCGGGATCCTCGGAGAACGACAAAACGGCGAGTGCCGTTATACTTCCCGCCCATGGCGATGTCGCTCGTCGAGAAATCCCGACTCGTCTCCTCTTTCTGGCAGGACGCTCCGGCGCCATGTCCGAAGCACGGGCTCCCGATGCGCGCGTTTTTCGTCGAGCGCGTCTACAAGCCGCAGATCGTCATGGTGTGCCCGAAGGGCGAAATGTTCCGTTTCGACCAGAAGCCGAAACAGATCGCTTTTTCCCGGCCGCATTTGAAGACCATGGCACTCGACGCGCAGGAGCGCGAGTCGCCTTCGTGTCCTCAGGACTTCACCCCTCTCGTCGTCTACCGCACTCCGGCGAAGTTTCTGCCCGTCGGGTGGGATTACACCTTTGTCTGTCCGGCGTGCCTTTCCTTCGGTCAGTGGGTCGACACGGGACGGCCCGAAGAGGACGTCACCGCCGCTCCCAAGGTCAAGAAGGAAGCTCCCGCGTTCCACGACGAGACGATCCCTCTGCCAAAGCGCATGGAGATGGCGAAAGACGGCGACCTGAAGCTGAAGTTGTACGCGGCCATGGCGCAGACGGACTGCACCGCCTGCGGCTATGACTGCGAGGGATACGCCGCCGCGATCGCGGCGGGCACGGAGAAGGACCCGAATCTCTGCGTCCCGGGCAAGGAAGAAACCGCCCGGATCGTGAAGGACCTCCTCAAGGGGACGGGGCTGCCGGCGGCCTCCGGCTAAATTCCACTCTCCGACGCCTGCCGGAGATCCGGGCGGCGGATCAGCTTTCCACTTCTTCCCTTTTTTCGGCGCCCTCCGCCAGTCCCGGCTCTTCGGCGCGCGCGGCGGAGCCGACCGCGGCCGTTCGGCGGTCCGCCGCGGAAATCGGCAGGGAGAAGGTGAACCGGCTTCCGCGCCCCACGACGCTCTCCGCCCAGATGGTTCCCCCATGCAGCTCCACCAGGGAGCGCGCGAGGGCCAGGCCGATGCCCATCCCGGGGTGCCGCCGTGTCGTGGATCCGTCCACCTGGCGAAACCTTTCGAAGACGTGGGGAAGGTCGCCTTCCGGTATCCCAATTCCGTCGTCCTCGACGCTCATCAAGAAGCGCTCGGGCTCCCGGTCAATGCGAATGACGACGCGGCCGTGTTTCGGCGAGAACTTGATCGCGTTCGCCAGCAGGTTCCAGAGCACCTGCTGCAGCCGGAGGGCGTCCGCCCGAATCATCGGCAGCGCGTCGGGAATCGGTGCGAGGATCATGACCACGCCGCGGGACTCCGCCATCAGCCGGACAGTGTCCATCGACCGCTGCGCGACCTCGAGCAGTGAAACGGGGCGAAGTTCGAGGGAGAGCGTCCCCCGCTCCATCCGGGCGAGGTCGAGAAGGTCGTCGATCAACGCGAGGAGGACGCGCGCGGACTGACGCACCTGTTTCAACCCGCGCCGAAGCGTCTCTTCGTCCACGTCCCCTTCCTCGAGCAGATCTGTCCACCCCACGATCGAAGTCAGCGGCGTCCGCAGCTCGTGATTTACGTTCTGAAGGAAGTAGTCCTTAAGGCGGCTTGCCCTCCGGAGCTCCTCGACCGTCCCCGTCAGGGTCGTGTAGAGCTGCGCGTTTTTGATGAGAAGCGAAGCGGCGTCGGCAAAGGAAGTCAGGGCATCGACCTCCTCGTGCCCGAAGCCCCCGGGGCGATTGGTCGCGACCGCGACCCCGAATGTCCGATCCTCGGTTTTCAAAGGGCAGAAGATCGCGTTCACGGCCTCGACCGTCGTCTGGAGTCCTCGGTGGACGTAGGGATCGCGCTCGAGGTCGTTTGTCACGTACGGCTCGCCGCTCTTGAAGACCATCCCGGCGATCGACGGAGTCTCCACCGAAATTTTCAGCTTCGCGATCACGTCCTCGTTGACGTTCCAGCCGGGCCATTGCGCTTCCAGGCGATTTGTGTCGGGGTCGTAAAGATAAAACCAGACTCGCTCCGCGCGGGTGAACGCGGCGATAGCTTCGCTGGCCCGGGAGAGCACTTCGCGCAGGTCTGTCGCCTGGTACGACGCGCGGAATAGCGAATGCAGCCGGCGAAGCGTCTCGACGCGCCGTTCGACGCGGCGTCCCATCCGCCCGATCGCGGCCGCCAGGCGTCCGAGCTCATCTGGCGAGGTTCCGCCCGTGACTTCGACCGCGCGGCCCTGGCCGATCTCTTCGGCGGCATGCACGAGCGCGAGCACCGGGGCGGAGATGCGTCGGGACATGAGCACCACCACGGCCAGAACCGCGACGAGCAGGTACAGGAACACCAAAAACACGTACTGCTGGAGGTCAGAGTAGGACTTCGGCTGGATCTCCTCTTCCGCCGCCGCGGCGATGCGCCGCAGGGCGTCGCCGGAGAGACCTTCCACGAAAACCCACCCCGTCGTCCGCACGCGCGCGGAGGCGAGGCGGCAGGAGACGCCGTTGAACCGATATTTCCCGAACGTGCGCGGCGCCGCCAGTATTGCCCCGACAAACCGGCGCCGCTCCGCGTCTCCGGAGCCCGCCAGCGACGGCCCCGAAGATGCGGTCCACCCGAGAAGCTGGGCGGCCCGGCCCGTCAGATAGACGAGATTGCCCGCCTGATCGACGACAAACCAGACGTCCCCCTGCCCTTCGGCCGGCTCGAGAGCTTCGATCGCGTAGCGCCGCACGTCGACCGCCATCGCCACCGCCGCGACCAGGGCGCCGGCATCGTTTCTCACGGGCACGAAAAAGCTCACGAGCCGGGTGTCGGGAGTGATCCGCGCCTCGGCCCCGCCGGAGAACCAGAGCGCCCTGTCGCCTCCGACCGGACGGCGTTCCGGAAAACGGGCGGTCTCGTTGAAGGTGAAATGGTCGAGCGCCCCTTGAGACTGGCGCAAGGCCGCATGGACGTCCATCCAGGGGCTCATCCGCATCACGCCCGAAGCGGTCCAGATGCTGACGTTCTTGATCGTGTTGCGCCGCTCTCGCACCCCCCGCAAGAGGGGCGCGACTTGCAGCGTCGCGAGGTAGTCGCGCCGGGCCTGAGGGTCCGTTTCGTGCGCGTCCTCGATGAACGCGACTGTGTCTTCGGCGGGAAACGGATTCCAGATGTGGCCGTCCGCGTCGAGCGGCGGCAACTCTCCCGGCGGTGCCGGGGACGCGAACGCCTGGGTCAGGGCCGTGGCTATCGACCAGGCGGCCTCCTCGACGACGGCGGCCCGCCGGTCGATCCACTCCGCCCGGAATCCGGCATCCTGCTGGATCTGCACGGAAGCCTGCGCGACCCGCGCGGCCGTCAACTGCTGAACCGAGTTGTCCTTCAGCTCCGTCAGGCGGCGCATCAGAATGAAGACGATCAGCGCGCCGGGGATCAGGAACGCGAGGAAGAACCCGAACAACAGTCTCGCCGCGAGACTCCGCCGGGGAGAAAGGGTCCGGCGCAGGCGGGCAAAGTTCAGGAGCGGCCGGCCGATCCCGGGGGACCAACGATCAGGCATTTTTTGTA
>JBDUBI010000217.1:0-3015 GCA_040004225.1 Acidobacteriota bacterium
CCTTCGCCGCGCACGGCGAAGGCAGCTCCCGCAGTGAGCGAAGGCGACGGTTTATGGTGGCGGTGCAGGGATTTGAACCCCGGACACAGCGGATATGAGCCGCTTGCTCTGACCAACTGAGCTACACCGCCCCGGCGGAGGGACCGCGGATGCTAGCACGAGGAGCCGGTACTCCGGGGCGGGGCGGTCTAACATCTCTCTTCTGACGATTCTCGAGGATTCGCTCGCCCGGGCCGCCGAGGCCGACCTCCTGCCCTCCGGCGGGTCGCTCCTGCTCGCGGTTTCCGGGGGCGCGGACTCGCTTTCAATGATGTACGCGGCAGGCTCCTCAGCCGGCCGGTTCGCGTGGCGTCTCTCGGTGGCGCACGTGCATCACGGGTGGCGCGGGCGGGAGGCGGACCGGGACCTCGCATTTGTCCGGGACCATGCGCGCCGCCTCGCGTTGCCTTTTTTCTGGAAGCGGCGGGATGCTCGCGCCGAAGCCCGCCGGCTCCGTCTCTCCCCGGAGGCGGGGGCGAGGCACGCGCGGTACGAGGCTCTCCTCGAGATGGCCGAGGAAGCGGCCGCCGTCCGGATCGCGACGGCGCATCACGCGGGAGACGCCCTGGAATGTTTCCTGCTCGCGCGCGAACGGCGCGCGGGGATCGCCGGGCTGGGGGGTCCTCGCGTGAGCCGGTCGGACGGCGTCGTCCGTCCTCTCCTGGAAGTCTCTCGTCTCGCGATCCTGGACTTCCTCAGAGAGCGCGGGCTCTCCTGGAGGCGCGACGGATCCAACGGCGATCTTCGCCTGGCCCGTAACCGCATCCGCCGGGAGATCCTGGCCGCGCCGGCAGCCCTCCGCGAAGCATGGGAGGCCGAAGCCGCCAAATGCCGGCGGCTTCGCGAGGAGGTCGACTCCGAGTTTCTTGCCCGGATTTCTCCCGCCTTCCGCCGCGGCCCCGTGTCCGTCGAGATCGACGCCGCGCTCGTCGAAAGCTGCGTCCCCGACCTCCAGAGACGCGCCCTCGAGTCGGGGGCGGCGCCTTTTTCCCGGCCCGGTCGGCCTCCCATGACGGGGCGTGAGCGCGAGGGGGTGCGGTCCCTTCTGGCGACCGGAAAGGACTTCCGTTTCGAAGCCGGCCGGCGAATCGCGATCCGCCGGCGAGGCCGGTTCCTGTCGTTCGCGCTGCGCCGGGGTGTCCCGGGGGTGTACGATCTGAAGTCAAAACCTGCGGGAGAAATCGTCCATGGAGAGCTTGCGTCTCGAGCCGAGATTTGACGCGGCGCGGATCAGCGCTCGGGTGAAAGAGATCGCGGGACTGCTCGATGCGGAGTTTCCCCGGCAGGTCCCGGCGCTGGTTTCGGTGCTCAAGGGGTCCTCGTTCCTGCTCGCGGACCTGGCGAGGGAGATGAAGGTCCGGGTCGCCTGCGAATACATCGCGGTCAGCCGGCACGCGTCCGACCAGATCCTCCAGATCGACTTCGCGACGGGCTTCCCCCTGGGGCGTTCCGTCATTCTTCTGAAGGACGTGGTCCACACGGGAGCGCTCGAGAGCTACCTGATTTCGCAACTGGCCGCAGCCGGCGCCTCCCCGATCCGCCTCGTCTCCATCCTGGACAAGGTCGCCGAGAGGACGACGGACATCTCGGTCGATCACGCGCTCTTTTCGACGGAGGGCGGGCGCTTCGTGGGTTACGGGATGGACCAGGACGGGCAGTATGCGAATCTTCCTTACATTGCCGAGGTTTGCGCATCCTACTGATGCGTTCATACTTTCCTGGACGAGAGCAATAAAGTCCACCCCGGGTCCGTTATGCTGGACGCGTTGAAGCCGTTCCTTTCCGCAAGGAGTCACCGTTGAACGCGACGATCAAAAATCTTCTCCTCTGGATGGTCATCCTGGTGCTGATCATCCTCGCCTGGAATGTTTTCAAGACTGGGGCGACGGCCGTCGAAGAGATCACCTTCTCCCGGTTCCTGACCCAGGTGAGCCAGGGCCATGTCCAGAAAGTCACGATCCGCGGCGACGAGATCCGCGGCAATTACGCCCCATCCTCCGGGAAGCGCGAAACCCTCTTTAAAACCTACGCGCCCGCCTATCCGAAGCTCGTGGACGATCTTTCCGCCAAGGGCGTCGAAATTGAGGCCACTCCGACGAAGGACTCCTCCTTCGTGTCGGCGCTGGTCATGTACGGGCCCCTGATCCTGCTGGTCGCGATCTGGTTCGTGATCATGCGGCAAATGCAGGCCGGCGGGAACAAGGCGCTCTCTTTCGGGAAATCCCGCGCCAAGCTTCTGACCCCCACGCAGAAGAAAGTGACCTTCAAGGATGTCGCCGGGGTCGAAGAGGCCAAGGTGGAGCTCCAGGAAATCATCGAGTACCTAAAGGACCCCCAGAAGTTCCAGAAGCTCGGCGGGAAGATCCCGAAGGGCGTCCTCCTGATCGGCCCTCCGGGCACCGGCAAGACCTTGCTCGCCCGCGCCGTCGCCGGCGAGGCGAACGTGCCCTTCTTCACGATCTCGGGGTCCGACTTCGTCGAGATGTTCGTCGGGGTCGGCGCCTCGCGCGTCCGCGACCTTTTCGAGCAGGGGAAGAAGAACGCCCCCTGCATCATCTTCATCGACGAGATCGACGCCGTCGGCCGGCACCGGGGCGCGGGCCTCGGCGGCGGCCACGACGAGCGCGAGCAGACCTTGAACGCTCTCTTAGTCGAGATGGACGGCTTCGACACCAATGAGGGCGTCATTCTGGTCGCGGCCACCAACCGGCCGGACGTTCTGGACCCGGCCCTGCTGCGCCCCGGCCGATTCGACCGGCGCGTGGTGGTCGATCGACCCGACCTCCGCGGCCGCGAGCAGATCCTCAAGGTGCACACGCGAAACATCCCGCTCTCGGATACGGTCGACCTTTCTGTCATGGCGCGCGGCACCCCCGGTTTCTCGGGAGCCGATCTTGCGAATCTGGTGAACGAGGCCGCCTTGAACGCGGCCCGGTTCAACAAGAAAAAAGTCGAGATGATCGACTTCGAGTACGC
>JBDUBI010000124.1:0-10065 GCA_040004225.1 Acidobacteriota bacterium
CGCTGCGAGCTTAGTCACCATCGTGGCTGAGGCGCAGCTCTGCCCCCTCGCCCCGCGCTCGGGGAGAGGGTTCGAGTGAGTGGCCCGCAGGTGAGCGGTGCGCCTCCGGCTACTTCCCGACCAACGCGCGCCGGGCTTCCGCGAGCTGTTTTTTGTGCGCGGCATCGAGCCTCGGGTACTCCAGGTCCATTTGCTCCAGCGCATCGACCACCGCGCCGACCACTATGAGCCGCGCGAACCACTTGTGGTCGGCCGGAACGACGTACCAGGGCGCCGACTTCGTGCCCGTGGCCCGGATCGCCTCTTCGTAGGCGTGCATGTAATCCTTCCAGAGAGCCCGTTCCTTCACGTCCCCGACCGAAAACTTCCAGTTTTTGGCGGGCTCTTCGATCCGGGCGAGGAACCGCTTCTTCTGCTCTTCGAGTGAGACGTGGAGGAAAAATTTCAGGACCATCGTTCCGCTCCGGCGCAGATGGCGCTCGAAGCCGTTGATGTCCTCGAAACGCTCTTCCCAGATCGAGTCGTCCAGGCAGTCGGACGGCAGCTTTTCGCCCCGGAGGATTTCGGGATGGACTCGAACGACCAGGACCTCCTCGTAGTGCGAGCGGTTGAAGATGCCGATCCGCCCGCGCTCCGGAAGCGCCCGGCCGACCCGCCACAGGAAGTCGTGGTCGATCTCTTCGGGGGACGGCTGCTTGAAGGAGGTGACCTGGCATCCCTGCGGATTGACTCCCGAGAACACGTGCTGGATGGTGCTGTCCTTGCCGGCCGCGTCCATCGCCTGGAAGACGAGAAGAAGAGCCCAGCGGTCTTCGGCGAAGAGCTTTCCCTGGAGCTCCGCGAGACGCTCGACTCCATTGGCGAGCATCCGTTTCGCATCCCCCTTATCGATGTCGAGGCCGCCCGTGTCCCCCGGATCGGTATCTTTCAGGCGGAACTTCCTGCCGTTGTCCACGCGATACCGCCGGACGAGCTTCCGATCCGACTTTTTCATGCGCTACACCTTGATGAAAATGCGCCGCCTGGAGAGCAGCGCGCCGACCGCGACCCAGATCCCGAGGAACGCCAGCGCGAACAGCAGGGACCCGAGCCGCTGATCGGCAAAATGGCGGAAGAACGTCCTGTAAATCGTGCCGTAGAGGGAGCGCCGCGTTCCGTCCGGTCCGGTGAGCTTCACGGCAATCGCAAGGAGCGTCGCGAGTGTCGAAAGAACGAAGAGCGCGATGGCGTTGGTGCCCAGCCACACGAACGGCTTCGCCCATGCGCGCCAGCCGCGGACGTCGACGACCCAGAGACAGAGAGCCAGGATGACAGCCGCCATTCCCGTCATGAAGAGACTGTAGGAGGATGTCCAGAGGTTCTTGTTGATCGGGAAGGAGACGTTCCAGAGAAGACCGAGCGACAGCGCCAGAGTTCCGGACGCCATCAGGGCGCCGAGCCTCCACGGCCAGGATCGCCGCGCGCGGAGCAACTCCCCCGCGGCGATCCCGAAGAGCGTCGTCGCGACTGCCGGGAGCGTCGAGAGGAGTCCTTCCGGGTCCCAGTTCGGGTCGTGCTTCCACGTGTGGTTTTTCAGGACCGCGCGATCGACGTACGCGGCGAGGTTACCTTCGACATCCAGCCGCCCGACACCGTAGCCGGGCACCGGCACGAAAGTCATGAGCGCCCAGTACAGGGAGAGAAGCACCGCCGCGGCGGGGAGAAGCCCTCGCGGCCCGAAGAGCAGGTACAGGATCGCGGCCGCGAGAAAGCACACGCCGATGCGCTGGAGGACGCCGGGAATCCTCACGACCTTCCGGTGGAAGAGGAAGAAAGACAGAACGTTCAGGCCAAATCCGATGAAGAAGATCGTGGCCGCGCGCCGCACCGTGTGAAGAAGAAGCACGGAACGGCCTTCGCCCGTTTTGCTTCGGGCGGCGAACGAGAAGGCCATCGAGACGCCCACGATGAAGAGAAAGAAGGGGAAGATCGTGTCGGTGGGCGTCCATCCGTTCCACTCCGCGTGAAGGAGCGGAGGGTACGCGTGGTCCCAGTCGCCGGGCGTGTTGACGATCATCATTCCCGCGATCGTCATTCCGCGGAACACGTCGAGCGCCTCGAGGCGGCTCCGCGGGGCCGGCGATCGGTCGGCCGGCGGCGTCACGTGCATCGGGCGGCGGGCGCTCAGCAACCTGCTAGCGTGAAGAGGCTGCGAACGCGCCGGCTAAGCCGTCCGGCTCCCGGCCCGCTTTCCAGCGTGCGACGATCTTCATTGTCTCGAGGTCGAGCACGGCAACCACGTCGGCATCCGTGCAGGAGACCCAGGCGCGTCGGCCATCGGGCGCGACGAGGAGCCCGACGGGAGCAGAGCTCTTCCCCATGCGGCCGGCGAGGAGCCGCCCGCCGGCGCCCGCAACCGCCTCCCGCTCCATCGGGATGCGACCGATCTCGCGCCGCTGCCCGACGGAAAAGATGGCGACGTCTCCGGACTTCGCGCAGGACACCAGAGCGCGGGTTCCATCCGGTGTGAACTTGACTCGAATCGGAAAGTCGGAGACGGGCAGGGTGGCAACCACGGCGCGGCGGGCGGCGTCGATGATCGAGATCGTATTGGCCTCGCGGTTGACGACCCAGACCTCGACCCCGTCGGGTCGCACGTCGATCCCCTCGGCCCCCGCGCCCGTCGGAATTTCCGCAAGCACCGCGCCCGAGGCGGGGTCGATCGCCGTGACGGACCCCGACCCGATGTTCGCGACCCACGCGGTGAGGCCCGTCGAGGGGGCGGCGACCATGTGCGAAACTTCGCGGCCGAGGGAAATCCTTTGAACGAGGTGTCTCTTGAGCGGCTCCGCGACCAGGACTTCCTTCAGCCCTTCGGCCGTCACCAGAAGCCGCTCGGCGGAGAGCGCCTTCAGGCCATGAGGCCGGGCGCCCGTGGGAAGCGCGATCGTTCCGGCGGGAGCCAGGTTCTGCAGGTCGATGAGAGAGAGTGTCCGCCCGGGGATCTCGCGGGTCCCGTAGTTGGAAACGACGACGACGCGGCCTCCGGGCAGCACCTCGGCTTCGTGCGGGCCGACCCCGACCGGAATCGTCGCGAGGGATTCGCCCGTCTTCGCGTCGAGGACGGACGCCGTGTTGTCGGACTTGTTGAGAACGACGATCACGTCGCGGGGAGGCCGCCCCTTGGCTCCGACGGACCCGAGAGCGGCGACGAGGAGCGAAAGCGAAAGAAGGGCGAGTCGCCCCCGGCGGCCGGTCACGAGCCGATCACCTTCAGCTCGCCCGGGCGTGACGAGAGGCTCGCCGGGGGAAAAGTCTCCCGCAGCGCGTAGTCATCCTCGATTCTCACGCCGAACTTGCCCGGCATGTAGATGCCCGGCTCCGCCGTGACGACGTTTCCGGCGGAGAGCGGCTTCTTGTTTCCCGAGACGAGGTAGGGCGGCTCGTGCCCGTCCATGCCGAGGCCGTGCCCGAGCCGGTGAGTAAAAAACTTTCCGTAGCCGGCGTCCTCGATCACTTTTCGCGCGGCGCGGTCCGCCTCTTCGCCCGTCGTCCCCGCTTTCAAGAGGCCGATGCCGGCCACCTGGGCGCGGTCGACCACGTCGTACACCTTGCGCAGCTCGTCGGAAGGCGGACCGAAGGCCACCGTCCGCGTGATGTCGGAGCTGTACCCGTGCACGCGGCAGCCCGCGTCGATCAGCACGGCGTCGCCCTTTGCGAGGCGGCGCTCCGCCGGCGCCCCGTGCGGGAACGCGGAGGAGGCGCCGAACTGGACCAGTCCTCCGCCGCGCACCCCCTGAGCCGTGAATTCCTCTTCGAGGATCCGGGCGACCTCGTTTTCCGTCATACCGGCCCGCATCCGGCGGTGCGTTCCGTCGATGGCGAGGTTCGTCCTGCGGGCGGCCTCGCGGATGAACGCCTGCTCCTCCGCCGACTTGATCATCCGAAGCGAGTCGAAAACGGGCGTCGCTTCCTCGAGCTTCGCGGACGCGGCGGCGGCGAGCGCGGCGGCCGTCTGGTACGCGGTGCTGCCCTCGACCCCGATCGTCTTGCGGCCGGCGAGGATCTTCGCGGCGAGCGCCAGCGGGTCCTGGTCCTCGTTCCAGGTCCGGACCTCGTCGGCCACGGCCGTGCGTTTGTGATTCCCTTCCTCGAACGACGGCGTGATCAGAACCGAGGGGCCGTCGGCGAAGAGGAGCAGAGCGGTGAGCCGCTCGCTCCGTCCGATCGCGAGATTCGCCGCCCAGGCGAGGTTCGTCGAAGGCGTGATGAACAGCGCGTCGAGCCCCCGCGCTTTCGCGTCGGTCCGGAGCCGGCTCTGTCGGTCCCGGAAGACGTCCGGAGGAAGCGGCGGAGGAAGGGCCGGAAGGGTTGGCGGGGCCGCTTTGAGCGGCGAAGAAGGGACGAGGGTCGATGCCGCGGCTGCTCCGACGACGCCGAGAAGACTCCGTCTCGTCCACGCCACCATACGTTTTCTCCTTACAACCGCCAGCGGCGGCCATTCGCGGCCAGTCTCGAAAGGTAGGATATAGGTTTCCCGAAGGAGGGAGCTCCCATGCCGTATCCCCCGATGATGGTGCAGCCGATGCGAGAGGAGCTGACGCGCCTCGGCTTCCGCGAGCTGTCGACGCCGGAAGCCGTAGACGCGGAAATCGCCGCGAGCCAGGAGCCGATGTTGCTGGTCGTCAATTCGATCTGCGGGTGCGCGGCCGGCGTGGCCCGCCCCGGAGTCGCCCTCTCCCTTTCTCATCCCGCCGCGCCGAAGCGCCGAGCCACTGTCTTCGCCGGGCAGGACGTCGAGGCGACGGCGCGGGCCCGCAGCTACTTCGTGGGGGTTCCTCCCTCGTCCCCGCAGATCGCCATCCTCGCCGGAGGCCGGCTGGTCCACATGATTCCGCGCCACGAGATCGAAGGACGGACCGCGCAGCAGATCGCCGCCGCGCTGACGGCCGCTTACGAGAAGCTCGGGGCCGGCGTCACCTCGTCTTCCGGTCCCTGACGATCTCCCGCGCCGCGTTCGCGCCGGACGCTCCTGTCATTCCGCCCCCCGGGTGGGTTCCCGAACCGCAGAGGTAGAGGCCCGAGATCGGCGTCCGGTAGCGCGCCCAGCCGAGCAGTGGCCGCATCGTGAAAATCTGGTCGAGCGAATGCTCGATATGAAAGATGTGCCCGCCCGTGAGCGCGTACGTCTCTTCGAGATCGGGGGGCGTCAGCACTTTGATTCCGACGATCCGCTCCTTCAGCTTCGGCGCGTGTTCGGAGAGAAGGCGCACGACGGCGTCCGAGAGCTCTCCGGAGCGCTCCTTCCAGCTTCCCCTCTTCAGCCGGTAGGGCGCGTACTGGGCCCGGACCGACAGCACGTGGCCTCCGGGAGGAGCGAGCGAGGGATCGGAAAGGGTGGGGATCGTCGCCTCGCAGTACGGCCGCGGGGAGAAGTCGCCGTACTTCGCGGCATCGTAGGCCCGCTCGATCTCGTCGATCTCGGTGCCGATGTGGATGCGGCCGGAGAGGGAGCTCGCCGCGTCTTTTCCGGCGAGTGCGCGGAACTCGGGCAGGCCGGAAAGGGCGAAGTGCAGCATCGCGACGGTCCCGGAGGATCGCAGATTCGCGATGTTGGCGAGAAAGTCGGGGTCCTGCTCTCCCGGGTCGACCAGCTGCAGAAACGTGCGCTTCGGATCCGCGCCGGAGACGACTGCGCTGGCGGCGATCTCCTCCCCTCCGGCCAGCACGACTCCGGTGGTCGTGCCGTTTGCGACCCGAATCGAGACGACCTCGGCGCCGGTCCGGATCTCCGCGCCCGCGGCGCGCGCCGCTCCCGCCAGCGCCTCGCTCAACCGGCCCAGTCCTCCGCGGACGAAACCGGCCGGACCCCCGGAGTGCGGGTCCGCGGCGGCCCCGAGGAGCAGGTTGGCAGTCGTTCCCGCCGACCACGGCCCCGCGAAGCATCCCGCGATGCCGCGTGCGGCGATGACCGCCCGCAGCGGCTCGGATTCGAACCACTCCGCCGCGAAATCCGCCACGGCCATCGGCCCCCACCGGAGGAGGCGCCACGCGTCCCTCCTCGGCAGAGCGCGGAAAGCGCGGCCGAGCTTTCCGAAGCGGAGGAGGTCGCCGCCGCCCGGCCGGTCGATCCGCGGGGGAGTGGTCGAGAGCAGCGGAGCCAGGAGCTGGCCTATGGAGGAAAGGCTCGCCGCGAATTGCCGGAAATTCTCCGCGTCCTTCCGGGAGAACGCGGCGATGTCGGACACGGTCCGAGCGGGATCTTCCCGGAGGAGAAGGGCGCGGCCATCCGCGGCGGGCGCAAACAGGCGGACGGGCGGATGGATGGGATCGAAGCCGTGGCGGCGCAGGTCGAGAGCCCTCACGATCTCGGGCAGGACCGGGGCCGACGCGGCCACCATCGACGCTCGAAAGCCGGGGTGGAACTCCTCGGTGACCGCGGTCCCGCCGACGATCGGACGGCGCTCGAGAACGAGGGGCCGGAACCCGGCCTTCGCCAGGAGAGCCGCGGCGACGAGACCGTTCGGGCCCGCGCCGATGAGGATCAGGTCGTGGCGAGCCTCCGAGGCCGCGCGGCTCACGCCTTGCGCCTTTTCGAGTCGGAGAGAAGGACGGCGGCCGCGTTCCTCCCGGGCGCTCCCATGATTCCGCCGCCCGGATGGGTGGCGGAGCCGCACATGTAAAGGCCGCGGATCGGGGTCCGGTACTGCGCCCAGCCCGGCGCGGGGCGGAGGAAGAAGAGCTGCTCGAGCGTCAGCTCTCCCTGGAAGATGTTCCCCTCGGTCAACCCGAAGATGCGCTCGATGTCGAGGGGAGTCAGCACCTGCCGGTGCAGGATGTGGTTCCGGATGCTGGGCGCGTGGACGGCAAGGGCGTCGATCACGGCGTCCCCGAACGCCTCCCGCTCATCGTCCCAGTTCCCGTCTTTCAAGTGGTAGGGCGCGTACTGGACGAAGCAGGACATGACGTGCTTTCCCGGCGGCGCGATCGAGGGATCCGTCAGGCTCGGAATGACGATGTCCATGTAAGGGCGGCGCGAGAACCGACCGTACTTGGCGTCGTCGTAAGCGCGCTCCATGTAATCGACCGATGGGGAGATCGAGATGGCGCCGCGCAGGTGCGCCCCGGCGCCGGGGAGGCAGGGGAACTCGGGCAGCCCGTCCAGCGCGAGGTTCACCTTGCCCGAGGATCCGCGGAACTTGTATCGCTCGAGGTCCTCGACGAAGTCGTCCGGGAGCTCCCGTCGTCCCACCATCTTCAGGAACGTCAAGCGCGGATCGAGACTGGACGAAACGACCGCCGCCTCGATCTCCTCGCCGCTCTCGAGGACGACGCCGGTCGCTCTCCCGGAGCGCACTCGGATCTGCGCGATCGGTGCCTCCGTCCGGATCTCGACTCCCGCCTCGCGCGCGGCGGCGGCGATGGCGTCCGAGATCGAGCCGGTCCCGCCGCGGGCAAACCCCCACGAGCGGAACGCGCCGTCGATCTCCCCCATGTAGTGGTGGAGCAGCACGTACGCAGTCCCGGGGGAGCGCACGCCGAGGAAGGTGCCGATGATCCCGGAGGCGGCCATCGTCGCCTTCAGGACGTCCGTCTCGAACCAGCGGTCGAGGAAATCGACGGCGCTCATGGTCATCAGCTGGACCTGGTTCTGCTGGTCCTCGGGGCGGAGCTTCTGGAAACGGCGTCCAATTTTCAGAAGCTCCCACAGTCCTCGCGGGTCGAGCGAAGTCGGATCGGGAGGGGTCGTCGAAAGGATCGGCTTCACGAACCGGCCCATCTCGACCATCGCCTTCCCGTACTCCTCGTAGGCCTCCGCGTCGACTTTCGAGTGGCGCGCGATCTCGCGCCGCGTCTTCGCGTGGTCGTTCACGCGCCAGAGGTAGTCCCCGTTCTCCATGGGCGTGAAGGTGCCGTCGAGAGGCAGGATCTCGAGGCCATGCCGCGGCAGGTCGAGATCCCGGATGATTTCCGGGCGCAGGAGCGAGACGACGTAGGAGGCGACGGAGAATCGGAACCCCGGGAAGACTTCTTCCGTCACGGCGGCGCCGCCCACGATGTGCCGCCGCTCGAGCACGAGGACCTTGCGGCCCGCGCGCGCGAGGTACGCGGCGTGCACGAGCCCGTTGTGCCCGCCCCCGATCACGAGGACGTCGTAGCGCTGACTCATTTTTGTTCGGGCGGGAGTTTATATACTTCTTTTCAGCCACTTCGAGGTCGTCGATGCCGATCGGAACCGCGGTGCACGAGAAGACGTTTGCCCTCTGCGAGAGCCTGAGCTTTCGCGAGTGGTCCGGGTACTACGCCGTCTCTTCGTACGAAACGCATCACGAGCACGAGTACAACGCGATTCGCAACGCCGCCGCGCTGATCGACGTCTCTCCGCTGTACAAGTACCGGCTGAGCGGACCGGACGCGACGCGGCTCGTCGATCGCATCGTCACGCGCGACCTGCGAAAGGTTGGCGTCGGACAGGTCATCTACACGCCCTGGTGCGATGAGCGGGGAAAGACGATCGACGACGGGACCGTTTCGCGTCTCGACGACAACGTCTATCGGTGGACGGCGGCGGACCCGTCGCTGCGGTGGTTCCGGCAGAACGCCGTCGGACTGGACGTCCGGATCGAAGACATCTCCGAAAGGGTCGCGTCCCTCGCCCTGCAGGGCCCGACGTCCGGACGCCTGCTCCGAAGCGTGGCCGAGGCGGACATCGACGGGCTCAAGTACTTCCGCGTCACGTCCGGAAAGATCGCGGGAGTTCCCGTCGAAATCTCCCGGACGGGTTACACGGGAGACCTCGGCTACGAGATCTGGATCCCGTGGAGCGACGCGGCGCGCGTCTGGGACGAGTTGATCGCCAGAGGCAAGCCCTTCGACGTGCGTCCCGCCGGAATGCTCGCGCTCGACGTCGCGCGGATCGAGGCGGGCCTGTTGCTGATCGACGTCGATTTTACGAGCAGCAAGAAGGCGCTCATCGAATCCCAGAAATACTCGCCGTTCGAGATGGGGCTCGGGCGGCTGGTTCATCTCGAGAAGCCGAGGTTCGTCGGGAAGACCGCGCTGGCGGCCGAGAAGCAGCGGGGCCCGGTGCGAACGGTCGTCGGGCTCGAGGTCGACTGGCCCGCAGTCGAAACCCTCTATGAACGCGTGGGACTCGCGCCGCAGGTTCCGGCGGCCGCGTCGCGCGTGGCCGTCCCGGTTTACGGCGCACGCGGCCAGGTCGGCAAGGCGACGTCGAGCACGTGGTCGCCGGTGCTGAAGAAGTTCATCGCCCTCGCGACGGTGGATCGGGCGAGCGCCGCGCCCGGGACGGTTCTCGAGTTCGAGCTGACCGTCGAGGCGGTGCGGCAGCGCGTCCCGGCGCGGGTCGTTCCGACACCCTTCTTCAATCCGCCGCGGAAGACGGCGACCCCGATCGCCTCATGAGCTCGCCGGCCCAAGAGTTTCCGCGGTGACCTCTCCGATCGAAAAGATCATCGACTCCTATGACCCGACCCGGCCCCTCGCGGAGGCGTGGACGATTCCGGCGAGCTGGTACGTCGACCAACGCATCGAACGTCTGGAGCGCGACACCGTTTTCACGCGATCGTGGCAGTGCATCGGGCGCTCCGACCAGGTCGGCAATCCGGGCGATTTCGTCACGGCCGAGTTCGCCGGAGAGCCGGTCATGGCGGTCCGCGGCAACGACGGCGTGCTGCGCGCCTTTTTCAATGTGTGCCGCCACCATGCGGCCGCGGTCGAGACGCGCGCGGAGGGCAGGGCCCACCTCCTGCGCTGCCCGTACCACGGCTGGACCTATTCGCTTGCCGGCGAGCTCAAGGGAACGCCCGACTTTCAGGGCGTGTGCGATTTCGACAGGGCGAGCAGCGGTCTCGTCCCGGTCGCGGCGGCGGAGTGGGAAGGATTCGTGTTCGTGAGGCTCTCGCCCGAGGGGCCTTCGCTCGCCGAATTCGTGGGCCCGCTCGTCGAACGATTTCAATCCATGAACCTGTCCAGCCTCCACTTCGTCGAACGCCGGCACTACGCCTTCGACTGCAACTGGAAAGTGTTCGTCGACAATTACCTCGACGGCGGATACCACGTGCC
>JBDUBI010000153.1:0-2988 GCA_040004225.1 Acidobacteriota bacterium
TCCTCGCGGCAAAGGACGACGGTGCGGGGCCCCGTGAAGCGGCAGAGGTCATCGACGTGGCCGTGGGTATCGTCCCCGGCGATGCCGCGGCCGAGCCAGAGGACGTTTCGGGCGCCCAGCGAATCGCTAAAAACCCGTTCATACGCGGCGCGGTCCATCCCGGGATTGCGCACCTGCACGAGCGGATCGAGAAGGCACTCCTCCGTCGTGATCAAGCTGCCGCGTCCGTTGACGTCGATCGCTCCCCCTTCGAGGACCACGTCGCGCTTTCGTTCGAGGACCGGGAGGAGAGGCAACCTCAAGGCGCGCGCGATCCGTTCGGGCACGCGGTCGTCCCGGCGCCAGTCGGGATATTTCGCCCAGCCGTTGAATCGGAAGCGCCGAATCGCGACTTCCGGACGAGAGGAGTCCCGCTGCACGAAGGCGGGGCCCGAGTCCCGGGTCCACCCGCGGTCGGTCGGCACGCGGAAGAACTCGGCTCGTGTGAGGTCGAGCCCGGATCGCCGCAGCACCCGGCGCGCGCGCGCTTCGTGCGCCGGAGAATCGACCAGCACTCTCAGGATCTCGCCACGCAGGATCCAGCGGGCGATCTCGGCGTACGCCCACGGAATCGGCCCGAAGCGCCCGGGCCAGTCCGACGTGTTGTGCGGCCAGCCGATCCAGGTTGCCTCGTGAGGCTCCCACTCGGCCGGCATCGAGAACGGTCCGGCGGACCGGCCGCGCCCGGCGGTCACCGGCGATCGCGCCAGGGCTCGCCCGCCAGGAACCGTGACGTGATCCCTCCGTAGGCGTCGATCCGACGGTCCCGCAAAAATGGCCAGTTCCGGCGCACATCTTCGATCCGCGCCGGGTCGACCTCGGCAATCAGGATTTCTTCCCGGTCGGCGGAGCCCTGCGCGACGATGACCCCCTGAGGGTCCGCGATGAAAGAATTTCCCCAGAACTCGATCCCCGCTCCCCCGCCTTCGGGGACCTCGTGGCCGACCCGATTCGCGGCTCCGACGTAGAGGCCATTCGCGATCGCGTGCCCGCGCTGGATGGTGCGCCAGGCGTCGAGCTGCGCCGCGCCGTGCTGTTCTTTTTCGTGAGGGTGCCATCCGATCGCGGTCGGGTAGAAGAGGACGTCCGCGCCCTGCAGCGCGGCCATGCGCGCGCCCTCGGGGTACCACTGGTCCCAGCAGATCAGGGTCGAAATCCGCCCTGGGCCCACGTCAAACGCGGGGAATCCCAGGTCTCCCGGCGCGAAATAAAACTTTTCGTAATAAGCCGGATCGTCCGGGATGTGCATCTTGCGGTACACCCCCGCGATCTGCCCGTCGGGGCCAATCACCGCGGCGCTGTTGTGGTACAGGCCCGCCGCCCGGCGCTCGAAGATCGGCGCGACGACGGCGACATTCCCGCGGCGGGCGGCCTCCGACAGTCTCGCGGTCGTCGGCCCGGGGAGTTCCTCCGCCAGGTCGAAAATCGCGACGTCCTCTTTCTGGCAGAAGTACTGTGACCGGAACAGCTCCGGAAGACACACGACGGCGGCGCCCTGGCGCGCGGCCTCCTCGACCTTCAGGGCCCCCCGCTCCAGATTCTCGTCCGGATCGGGCCCGCAGGCCATCTGGACGAGCGCGATCGAAAACGGTTTACCGCGCGTCGCTCGCGTCTGCGCAGGTTTTGCCATCTGCGGGATCTTAACGTCGCTTCCGCTTTGCAGCGCTGCTCCCTCTCCCCGCGCGCTTGGAAGAGGGATGGGGTGAGGGGCGGCAATCATGGGGAAGGCGGCGTCGAGAATCAGACCTCGCTTACGGCGTCCCCGCACTCGGGGAGGGGCGAGGGTGAGGGCCCCATGGGCAGGAAGCGCCCCTCGCGAGGCACTCTCGCGGCGGACCGTTTCGCTCAGCGGCGGCTTCGAGACTCCTCGAGCGCCCGCTCGACCTCGGAGAGAGAGGCTTCGATCTCGATCGGACGGTTGGCGCGCGCGGGGGGCGGCTCGGTCTCCCGGTGGTACGTGAGCAGGATGCCGGGGTCTTTGAGGATGTGCCCCGTCAGCACCGCGACGACGCGCTCTCCCGGCCGAATCACGCCTTCGCCGACCAAGCGGCGCGTCCCGGCGATCGACGCCGCGCTGGCCGGCTCGCAGCCGATTCCCGCCGCGTCGACGACGGCCTTCGCCTCCAGGATTTCGGCGTCGGTGACGTCCGTCACGACTCCCCCGGTCGATCGAATCGCGGCCACGCCCCGGTCGTGCGAAGCCGGATCCCCGATGCGGATGGCGGTCGCCAGCGTCTCGGCTTTCACGGGGCGGACACCGGCGAAACCGTCCCGGAAGCTGCGCGCGAACGGATTGGCCCCCGCCGCCTGAACCGCGGCCAGCCGCGGCACGCGGGCGATCAGCCCGAGCTCCCGCGCCTGCGAAAGCGCCATCCCGAAGGCCGACGTGTTTCCGAGGTTGCCGGCGGGAAGGACGATCCAGTCGGGGGGCTCCCACGAGAGCTGCTCGAGCGCTTCGAAGACGATCGTCTTCTGTCCTTCGAGCCGGAACGGGTTGACGGAGTTCAAGAGGTAGACGCCGAGCTTCTCGCCAGCCTCGACCGCCAGCGCAAGACACGCGTCGAAGTCGCCCCGGACGACCAGGGTCCGCGCGCCGTAGGCGAGCGTTTGCGCGAGCTTGCCCGTCGAGACCTGCCCCGCCGGGACGAAGACGAGCGCCGGGATTCCCGCGAGGGCGGCGTACGCGGCAAGCGAGGCGGACGTGTTTCCCGTGGACGCGCACGCCACCGCAGTCGCTCCAATGCGCCGCGCCGCCGTGATCCCGACTGTCATCCCGCGATCCTTGAACGAGCCGGTGGGATTGTGGCCCTCGTGCTTGACCAGGAGCTCGGGCGCGCCCGTCCAGCGGGAGATCGCGGGGTTTGAGAGCAGCGGAGTGTTCCCCTCGGGATGCGAGACCACATCGGAATCCGCGCCGGGAAGCACCAGCTCTCGATACCGCCACACCCC
>JBDUBI010000253.1:0-9914 GCA_040004225.1 Acidobacteriota bacterium
GAGTACCAGCTCGCCAAGCGCTGGTTCGCCGGCGCGCGTGTCGAATCGTCCGACCGCGCCGACGAGGCCGCGCGGAGGGACACGGGACAGGCAGTCCTCCTGACGTTCTGGCCGAGCGAATTTTCTCAGCTGCGCGGCGAGCTCCGCCGCCGGCGTTACGCCGGAGGAATCAACGCGACGGAAGCGCTCCTCCAGCTCCAGTTTGCCATCGGCGCCCATGGCGCTCACCCTTTCTGAGGACTCCAAAATGAAGAAATCATCTTTCATCCTGCTGGCCGCACTGTCGCTCGGAGTCTCGTTGCCCGCGTTCGGCGCGAAATTGAACGTCGTTTCGACTCTTCAGGATTTCGCCTCGATCGCCGAGGCCGTCGGCGGGGATCGCGTCGAGACGTTCGCGCTCGCCAAGGGATACCAGGACCCCCACTTCGTCGACGCGAAACCCTCGTTCATCGTCCGTCTCTCGCGCGCCGATCTCTTAATCTCCGCCGGGCTGGAGCTCGAGATCGGATACCTCCCGCCGCTGATCGATCAGAGTCGCAACTCGAAGATCCACCCGGGCAATCCCGGATACCTCGACGCCTCCTCCGGGACTGACATCCTGCAGCGCCCGACCGGGCAGGTGACCCGGGCGATGGGAGACGTGCATCCTTATGGAAACCCGCACTACTGGACCGACCCGGACAACGGACGCATCATTGCCCGTTCGATCGCGGCGCGGCTCTCTGAGATCGATCCCGCGGGGAAGGCGACCTACGACCGGAACCTCGTTGCCTTCGAAGGGCGCCTGGCGGCAAAGACGAAGGAGTGGGACGCGAAGATGGCCCCCTACGCCGGGACGAAGATTGTGACCTTCCATGATTCCTGGCCGAACTTCGCCAAGCATTTCAAGCTCGTCGTCGCGGGGCACGTCGAACCGAAACCAGGCATCCCCCCCTCGCCTTCGCACACGCTCGAGATCATCAACCTGATGGGGGCCGAGAAGATCCACGTGATTCTCGTCGAGCCGTACTTCGACTCGAAAACTCCCAACGCGATCGCCGGAAAGACGGGCGCCGCCGTGGTCGTCTTCTACCCGTCGGTCGGAGGGGTTCCCGGAATCAAGGACTATTTCGGGGTCTTCGACAAGGACGTCGACTCCTTCGTCGCGGCAATGAACGCGAAAAAATGACGATTTTTCAAATTCTCCTCCCGGCGTTCGTGGCGAGCCTGATCCTGACCGGGATCCATGCCTACCTCGGAGTGCACGTGGTCGAGCGCGGAGTCATCTTCGTCGACCTCTCACTCGCTCAGATCGCGGCGCTGGGGTCCACGGTGGCCTATCTCGCGGGCTACGACCTGCACTCCACCACGGCCTACCTGTTCTCCCTCGGCTTCACGTTCCTGGGCGCCGGGATCTTCGCGCTCACCCGCGTCCACCGGAAGACGCGGATCCCCCAGGAGGCCATTATCGGCATCGTCTATGCGGTCTCCGCCGCCATGGCGATCCTGATCATGTCGAAGGCGACGCAGGAGACGGAGCACCTGAAGGAGATGCTCGTCGGGAACATTCTTTCGGTCACCTGGCCCGAGATCGCGAAGATGGCGGTTCTCTACGCGCTCGTAGGCGTGTTCCACTACATCTTCCGGCGCAGATTTCTCGCGATTTCGATGGACGAGAGCGCGGCCGAGCGCGACGGCCTGAACGTCCGGCTCTGGGACTTCCTCTTCTACATGTCGTTCGGCTTCGTCGTGACGTCCTCCGTCGCGATCGCGGGTGTGCTGCTGGTGTTCTGTTTTCTGATCGTTCCCTCCGTGACGGCGATGCTGTTCGCGGAGCGCCTCGGGCCGCGTCTGGCGATCGGCTGGACCATGGGGGCCGTCGTGTCGGCGGCGGGAGTCGCTCTTTCGTTTCTCCTCGACCTGCCGACCGGCGCCGCGATCGTCGCAACATTCGGGGCCGCGCTGCTCGTGGTGACGGCCTACCGCCGCGTGTTTCGGCGCTCCCTGCACGCCTAATCCCCGCCCCGGCGGGCCGCCGTCAGGGTGCTCCGCCTCCGGCCGGCGGCGCGCCCGCGGCGGCGGTTCGCGCGAAGTAGGCGCGCGCCGAGTCGATGTCGAGCCGGATCTGCTCGGTCAGAGCCATCATCGACGGAAACGTGCGCTCCTCGCGCAGCCGCTCGTGGAAGAAGAGGCGCACCCGCTCGCCATACACGTCCGAGGAAAAATCAAAGACGTACGTCTCGATCGTGGTCGAAAAGGCCTCGTAGACCGTCGGACGCCGGCCGATGTTCGTGACGCACTGAAAGGGGCGTCCGAATGACGAGATCTCGATTGAGGTGACGTACACGCCGTCCGCCGGGTGGAGCTCGTTTTCCGGCGCGAGATTGATCGTCGGATAGCCGATCTTGCGGCCCACGCGGTCCCCCCGCGAGACGATCCCGTCCAGGAGGTAGGGACGCCCGAGCATCGCCGTAGCGTCCGCGACGCGGCCGCTCGAAAGGGCGCTTCGAATCCGGCTCGACGACACAGGCTCGCCACCCTCGACCACCTCGTCCACCCCCCACGCGTTGAATCCGCACTCGGGCGCCAGGCGGTTCAGCAGGGCAAGGTCTCCCCTCTTTCCCCGGCCGAACGCGAAGTGCTCTCCCAGCACGAGCTCCGAGGCGGCGAGCCGTTCACAGAGAAACTCGCGCACGAACGCCTCGGGTTCCGTCAGCGAGAAATCGCGCGTGAACGGGATCACGAGGAGGACGTCGATCCCGAGGGACTCGATCGCCTCCTCTTTCTGACGCAGCGTCTGAATCCGCCGGGGGGCATGATCCGGGCGCAGCACCGCGAGGGGGTGCGGCTCGAACGTAATCGCAACCGAAGTCCGGCCCGCCTCCCGGCCGCGGGCCACGACCGCCTCGAGAATGCGCCGGTGGCCGAGATGGACTCCGTCGAAATTCCCGATCGTCACGATTCCGCCCCGAGGGAGGTCGGTTGCCCTCAGGGGATCCCGGATGACGTGCAGCATCGGGCTCGATTGTCGCTCATCGGCTGTCAGGCGCCGGCGCCGGCCGAAAACCGGCGACTCGAGACCTCTTACGCGACCACGCCTCCAACGACGTCGTACTCGTGGGTCTCCGAGATCCGCACGTTGACGATGGCGCCCGGCGCGAGCTCACGGCCTCCGGTGTCGTTGATCAGGAGGCGGCCGTCGATCTCGGGCGCCTGGCTCCGCAGGCGTCCTTCGATCAGCTGATCGGACTCCTCGAACACGCCTTCGACGATCGCCTCGAGAATGCGGCCCTTCAGGGCGCGGGTTTTCCGGCGGGCGATGGGACGCTGGAGCGACAGGAGGAAATCCCGCCGGCGGTCCTTTTCTTCGGGCGGCACGACGTCGCCCAAGGGCTCCGATCTGGACCCGGGCTCCGGCGAATAGGTGAAGGCCCCCAGGTTGTCGAACTCCGCGCGGCGGACGAATTCGCAGAGCTCGGCGAACTCGGCGTCGCCTTCACCCGGAAAACCCAGGATGAAGGTCGTCCGAATCGCGAGATCGGGGACCGTGTCCCGCATCCTCTCGATCATCGCCAGGTAGCTGGCGGGATCGCCGCCGCGGCGCATCCCGGAGAGAACGGCGCGGGAAACGTGCTGAAGAGGGATGTCGACGTAGGACAGAAAACGGGGCTCCCGCGCCATCACGGCGAGCACCGACGCGTCGAGAGTCTTTGGGTAGGCATAGAGGAAGCGGATCCAGGGGAAGGTCGTGGCGGCGAGCAGGGCTTCGACCAGCCGCGCCAGGCCCCCCCTTTTCATTCCGAGGTCCTCGCCGTACCGCGTGGTGTCCTGCGAGATCAACACGAGCTCCGAAACTCCCTGCGCCTCGAGAATCCTCGCTTCCGCGACGAGCGACTCGATCGTGCGGCTTCGCTGGAACCCGCGCATCTGCGGGATCGTGCAGAAGGTGCACGGGTTGTCGCAGCCCTCTCCGACCTTGAGATACGCGTAGCCGCGCCGCCGCGAAAGGATTCTGGGCGCCGCCTCGTCGTAGAGCCGCGTGGCCAGGGGCTTGTCGGTGAACCGCGGGAGCGACGGCGACCCCGCGGCGGCGGCGGGAGCCAGATGCAGCTCGTCGAGCCCGACGAACTGGTCGACCTCCGGGATTTCGTCGGCCAGCTCGCGTCCGTACTTCTGGACCATGCACCCGGCGACCACGACGCGGTCGATCTCCCCGCGCTTCTTTCGCTCGACCTGCTCGAGGATCGCCTCCACGGATTCTTCCTTCGCCTTGTCGATGAAGCCGCACGTGTTGACGAGAACGACCCGGGCGAGGCTGTCGGGAACAATCGAGTGGCCCGCCCGCGCGAGATGCCCCAGCATGATCTCGGTGTCGACGAGATTCTTCGCGCATCCGAGCGATACGACGCCGACCGACGGGAGAGCCGTCGAAGGCTTTTCGCCCTCCGCCTTTCGCCCTTCGCCGGCCAATGCGGCGAGAACGGGTAGGAGAGGGCCGCTCACGGGTAAATCCTCTTCAATGTGCGCGGATACGGAATCGCTTCCCGGAGGTGGTGGATGCCGCATGCCCACGCGACGAATCGCTCGAGCCCCATCCCGAACCCCGCGTGGGGGAAGGTGCCGTACCGGCGGACGTCCAGGTACCACTCGTACGCTTCTCGTGGGAGCTTGTGCTCGGCGAGCCTCTTCTCCAGGAGCGCGAGGTCGGAAATGCGCTCCGAACCGCCGATGATTTCGCCGTAGCCTTCCGGAGCGAGCATGTCCAGGCCCAGAACGACTTCGGGGTCCTCGGGGTCCGGCTGCATGTAAAAAGATTTGATCGCAGCGGGAAAGCGTGACACGACGAGCGGCCGGTCGAAGTCCTTCGCCAGCGCCGTCTCCTCGTCCGCTCCGAGGTCGTCGCCAAACTGAATGGCCGACCCTTCGGCGGCGAGCTTCGCCACGGCGTCCCGGTAGGTGATCCGCGGAAAAGGTTTCCGGACCGCTTCGAGCCTCCTCGTGTCACGCTCCAGGCGCTTCAGGTCTTCCTGGCATCGCTCGAGCACGCGGCCCATCAGCGACACGATGAAATCTTCGGCGAGCTCGACCAGGCCCTCGAACTGCAGGAACGCCACCTCGGGCTCGATCATCCAGAACTCGGTCAGATGGCGGCGCGTCTTGGATTTCTCCGCCCGGAACGTGGGACCGAAGCAGTAGACCTTTCCGAAAGCGGCCGCGGCGGGCTCGAGATACAGCTGGCCCGACTGCGAGAGATAAGCCTTTTCTCCGAAGTAATCCGTCTCGAAAAGGGTCGAGGTGCCTTCGACGGACGAGCCCGTCAGGATGGGCGAGTCGATCAGGGTGAACTCGCGGTGGTAGAAGAAGTCGCGGATCGCCTGCTCGACCTCGGAGCGGACGCGAAGCACGGCGTGCTGCTGGGAAGAGCGCATCCAGAGGTGCCGAAGGTTCATCAGGAAGTCGACCCCGTGCTCCTTGGGCGTGATCGGGTACCCCTCCGAAGGGCCCAGGAGCTCGACGGACTGCGCCGACATCTCGTACCCTCCGGGCGCGCGCTTCTCCTCGCGGACCGTTCCGGTGATCTGGAGCGAGCATTCCTGCGAAGCGCGCTCGGCGGCCTCCCACACTTCGGGGGCGACCTCGACTTTCGGAACGACGGCCTGGAGATAGCCCGTGCCGTCCCGGACGATCAAGAACTGGATCTTCCCGGACGAGCGGCGGTTGTACAGCCACCCGCGGACGGAGGCCGTGGTTCCGGTTTTCTCGCCAATGTGCGAGATCGCTGTGGTGTCCATAAAGAGCGCGCGATTATACGCGGCGCCGTTTAACGGATCCGAACCGAACGCTCGAGCGCGGTCCGTCCTCCGTCCCGGCCGGTGATGACGATCGAGAGGGTCCGGGCCCCGGGAGGGAGCGCCGGGACCGGGCATCCGAAGCCAGGCCGCTCCCGGTCCGGGTACTTCGGGTACACGGCGGCGACTCCCGGAAACGGCTGGGCGATCAGGCAGTCCACGGGAGGCGCGCCGCGCGCGGCCAGGCGGACGCCTGCCACTCCCGAATCGTCGAGCGCCCACCCGAAGAGCCAGTAACCCGGGCGGATTTCTTCGCCGTCTGAGGGGCGCTCGATCGTTCCGAAAGGTGCGGAGAGCCGCTCCTCTATCCGCGCGAGCAGCGCCATCGCGGCCTCGTCGGAACGGATCGCGCGCTGCGGCGGGACGGGAATGGAAAACGGGGCCGAGCGCGCCAGGCGAAAAACGAGATCGGGGGCGTCCTGACCGGGACGGGGAAAAGCGCCGACAGGCTGCAGGTGCCCGCCGGCAATGCCTCGCCGGAGAATGTCCAGGTAACTCCTTCGATTCTCTTCCGTCGTTTCGGACGGGTGAAAGAGGAGCACCGAGGCGCCGAGAGAGCGCAGGGAGATCCAGACCGTGTCGGGGATCCGAGGCTCGCGCAGGACCGCCGCGAGCGCATCGTATCGGGGCGGCGCAAAGCCGGAGTATCCGTTCACGATCGGCTTCCAGTGCTCGGTCGATCGGAAGACGTGCTCCGGCTCGGTGTCGACCGCCATCGGCCACTCGACCGCGGCGCCGCGAAGGGGAACGTCCGAGAGCCATCGATACACGGGCGCCGCTTCTTCGGGCACCGAGCCGATCTCGATTGGAAAAGCGCGGTACTCGATGGTCAGGAGAAGGAGCGCGGCGGCAATGGACGCGCGACGCGCCCCTGGCCGCCATCCCCGCGTCAGCAGCGCGAGGCCCCACGCGGCGAGGACTCCGAGCGCGAGGTCGAAGAGAACGATGCCGCGCGAGGGGACCCGAATCGAGCGGAAAATCGCTCCCGCCGACTGCACGAGGATCCGATAGAAGGGGGTATGGGTCCCGAAGGCGACCAGAACGCCGAGTCCGGCGATGCCGACGAAGAGGAGGGCCCTCGGTCCGATCCGGTTCCGGCGGGCGAAGTCGGCGAGGTTGGAATAACGAGACCGGCGGGGAAACGCCAGAAACAGGCGCACCACGGCGAGGACGCCGCAGATCGCGAGGATTCTTCCGGGGTCCCGAAGCCGGACGGGGCCGAGCGCCGGGCGATGGAGAAGCGCGGCGGCTGCCCACGCCAGAATTCCGGCCGCAAGGAAGAAATCGAGGAGCCGGGCCAGCCGGAGCCGGCCGGCCGTCGGATCCTCCCCCGGCTCTCGCGCCACCGCCGCTTTGCGCAGACGGCGGATCGCCACGGCGGCGAGCAGCACGGCCGTGAGACCGGGAAAGAAGTCCCCTTCCGCATGGGCCCACTTCTGAGTGATCGGGGCGTAGAGCTTGTTCTGAGGCCCTGCGGTCAAGAAGTCGACGGGCCGCCCGGAGTACGCCGCAATCTCCCCCTCGCCCCGGACCATTCCGTAAGAGCGCGAGGCGCGCAGGTACGGAACGTAGAACGGCACGACGAGGAAAGTCGCGACCGCGCCGGCCAGCAGGACCCGCCGGAAGCGGGGAAAAAAGATCGCCTTCTCCCGGGTCAGGAAATCCTGCCCCAGAACGAGGGCCACGAGAAGCCCCGAAAACAGGGCGTAGTGCACGTTCGAGAGCGCATTCCATCCGAAGAAGAGGCCGAAGAGAGCGGCGTCGCGGCGGGTCCCCCGATCGAGCGCCCGCAGGAGGAAAAGAAGGAGGAGGGCCAGGAAGGCGCCCCACTGAAACTGAACGTGCGGAAGCTGTGCGATGCGCCAGGGAACGAACGCGAAGACGATTCCGCCGACGAGCGACGCCTCCGGATCTCCGGTCACTTCGCGCGCGAGCGCCCACCCGGCGACGCCCGAAAGCGCCATTCCCAGAAGCATCAGGACGTTCGCGGTGGCGAGGGTGGAGGCGCCCGCAAGGTAGAGCGGAAATCCGAAGACCGCCGCTCCGAAGAGATTTTCGGAAAATGCGAGCGTGTCGCGCGCCGGATAGAAGATGTTCGTATCGAAGAGCCGGAGCGGATTCCGAAATACCTGATGGAAGTCCCAATGAAAGATCCAGGCGTTCAACTTGTCGTCGAAGAGATCGGGCATCCCGTTCCGAAGACGGGCAGCGAGGGGCCAGGTGAACAGCACGGCGGCGCCCGCGAAGAACAGGCCGGCGAGGGCGGTCTGGCGCGCGAAGGCGCGCGAGTCGTTTTCGGATCGCCTCCCCATGGTGTCGTCGATGAGGATACCGTTCTCGCCTGCGAGGCCCGTACCGGGCCGTCCTTTTCCATCGCCCCCTGATGCGCGCTTCGGCGAGGCCTCGGCTGCCGCCTGATCGCCTCGCCCGAGTCCGACGACTGGTTACGGGCGCGGAACGGAGAACGCCGGGAGAAGCCGCGCCGTCATCCCGCCGGGGGACAAGGACGCCGGATCAGCGGGCGCGGGAACGGACGGCGTTCACGATCGTGATCGCCTGCTGGAGGCGCTGCATCCGGCGCTGGCGCTTCTGGGTGGCCTCCGTGTCGGTGACCTCCGGCTGCGTCCCCCGCACTTCCCTCAGGAGCCTGTCCGCCTCCATCTGGAAGTCCGTGAGCTCCTGCGGCTTGTACTGCTTGAAGGTTCGTTCGGTCACGATGACGAAGCCATCGGCGAGCTCCCGCACCATCTTGTAAGCCGAACCCGCCAGAAAAGAGGTCATGGGCGTGGCGGCAGTTTAGGCCCTCCGGTCGGAACCCGCAACTGGCAAGGGCATCCCGGGGGCGCGCGGAAAGATCTGCGGCCCGAGAACTGAAAACCGGCGCCCGCCGATCGCCGATCGGATACATTCGTCCGCCATGGCAACCGACCGGGCGGACTACCTCGACTGCGACTCTCTTTTTACCGAGGAGCAGCGCCTGGTGCGCGACACGGTCGGGGCGTGGGTCGATGAGAAAGTGCTTCCGATCATCGAGGACGCCGCGTACGAAGGGCGGTTCCCGAAAGAGCTCGTGCCCGACATGTCGGCCATGCAGCTTTTCGGATCCACCATCTCCGAATACGGACTGCCGGGCCTGGACAACGTCGCATACGGGCTCATCATGCAGGAGCTCGAGCGGGGAGACTCCGGCCTTCGATCCTTCGTTTCCGTGCAGTCGAGCCTCGTCATGTATCCGATCTACGCCTTCGGCTCGCAGGCGCAGAAAGACAACTGGATCCCCCGGCTCGGCTCCGCCTCCGCGATCGGGTGCTTCGGCCTGACAGAGCCGGATTTCGGCTCGAACCCCGGAGGGATGCGGACGACCGCGCGAAAGGATGGCGACTCTTACGTTTTGAACGGGGCGAAGGCCTGGATCACCAGCGGCTCCATCGCGGACGTTGCGGTTGTCTGGGCGAAGCTCGACGGGAAGATCCACGGCTTTCTGGTTGAAAAGGGTACGCCCGGCTTCTCGACTTCCGAGCACAAGGGGAAGATGTCCCTGCGGGCTTCGGTCACGTCGCAGCTCGCCTTCCAGGACTGCCGCATCCCCGCGGAGAACATCCTCCCCGGCGTCTCGGGGCTGAAGGGTCCGCTTTCCTGCCTGACGCAGGCGCGTTACGGGATCGCGTGGGGCGCGATCGGGAGCGCCATGGCCACCTACGGCGCGGCGCTCGACTACGCCAAGACCCGCAAGCAGTGGAAGGACCGCCCCATCGCCGCTCACCAGCTCGTGCAGGAGCGGCTCGCGTGGATGGTGACGGAGATCACCAAGGGGCAATTGCTCAGCTGGAAGCTCGGATCGATGAAAAACGCGGGCACGATGAAGCCGCATCACGTTTCGATGGCGAAGCGAAACAACGTCTGGGTGGCGCGAGAATGCGCCAAACTCGCCCGGGAGACGCTCGGCGCGAACGGGGTCGTCAACGAGTACCCCGTTTTCCGCCACCTCGCCAACATCGAAAGCGTTTATACCTACGAGGGGACCCACGACATCCACACGCTCGTGATCGGCGAGGCGGTCACCGGGATCGCCGCCTACAACCCCCC
>JBDUBI010000076.1:0-9907 GCA_040004225.1 Acidobacteriota bacterium
CCCGATGGACGTCCGGGCCGACGCCGGTCTCCTGCGTCGTCCAGAGGATCGGCGAAAGAATGGGCTCGAAGCTCTCGAGGCGGACGCCGAGACCCTCTTCCGACAGCCTCTTCCAGTTGGGGATTTTTCCGGCGCGAGAAAGCCTCTCGAAGTAATCCCAGTCGGCGGCGTCGAGCCCCAGCCAGATGACCCTGCGGGTGCCGGGTTTCGACGAGGTCCGGATCGAGGCGTCGGAGAGCTCGACCGGAGGCGCGGCGGCCGCAGGGGAAGCTTCGCGGCCGGGGCCCCCGCACGAGATCAGGAGCGCGATCGCGGCGGGAGCGGCGAGCCAGGCGCTCCGGGTCACGCTTCGATCATACGGAGGGGCTCGCTTCCGGTTTTCGGGGATCCCCCTGGCACCCGGGACACCAATAGGTCGATCTCCCGGCGTCGCCCTGCCGCCGCATCCGAATCCGAGTGCCGCAGGTGAGACAGGGAAGACCGGCACGCCGATAGACCGAAAACCGGGGTCCCGTCGATCCGGCGCGTGTGGTGCGCGTCCTTCCGGACGACACGACGTTCGCCGACATGAGTCGCCGCGACGCCTGAACAACCCCGTCGATCTCCGCGTCCGTCATGTGGGCTACGGGGAGGAAGGGGTACGTCCGCGTGGCAAAGAGAGACTCGGACTTGTAGATGTTCCCGATACCCGCGAGAGCGCTCTGGGAGAGCAGCGCTTCGCCGATCGGCAAGTCCCGTAACGCTCGAAGGCGTCCGCGAGCCGCGTCCGCATCAAAAGACTCCGAGAGGAGATCCGGGCCAAGGCGCGCAAGCCGCTCGTGGCGGGAGAAACCCCGGGAGGTCAGGATCTCCAGCACGGGCGCGTTGAAGCAGACCGCGACGAAGTCGGCGGTCTCAAGAACGGCCCGTGCCAGCCGCTCTGCCTTGCGCCATGTCTCTCCGGGTCGGTATATGTGCCAGGAGCCGACCATCTGCATGTGAGAGTGAAGCACTCGGCCGTCGTCGAAGTGCATCAGCAGATGTTTCCCGCGCGCTTCCACGAGCACTACCCGGCGACCGACGAGAGAGCCGTCCGCCAACGCTGGAAGGGGCGACCACCACCGGACGATCTCTTTTCCTTCGAGGGCCCGCGCGAGCGTCCGCGCGGCGCGCAGGATCGTGTCGCCTTCAGGCATCGGATGCGGAGGAGCGTGCGTTGTCCCCGGGGCCGGGAGCCCGGAGGCCCGCGGCGCGTTTCAAGAATCCGCGGCTCCCGACGGTGAACCCCGCGGCGGCAAAAAAAGGAGCAAGTGGCGAGGCGGCGGGGTCCGCCCCGTCGATGCGTCCGATCAGGACGGCCCGGCGCCGGCCCTCTTCGACGAGGCCGGCGAGAGTCGACGCGATCGCCCGGGCCGCCTCGGTCCGCTCGGGCTCTTCGGGAGGGAGGAACGTGATCAGGTTTCGTTCCCCCCGCCCGGACGCGGCAAGAAGCTCCCCCTCCCGGAGCAGCACCCGGGCCCCGGCGGCGCGGGAGGGGCGTGGCGCCGATCCGGAGGCGTCGGGCCAGGGAACGGCGGCTCCGTACGGATTCGCCGGGTCCGCCGCGGCGAGAATCCAGGTGCGCCCTTCGCCTTCGGGCGCCGGCTCGCGCGAGAACCGGAGCCGGTCGTCGGCCCCGGGCAGCGCGAACTGCGTGGCGCCGAGCCCCGCGACGAAATAGCCGCGCCGAATGCGGCCCGCCTGCTCCATCGCCTGAAAGATCGGATACACCGCCGAGAAGCCCCCGGCGATCCCTTCCGCATGCACGGCTTCCCGGGTCACAACTCCGTACCGTTCGAGCAGAGACGCGGCCAGGGCGGTCCGGCGCTCCGTCTCGCTCGCAGCGGCGGACCCGACGGCGGGAAGAAGCGACCAGCGCCCCTCGCTGCCCGGCGGACCGGAACGTCGGCTGCGAAACGACCGGTTACGCAGGCTCCGCCGCTCTTCCGACGCCGCCCCTCTCAGAAACGACCGCAGCGGCGCCAGTGTGTCGTTGGTGACCTCGCCTGCCCAGACGAGATCCCAGAGCGAGCGGACGAGATCGCCGGCGAAAGCGCCGGTCTCCCTCGCGAGATCGGAGAAGAACAGCGCCCCGCGGGCGGACAGGATTTCGCGCAAACGCCCGGCGAGCTCTCCGTCCGCGCGATCTCCCGGTCGGGCGAGCAGCGCATATCGGTCGGGAAGGTGCAGCGCGATGCGGCCATCGGACGGTCCGACGGATTCGATGCCTCTCCACAGGACTTCGCCGGCCGCGCAGAGAAGATCGAGGTCCGCGGGCTTGTACCCGGACACTCGCGCCGCGAGAATTTCGCTTTCCAGAACGGACGCGGGAAGCGGGCAGCCCTGAAGCTGCTCGATGGCCGAGAGAAGCGCATCAAGACCCTTCCGAGGAGTTCGGACGCCCTGCCAGTCGGCCAGAAACCGCCCGAGAGCCGCGGGGAGCACCGGCTCGACCTCGCGCCGGAGCCGGGCGAGCGACCGGCGCTTCAAAGAGCGCAGAACTTCAGCGTCGCACCACTCCCTCGTGCGCCCGGAGGGAAGAAACTCCCCTTCGACCACGCGCCCGGCCGCGGCCAGACGCTCGAGCGCCAGTCGAACGGTGGCAATCGGAAGGTCGAACCGCGTCGCCGCCGCCTCCGCCAGAAAAGGAGGATGCGTCCTCGCGTAGCGGGAGATCAGATCTCCGAGAGGATCCCGCGGAGACTCCAGGAAGGCGTCCGGAAGCCCGGGGGGAATGACGATCCCGAGCGCGTCGCGCAAACGCCCGGCATCTTCCGCGGCCACCCACCTCCGCTCGCCCGCAATGCCGACCTCGACGATCCGCCGGTCCCGGCGCAGCGACTCGAGCCACTCGCCGGCCGCTTCCGGCGGCTGCGAGCGCAGCCGCACCTCGTCCGCCGTCAGGTCTCCCAACCCGAGCAGAAGGTCATGCAGTCCGTCCGCGTGCCGGGCCGCTCGCGTTCCGTCGAGGCGCTGCAGAGACCGGCCGAGCTCTTCGATCGCGTCGGGATCCAGAAGGTCGCGCAGCTCCGCCTGCCCCAGAAGCTCCTTCAGCTGCGCCTGGTCGACGGACAGGGCCTGCGCGCGGCGCTCCGCGAGAGGGGCGTCACCGTCGTAGACGAAGTTGGCGACGTACGAGAACAGGATCGACGCGGCGAACGGCGACGCGACTCTCGATTCGGCGGCGACGACGCGAATGCGGCGGGACGCGATGCGGCGGAGGATGTCCACGAGTCCCGGCAGGTCGAAAACGTCCCGGAGGCATTCCCGGTACGTCTCCAGGATCATCGGAAACGACCCGTAGCGGGACGCGACCGCGAGCAGGTCCGCGGAGCGCTTTCGCTGCGCCCACAGTGGAGACCGGCGGCCGGGGTGGCGGCGCGGAAGGAGGAGCGCCCGCGCCGCGTTCTCTCGAAAGCGCGCTGCAAAAAGCGACGTCTGCCCGAGAGCACCGACGAGAAGGTCCTCGACCTCGTCCGCGACGGGCAGAAAAAGAGAGACGTCGGGAGCTTCGTCTGATTCCGGGAGCCGGAACACCATTCCGTCGTCGGACCAGAGCATCTCGATTTCCGACCCGCGCTCTTCGCGCAGACGCGCGACGACGGCCATCGCCCAGGGCGCGTGCACTCGCGCTCCGAACGGGGAGAGGACGCACACGCGCCAGTCGCCGATCTCGTCCAGGTATCGCTCGACGACGATCGCCCGATCGCTCGGCACCTCCCCCGTCGCCTCCGCCTGTTCGGCGAGGTACGCCAGCAGATTCGTCGCTGCACGCGCGTCGAGCCCGTGGTCCCGGGTGAGCCGGACGAGCGCGTCCGCGGGCGGCGCCGTCGAAAGCTCCCGCGCGAGCTGACCGACGGCGCGGCCGAACTCCGGCGGCCGTCCGGGGCGATCGCCGTGCCAGAAGGGCATCTTCCCGGGCTGACCCGGCGCGGGGCTGACGAGAACGCGGTCGTGCGTGATCTCCTCGATCCGCCACGAAGAGGCTCCCAGGAGAAAGACGTCGCCGGGTCGCGACTCGAACACCATTTCTTCGTCGAGCTCTCCGACGCGGCGGCTCCGTGCCTTGTCTTCGGTCCCGGAGTCGCCCGCCAGAAAAACCCCGAAGAGCCCGCGATCGGGGATCGTCCCTCCGTTGATGATCGCGACGCGCCCCGCACCTTCGCGAGCGCGGACCATTCCACCCACCCGATCCCATGTGATGCGCGGGCGGAGCTCCGCGAATTCGTCCGAAGGATAGCGGCCCGAAAGCATGTCGAGCACGCCCTCGAACGAGCCCCGGGGGAGCTCGGCAAACGGAGCCGCCCGGCGGACGAGGTCATAAAGAGCGTCCGTCCCGATCGGGCCGGCCGACGCGATCGCCACGATCTGCTGGGCCAGGACGTCCAGAGGGTTTCTCGGGTAGAACGTCTCCTCGACTTTTCCTTCGATCATCCGCACCGTGGCGGCAGCGCATGCGAGCAGATCTCCCCGGTATTTCGGGAAGATGATGCCTCGCGAGACGGCGCCTACGGAGTGCCCCCCGCGGCCGATTCGCTGGATGCCGGAGGCGACGGAGGGGGGGGCCTCGATCTGGACGACCAGGTCGACCGCTCCCATGTCGATGCCGAGTTCGAGCGAAGAGGTGGCGACGATCGCGGGGAGCTCGCCGCGCTTCAGCCGATCTTCGATCTCCAGCCGTTTCTCGCGCGCGATCGAGCCGTGATGCGCGAGCGCGATCTCCTCGCCCGCGATCTCGTTCAACGCGGACGCCATCCGCTCCGCCAGCCGGCGGCTGTTCACGAAGATCATCGTCGAGCGGTGCGCCCGCACGAGCTCGACCAGCCTCGGATGGATCGACGGCCAGATCGACCGGCGCGAGGGTCCCGCCGCGGCCGGGCCGGAAGGAATGTCGTCGACGATTTCCCCGAGGCGCGACATGTCTTCGACAGGAACCTCGACGGTGAGCTCGAACGCCTTCTTGTGGCCCGCGTCGACGATCGAAACAGGCCGCGGCTTCCAGTCGCCCCCGGCCGCGGGTTCCCCGCCCCCCAAGAGTCGCGCGATCTCTTCGAGCGGCCTCTGCGTCGCGGAGAGCCCGATGCGTTGCAGGGGTTTCGCGCCCGGATGTCGGAGCGCCTCGAGCCTCTCGAGCGACAGGAAAAGATGCGCTCCCCGCTTTCCGGAAACGAGCGAGTGGATCTCGTCGACGATCACGGTTTCGATCCAGGGCAGGAGGGATCGGGCGCCCGACGTCAGCAGGAGATAGAGAGACTCCGGCGTCGTGATCAGGATGTCCGGAGGGGTCCGGAGCATGCGCGCGCGGTCCGCGGACGGCGTGTCGCCCGTTCGAATCGCGAGAGTGGGCGTCGTGAAGGGTACCCCCGCCCGTCCGGCGACCGCGGCGATTCCGGCGATTGGCGCTCGAAGGTTGCGCTCGACGTCGACCGCGAGCGCCTTCAGCGGAGAGACGTAGAGAACCCGGCAGCGTTCGAGCTTCGGAGGGACCGGAGAAAAGAGCAGTCGGTCAATGGCGGCAAGAAACGCGGCGAGCGTCTTCCCGGAGCCAGTCGGCGCCAGGAGAAGCGTCGACTGCCCGCCGACGATGGGCGGCCAGCCTTTTGCCTGGGCGCGGGTCGCCTCGGCAAAGGAACCTTCGAACCAGCGCCGGACCGGTTCACTGAACGCGGCGAGAGGATGCGAACCCATCGGGCGGGATTCTATGGAGGAGCCGCGGGCGCTGTCTGGAAGCGGGCTTCGGGCAAAGGGCGGGCGGCGGACGGCGAAGGTATGAGCCCCGGCGCGCTTCCCCCTAATTGACCGGTCGGATGTCTCTCAGCTGGTGGTCCCCGATCACGATCTGAACGCGACTGCCTTCGGTATACCGGGTGTACTGCATCATCGTGACCTGGAATCTGTAACGCGCCGTGGCTTCCCCGTCTTTCGCTTCGAAGACCAGGTAGTAGTTCCCGTTGCCGGAGAAACTCGCGCCGCCGCTGCCGGGCGCTTCGTGTTCGCGATCGACCACGGTCGCTTCCAGGGACTTGAATGCCGCGTCAGTGCGCGCCTTCGAGCTCGCGCAGCCCGGCCCCACGAGCGCCACCCACACGAGAAGCAGGGGGAGGACTCGCGACGGCGCCGACGAAGTGTCAGCGCTCACTTCTTCTCCCGGGCCATCTTCTCGATCTCGGTCCGGGCCCGGTCGACGGCCTCGCGCGCCGCTTTCAAAAGGTCGGCGGATAAAACCCGCCCCTCTTCGAAGACCGTCCGGCCGAGCGCCGAAAAGGACCGGCCGAGCTCGCGCAGCTCGTCCACGACCGCCCGGTCCCGCTCTCCCGCCCCCTTATCGCCCGAACTCATGTTTTCCATCTCTTTGCCTCCCTGCGAGCGCTTCGCGAGCAGCCGAAAGCGCCTGCCACCGCAAAATACTCCTGCAAGACCTCTACCGCACCCGAACTCCGTTCTTGATCACGATGTCGACCCTCTGAAGCAGGGCGATGTGCGTCAGGACATCCCCCCGGACGGCGATCACGTCCGCGAAGCGGCCGGGCGCCAGGGTGCCGAGGTCCTTTTCCCGCTTCAGCCAGACGGCGGGCCAGCGGGTCGCGCCCGCGATGGCCTGCATGGGGGTCATCCCGAGATCGACCCACGTCGCCAGCTCGCGCCACGTCGAGTCCGTGTGAAAATTGCCTGGGATTCCGGAGTCGGTCCCGACGAGAAGGGTCACGCCGGTCTCGCGCAGCTGTCGGAACTTTGCTGCGAGCGTCGGGAGCCGCCGGCGGACGAGCTGGAAGTACGGCAGGCCGGTGATGTTCCGCAGCGACTCGCGGATATCTTTCACGATGTCGGGCGCGAGGCCTGCCTGCCATCGCGGGTCGTCGAGGCGTCCCGGAAACACGTCGGCCGTGTAGGCGGACAGGAAGAGGCCTTCGACCGTCGGGCACCACGCGAGCCCCTGGTTGCGCTTGCGAAGCGCCGCCAGGATGTCCTCCGGGTAGCCGGGCTGGGTTCCGAGGCCGGTGTGCTCGAAGCAGTCCACCCCGTGCTTCAGGCCGACCCGGATCTCGTCTTCCCGGTGCGCGTGAGCCACGACGGGCCGCCCCGCCGCGTGCGCCGTCTCGACGATCGCGCGCACCTCTTCGTCGGTCATCTGGTCCTGGTCTATCAGCTTGATGAGATCGACGCCGGCATCCACGACCTTCCGGACTTTCGCGCGGGCGTCGGCGGCCCCCGTCACTCCCCAGCGAAACTCCTTCTCGTAGTCGTTGTACGGAGCGTGCTGAAGAAACGGACCCGAGACGAAGAGCCGAGGGCCCGGAATTTCGCCCCTCTCGATTCTCCGCTTCACCAGCAGGATGTCTTCGAGCGGGGCGCCCAGATCTCTCGCGAAGGTGATGCCGCTCTCGAGGAGCTGCCTCGCGGCCGCCGGCATGATCTCCGCCGCGAATCGCGGCCGATAGGTCCTGTCCCAGTGCTCGTAGTCGCCGTGGCCCACGATCATCAGGTGAACGTGCATGTCCGCGAGCCCCGGCAGTACGCTCATGCCGCGGGCATCGATGGTCGGCGTGCCCGGCGGAACCGCCACTTCTGCGCGCGTTCCCACCGCGAGGATCCGTTCTCCCGCAATCAGGACGACGCCGTCTTCGATGGGTTTGCCTTCGTAGCCGTCGATCACCCGTCCGCCGACGAGCGCGAGAGTCGGCTTCGCCGCCGGCTCGGCGGAGGGAGACGGCACCGAGACGAAAAGAACGGCGAGCACAAGAGCGAGGCGGCGCATGGCGGCGGTATCGTAAGCCGGAAAACGGGAGCAGAACCGGTGAATCGGGACGGTAACGGAAACCGAGGCCGGCGGCTGGCAGCAAACGGCAACCTCATATAAGGTTCCGCGCGTCGAGACAGAGGAGGCTTCGTGAAGAAATCTTTTAGCGCGCGCGTGGCGCTCGTGGGTCTGGGACCGATCGGAATCGAGGTCGGCAAAGCCCTGGTCGGGCGGCCCAATGTCGAAATCCTGGGAGCCGCGGACCCCGCTCCCGACAAGGCGGGACGCTCGGTCGCACAGGTCCTCGGCTCTTCGGGCGAAGGTCCGTACGTGGACTCGACCGCGGCCGAGCTTTACTCCCGGTCGGCCCGCGAGCGGGGAAAATCGGACGTCGTCATTCTCTGCACCGGATCCCGGCTCGACGCCGTCGCTCCCCAGATCGAGCAGGCGATCGAGGCCGGCTGGCACGTCGTCTCGACGTGCGAGGAGCTCTCGTTTCCGGAGCTGCGGCACTCCGCTCTCGGGCGCCGCATCGACGAGCGAGCGAAGGCGCGTGGCGTCGCGGTTCTCGGGACCGGCGTCAACCCGGGCCTGGTCATGGACCGGCTCGCGCTCTCGGCCGCCGCCGCCTGCGTGCGCGTCGAACGCGTCCGGGTGACCCGGATCGTGGATGCCGCCAAGCGCCGCGGCCCCCTGCGCGCGAAGGTCGGCGCCGGCCTGACCCGCGAACAGTTCGCGTCCGGAGTCGCGGCGAAGAAGCTCGGGCACGTCGGCCTCTCCGAGTCCGCGGCGATGCTCGCGCTCGGGCTCGGGCTCGCGATCGACGAGATCACCGAATCGATCGAGCCGGTCATCGCGGAGCGCGAGACCGACGGCGTTCCGGCCGGGCACGTCCTCGGCCTCCACCAGATCGCGCTCGTGCAGGGCGGAGACGAACCGCGGGTGATCCTCGATCTCACGATGGCGGTCGGCGTCGAAGATGCCTCGGACACGATCGAGATCGAGGGCGATCCTCCGGTTCTGCTTCGGGTTTCGGGGGGGTTCCACGGAGATCGCGCCACCGTCGGGTGTGTCGTCAACGCGATCCCGTTCGTCGTGGACGCGCCCGCCGGGCTCCATACCGTCGTGACCCTGCCCCTCTTCGGACTGCTGCCGCAGGAGGCATAAAGAACGTCGGCGGCTCCGCCGCCTCCCGCTCCATCACTATCGTGGCTAAGGCGCAGCTCTGCCCCCTCGCCCCGCGCTCGGGGAGAGGGTTGGGGTGAGGGGCCCGCAGGCAGGAAGTGCGCACTCGGCCCGTGCAGCCGAACATGCCCACCTCTCGCTGGACAAACGGTTTCGGGCCTCCCGGTGCTGACAGACTGCGCCGGTGCCTGTTCTCGAAACGACGACCCGGGTGGCGGCTCCTCCGGACGAGGTGTTTGCGTTCTTTTCGGATCCGGCCAATCTCGCCCGGATCACTCCGCCATGGCTGCGGTTTCGGATCGAGGGGCCTGCACCGGCACAGATGCAGGAAGGCGCGCGCATCGAGTATCGGATCCGATGGATGGTCTTCACTCTCCGCTGGGTGACGGTCATCGCGCGCTGGGTGCCCGGCGTCGAATTTCAGGACCGTCAGCAGCGCGGGCCCTATCGAACCTGGATCCATACCCATAGCTTCCAGAGAGACGGGGAGGGGGCGCTCATGCGGGACCGTGTCGAGTACGAGCTTCCGTTTGGCGTCCTGGGCCGGATCGCCCACGCCCTGCTGGTCCGGCGGCAGCTCGAAGGCATCTTCGGGTACCGGCGCTCCGCGATCGAGAAACTTTTCCCGGAGAAAAGGTGAGCGCCAGCATCCACCGGAGTTCCGCGGACGTGCCCGGCTCCCCCGCCGTGGAACGTGGGTCCCTGAGTGCGGCAAGCCCGGCCGATCCGCGGGAGCCGGAGCGAAGCAGAGCCGACGTTTGACGGCCATCGTCCACTGGTTTCGTCGGGACCTCCGCGTCGCGGACAACACGGCTCTCGCCGCGGCCGCGCGAGACGCCGGCCGGGTCATTCCCGTGTTCGTGCTCGACGAGCACTACGGCGGCGATCCGGGGATCGGGCCGGCGCGATTTCGATTTCTTCGCGAGAGCCTCGAGGAGCTCCAGGGCGCGCTCGCCGCCGCGGGCG
>JBDUBI010000066.1:0-9870 GCA_040004225.1 Acidobacteriota bacterium
GCTCCTCCCTCCCTCTGGTCGGGAGACTCCTCTCGGGGCGAGCGTAACCACCATCGTGGTGGAAGCGCAGCTCTGCCCCCTCGCCCCGCGCTCGGGGAGAGGGTTGGGGTGAGGGGACCCGCAGGTCCGTGCTGCGTGTTCGCCATTGCGGTGATCAAGACCTCGGGGAAGGCTGCGAGGGGCCGCGGACAGGTGCTGCGGCTGGCCGGTGCGCGGATCGGGCGTCCCCGCGGGGTTTCGGTGTGAGGAGGGCCTCCCGCAGCGGATGTCCGAGCTCGAGCGGGCCCCTCCGGACTCTTTGACGTGGGGACTGCGGGTTGCTAGAATCGCCCGTTCCGTCGGAAGCCCGTTCCTCGGAAGAGAGCGGGGTTTTTCTCCGTTGAGATCGCTATGAAAGACGCCAACACCATTTCGCTCGAAGCCGCTCAGGCCCACCCCGTCGACTTCGACTTCCAGCTCACATTTCCTTTGGAAGCGTTGGACCGCGAACCGCTCGTCGAGATCTCCCCCGTGCGTTTTGCCGGGCAGGTCACGCCGATCGAGTCGGGATTTGCCCTTCAGGCGGATCTCGGCTGGGGCGGAAGGCTCGAATGCAGCCGATGCCTCGTGGCCTATCCGTTCCGCTCCGACGAGGAATTCTCTCTCGTCCTCTATCCGCGCCAGCCCGCGGGCGAGGATGAGCGCGAGCTCGATCGGGAGGAGCTCGACGTCTATTTTTTCGAGGAGCCCGAGGTCTCGGTTGCGCCGATCGTCGAGGAGCGCATTCAGATGGCCGTGCCCATGAAACCGCTGTGCCGCGAGGATTGCCGGGGTCTCTGCGTCCGGTGCGGACAGGATTTGAACGTCGCGACATGTCCCTGCAGTGAGAAAACCATAGACCCGCGCTGGGAAGCGCTCCAGAAACTCAAGAAAGTGTAGGTCCACGATGCCCAATCCCAAACGCCGCCACAGCAAGGCCCGCCGCGACAAACGCCGCGCGCACGACGCCCTGACGCCTCCGGCTCTTTCGGGCTGCCCGAACTGCCGGGAAATGAAGCAGCCGCATCGCGTGTGCCCGCATTGCGGACACTACAAAGGCAAGCAGACGATCAACGCCTGAGCGGGTGCAGGGGAGCCGGGCGAAGGGCGGACGCCGGCGCTCTTCGCGGCGGCTCCGGTTTGCCATTCGACGATTCGCCTTTCGCACTTCCGCCTCGATCCCCCCTCGCTATAATCCCGCCACCGTGCCGAACACGAGGCCCCCTCTCTGACGATGCGTATCGCGGTCGATGCGATGGGCGGCGACCACGCCCCTCGGGTGAACGTGGACGGCGCCATCGCCGCCGCGCGGGAGTTCGGGATCTCCTCCCTCCTCGTCGGCAAGCCGGCGGCACTCGAACCGCTGCTCGCCATTGCGGGTGAAGCCGGGCGACAGATCGAGATCGTCGAGGCCACCGAAGTGGTGGAGATGGACGATCCCGCCACTGCGGCCATCCGAAAGAAACGCAACTCGTCGATTCGCATCGCCGCCAACTGCGTCCGCGACGGGAGGGCGGCTGGCCTGGTGTCCGCCGGCCACACCGGGGCCGCGATGGTCTCGGCGAAGATGGTGATCGGGACGATCGAGGGCGTCGACCGCCCCGCCCTGGCGACGGTCCTTCCCAATCTCTCGGGGCATTGTCTGCTGCTCGACGTCGGCGCGAACCCGGAGGCGAAGACCTCGCACTTCAAGGAATTCGCGGTGATGGGCTCGATCTACGCGCAGCTCGCTTTCGGAAAGCCGAACCCTTCGATCGGACTCATGTCGATCGGGGAGGAGGACTCCAAGGGTACCGACCGCACCAAAGAGGCCTTCAAGGGCCTGAAGGAAGCCGGGCTGAATTTCATCGGCAACGTCGAGGGGCGCGACGTCTTTACCGGCAAGGTGGACGTCATCGTGACGGACGGGTTCACGGGCAACGTCATTTTGAAGGTGTCCGAATCCCTTTCCGAAATGGTCGAGCAGCTCCTCCGCGAAGAAATCAAGAAGACCCTGCAGGCCTCCGTCGGGTTTCTTCTGTCGCGCTCCGCGTTCCGGAGCTTCAAGACTCGCCTCGACTACTCCGAGTATGGCGGGGCGCCTCTTCTGGGAGTCAAAGGATGCGTGATCATCTGCCACGGCCGTTCGAGCGCGAAGGCCGTCAAAAACGCGATTCGCCTGGCGGCGGAGTTCTCGCGCCAGAACCTGGCGGAAAAGATCCAGTCTTCGATCGCGGAGCTGCACACCCGCGACGCGCAGGCGCAGGCGTAGGCCCGCTTCTGCGGCAGGTTCGAGCGGGATTGCGAGCCGCGCGATGATGCGCGCGAAGATCGTGGGAACGGGAGCCGCGGTCCCGAAAAAACTCCTGACCAACGCGGACCTCGAAAAGCTGGTCGACACCTCCGATCAATGGATACGAGACCGAACCGGCATCCGCGAGAGGCACATCGTCGTTCCCGGCGAGAAATTCTCGGACCTCTGCACGCAGGCCGCACTTGAAGCGTTGAAGCGCGCGAAGGTCAAGCCCGAAGATCTGGACATGATCCTGGTCGGCACCATCTCTTCCGACATGCTCTTTCCGGCGACCTCGTGCCTCGTGCAGCGAAACATCGGCGCGACGCGCGCGGCCGCCTCCGACATTTCGGCCGCGTGCGTCGGTTTCCTCTACGCGCTGCACCTCGCCGATGGCCTCATCCAGTCTCACAAGGCGGAAAACGTCCTCGTGATCGGGGGTGAAATCCTCTCCCGCTACGTCGACTGGACCGACCGCTCGACGTGCGTCCTGTTCGGCGACGGGGCCGGCGCCGTCGTTCTCCAGGCGACGCGCGGCGATCATGGGATTCTCGGGAGCCGCATGAAGTCGAACGGCAACTACAGCGATTTCATCTGCATGCCGGGGGGCGGGTCGAACCACCCCGCCAACGAGTCGAAGACGCAGGACGACCGGCTGTCCTTCATCCGAATGAAGGGGAACGAGACGTTCAAGGTCGCCGTGAAGGCGATGGCGGACGTGAGCTCCGAGCTCCTCGCCGAACAGGGGTTCGAGAAAGAGGAGATCCGGGTCTTCATCCCGCACCAGGCAAACGAAAGGATCATCAACGCGGTGGGGGAGCGCATGAAATTTCCGGCCGGCCGCGTCTACAAAAACGTCGACCGCTTCGGGAACACGTCCGCCGCCTCGATCCCGATCGCACTCGACGAGTGCGTCCGCGGCGGGATGATCAAGACCGGCGACCTCGTGCTCATGACCGCGTTCGGCGCGGGGCTCGTGTGGGGGTCCGTGCTGGTGCGCTGGTGAGGGCGACGGCGGGACGGAACGCGCTGCCGCCCCGCCCGGGCGCAGCGCGCCTCCGGCGGCCGGCGCGTTTTCCCGCCAGGCTGACGTAATCGAAATGTCGCTCGCGCTTCTCTTTCCGGGACAGGGCTCCCAGTCCGTCGGGATGGGCCGGGCGCTCTTCGAGGCGTCGGAGCCCGCGCGGCGCGTCTTCGCGGAAGCCGACGCGGTTCTCGGGTTCCCGCTGTCGACGCTGTGCTTCGAGGGCCCGGAGGACGAGCTCCGCCTGACGGTCAATACGCAGCCGGCGATCCTGGCCCACTCGATCGCGGCGCTGCGCGAGCTCGAGTCCGGCTCGCCCCAGAGACTCGCGGAGGCCGCCTTTGCCGCGGGCCATTCGGTCGGCGAGTACTCCGCCCACGTGGCCGCCGGGACGCTGGCATTCGCCGACGCTTTGAGGCTCGTCCGGGAGCGCGGCCGCTTCATGCAGGAGGCGGTCCCGCCGGGCGTGGGCTCCATGGCGGCGATCCTCGGGCTGACTGCGGAGCAGGTAGAGGCGGCGTGCGGCGAGGCCGCAAGCGGCGAGATCGTGGCCCCAGCCAATTTCAATTCTCCGGAGCAGACGGTGATCGCGGGCCACGCCGCGGCGGTCGGGCGCGCGTGCGAAGCGTGCACGGTGCTCGGAGCCAAACGCGCGATTCCGCTGGCCGTTTCGGCGCCGTTCCACTGCGCGCTGATGGCTCCTGCACGCGCGCGCATGGAGCCCCTTCTTCGGGAGGTGGCCCTGTCGGACGCGCGGATTCCGGTCGTCACGAACGCCGACGCGCGGCCTGCCTCGGGGGCGGGGGAGCTTCGCGACGCGCTGGCCCGGCAGATCGATGGCCCGGTGCGCTGGGTCGAGTCGGTTCGCCACCTCGCCTCCGAGGGGGTGGATCATGTGATCGAGATCGGACCCGGTAAGGTCCTCTGCGGCCTCGTGAAGCGGATCGACCGCTCGATTCGCCTGGAAAACTACGGGTGAACGTCGCCTTCGGCTCCCGCTGCGAGTTTGGCCACCCTCGTGGTGGAGGCGCAGCTCTGCCCCCTCGCCCCGGGCTCGGGGAGAGGGTTGGGGTGAGGGGGAATCCGTGGTTCGCTCAGTCGCTGCGAAAGTACCGACTCTCGTGAGGACGAGGCGCGTGTGGAGGCGCGGGAGCTGGCTTGTCCTGGTGCTTGTGGCGCTCGTTTCGGGATGTGCGACGAGCCGCCCTGCGCAGGAGGGCAGCGGCGCCGCGCTCGACGCGGCGGTCGCTTCCGCGGCGCGCCGCTGCGGCTGTCGGATCGGCGTCTCCGCGAATCATCTCGAGAGCGGGCGCGTTTATGAAAACCGGGCGGACCAGGAATTCGAGTCCGCTTCCGTCGTCAAGATCGGTATCCTGACCGAGGCGATGGCCCGCGTTCAGTCGGGCGAAATCGACCTCGCAGAGCGCTGGACTCTGACCGAGGAGAAGAAGGCGAGCGGGTCCGGGACTCTGCTCACCCTCGATCCGGGATTGAACCCGACCTGGAATGACCTCGCGACTCTCATGATCGGGCCTTCCGACAATACCGCCACCAACGCCTGGATCGACCGGCTCGGCATCGAGCGCATCAACGCGCGGATGGCCGGGATCGGGTTCACGCATTACCGCCTGCTCGCGAAGCTGCCCGCGGTGTCCGGCGCGCCGGAGTCGCCCGCGTCGCCCTCGCCGTGGAAGGGCTTCCGGCTCGGACTCCTGACGCCCCGGGAGGCGGCGGGGTGGATGGCGCGGGTGGCTCGCGGGGAGATTCTGGACCGCGCCATCTCGCTTCGGATCTTCGAGTATCTCGACAAGGAGCCGACCCGGCTTCGCATCGCGCGGCGTTTTCCGTCCGAATACCTGTGGGCGGGGAAGTCGGGCTCAATGCACGGAGTCCGAAACGACGCCGGGATTCTCCGGACGAAGAAAGGGCGGTTCGCGATCGCGGTTCTGACGGACGGCAGCGATTCGGACGATTCGTCGTCCGCCGATCACCCGTCCGTTCTCGCCATCGCGGACGTCGCGCGGGCCATCGTCGACGCGTGGATGCGGGACCTGCCGGACATCATCGTCAAGCCCGGTTCTCATCCGGAGGGGGAAGCTCGATGAACCGATTCGAAGGCAAAACCGCGCTGGTGACCGGAGCGTCTCGGGGGATCGGGGAAGCCGTGGCCCGGCGCCTGGCTCTCGAGGGGGCTTCCGTCATCGCCGCGGCAAGAACGGCCGCCGACCTCGAGCGGGTCGTTGCCGAAATCGTCGCCATCGGGGGCCGCGCGCGCGCGCTGGTGCTCGACCTGGCGGACTCCGCCTCCATCGAGGCGGGCGCGAAGTCCGCTCTGGCGGAAGCGCCGGTCGACGTGCTCGTCAACAACGCCGGCGTGACGGAGGACAACCTGCTCCTGCGCATGTCCCGCGAGGCGTGGGACCGCGTGATCGGGACGAATCTGACGGGCGTGTTTCTGCTGACGCAGGCCGTCATCAAGTCCATGGTGCGCAAGCGGTACGGAAGGATCGTGAACGTGACTTCGGTGGTGGGGATGATGGGCAATGCGGGGCAGGCCAACTACGCCGCTTCCAAGGCCGGGCTGATCGGTTTCACGAAGTCCGTGGCGCGAGAGCTCGCCTCCCGCAACATCACCTGCAACGCCGTCGCGCCGGGCTTCATCGCCACGGCGATGACGTCAAAGATGACGGAGGAGGCGCGGCAGACCCTCTCAGCCGGGATCCCGCTCGGGCGCCTCGGTGAGCCGTCCGACGTGGCCTCGGCGGTGGCCTATCTCGCCTCGGAAGAGGCCGCTTATGTCACCGGGCACGTCTTGAACGTGTCGGGCGGGTTGCTGATCTGACTCCCTCTCCCACCGGAAGGGACGTGTTCCATGGTTTGGCTCTCCGCGAGTTTTCTGGAGATCCGCAGAACCACTCCGAGACCCTCGGTGGGCAACAGAATCGCTGCGCATTTGACCTTCCGCGCCCTTCCCTTATACGGTTGGGCACCGCTGCCCGGGTCGGGCGCGTCCGGAACCCGAAAAAGCGCGGTTTTTGCACGGAAGGGGAGGATCGAATGAGCGTGGAAGAGAAGGTCAAGGGCATCATCGTCGAGCAGCTCGGCGTCGATGCCAACGAGGTGACCCCCGAAGCGTCGTTCGTGGACGACCTGGGCGCCGATTCGCTGGACACGGTCGAGCTCGTCATGGCCTTCGAGGAAGCCTTCAACATCGAGATCCCGGACGAGGCCGCCGAGAAGATTCAGAAGGTCAAGGACGCCGTCGAGTACATCCAGAAGAACTCCACGCCAGCCTGAGGACAGATGCCCCGTTTCACATCTCCCCGCCGCGTGGCCGTGACGGGGGTGGGCCTGGTTTCTCCGCTCGCGATCGGCAACGCGGAGAACTGGGACGCCCTTCTCGGCGGTCGAAACGGCATCGGTCCGATCACGCGCTTTGACGCCTCGCGCCTCTCCTGCCGGATTGCCGGAGAGGTGAAGAACTTCGACCCTTCTCTCTACATCGAGAAGAAGGAGATCAAGAAGATGGACACCTTCATCCACTATGCGATGGGGGCGGCCCACTTCGCGATGGAGGACTCCGGTTTCCAGGTGACCGACGAGAACCGCGAACGCTTCGCGGTCGTGATCGGATCGGGCATAGGTGGTCTCCCCTTGATCGAGGAAACCTCGCGGCGGTACATCGAGAGTGGCGGTAATCCGAAGGTCATCTCCCCGTTCTTCATCACGGGCCTGATCGTCAATGAAGCGGCCGGAAACATCTCGATCAAGTACGGAATGAAGGGGCCGAACCTCTCGACCGTGACGGCGTGCACGACCGGGGCGCATGCGGTAGGCGAGGCGTACCGCATGATCCAGTACGGCGACGCGGACGCGGCGATCGCCGGCGGGACCGAGTCGGTCATCACGCCTCTCGCCGTGGGGGGCTTCGCGGTGATGCGCGCGCTGTCCACCCGCAATGACGATCCCCTCCGCGCTTCCCGGCCGTGGGACAGGGACCGCGACGGGTTCGTCATCGGCGAGGGAGCGGGGCTCGTGATCCTGGAGGAATGGGAGGCGGCCACCCGGCGCGGCGCCCGGATTTACGCCGAGCTGATCGGCTACGGCCTGTCGGGCGACGCGTTCCACATCGCGGCCCCCTCCGAGGACGGCGACGGGCCGGCGCGAGTCATGAAGAACGCCCTGGCGGACGCGGAGATCGCGCCGGACGCGATCGACTACATCAACGCCCACGGGACTTCGACTCTCGCGGGAGACAAGGCGGAGACGCTCGCGATCAAGACGGTCTTCGGCAGTCACGCCTACGACCTCGCGGTTTCCTCGACGAAGTCCATGACGGGCCACCTGCTCGGCGCGGCCGGCGGCCTCGAGACGGCCATCTGCGCGCTGACGGTGTACCACCAGGTCCTCCCACCGACCATCAACTACGAGAACCCGGATCCGGACTGCGACCTCGATTACGTTCCGAATGCCGCCCGTCAGGCGAAAGTCGGGTACGCGCTGTCGAACTCTTTCGGGTTCGGCGGGACGAACGGATGCTTGATTTTAAAGAGAGTGGATTGACGCCGCCTCGCCGGCACCAGGAGCCTCCGCATCCATGAACTCGCTCGTTGCCATCGCCTACGTTCCCGACACGGAGTCGAAGATCAGAATCGCCGCGGACGGAAAGTCGATCGACGAGTCGGACGTGAAATGGATCGTGTCCCCCTACGACGAGTACGCCCTCGAAGAGGCGTTGAAAACGAAAGAAACGAAGGGATCCGGAACGGTCACCGTGGTCTCGGTCGGTCCCGAGCGCGCCAAGACGGGGCTTCGGGAGTGCCTCGCGCGAGGGGCGGACGACGCCGTCTGGGTCGATTCCGGTGACGCGAAAAACCTGGACGCGCTCGGGATCGCGAAGGCGCTCGCGGCGGTCGCGAAGGGCGCGACCTTCGATTTCTTCTGGTTCGGGCAGAAGGGAGTCGGTCCGGACGAGTCGCTGGTGGGCCCCATGACCGCGGAGCTCCTGGGTCTTCCGCACGTGGCCAACGTCATGCATCTCGAGATCGGCGAGGGCAAGGTGACGGCGAGTCGTGAAATCGAGGGGGCTCATGAAATCGTGGAGTGCGCCCTGCCGGCTATTCTGACGGCGCAGAAGGGCTTGAACGAGCCGCGGTATGCGTCGCTGAAGGGCATCATGGGAGCGAAGAAAAAGCCGATCGCCGAAAAGAAACTGGCCGAGCTCGGGATTCCGGAAGCGGACCCGGCCGCGGCGAAAACCCGGTGGCGCAAGCTCGAGCTTCCGGCTCCCCGTCAGGCGGTTCGCCTCATCCCCGCGGACGATCCCGCCGCCGCCGCAAAGGAGCTGGTTCGACTCCTGCGGGAAGAGGCGAAGGTCCTGTGAGTCTGGTTGGTTCCCGTCCGGCGGTTTGATCCACGGGCGCGGAACTCGAGCATCACGCCACGATCCAGAGGCGAAAAATTTGACAACGGAACTCGAGGCTGAGAACTGAAATGAAATTCCTCGTCTTCATCGAACAGCGAGACGGAAAAATCCGCAAGGCGTCTCTCGAAGCGCTGTCGCTGGCCCGCCGGCTCGCCGGAGGCCCCGTGGCGGCCGTGCTGCCGGGCAAGGGCGTCGCGGCGCTCGCCAAGGACCTCGGAAAATTCGGCGCGGGGGTGGTCTACGTCGCCGACCGCGACGATCTGGCTCTGTACAGCAGCCAGGGGTACGTCGGCGCGCTCGACGCCGCCGCCGCGAAAGAATCGCCCGACGCCGTCCTGATCGCGGCGACCGCCATGGGGAAAGACGTCGCCCCCCGCTTTGCGGCGCGCCACGACTCGGGGGTCCTGGCGGACCTCATGGACCTGCGCGTCGACGGCGGCCGGCTCGTGGGATCCCGGCCGGTGTACTCGGGGAAGGCCCGCGCGGAAGTCGACTGCGGCGCATCGACCGTCCAGATCGCGACGACCCGGCCGAACGTGTTCCCGGCGGAGGTGCTGGAGGGCGGGGAGCCTCGCGTCGAAACGCTCGAGATCGCCGCGGTCGTCCCCCGCGCGCATGTCCTCCGCATCGAGACGTCCGAAGCGAAGGAAATCGACGTCTCGGAAGCCGACGTGATCGTCTCCGGCGGGCGCGGGATCAAGGGACCCGAGAACTGGCCGATGGTGCGCGATCTGCAGGAGGCTCTCGGGGCGGCGCTCGGGGCGTCCCGCGCGGTCGTCGACGCGGGCTGGATCGACCACCAGCATCAGGTCGGGCAGACAGGCAAGGTGGTTTCCCCGACGCTCTACGTCGCCGTCGGCATTTCGGGCGCCATTCAGCACCTTGCCGGCATGGGGACTTCGAAGGTGATCGTCGCGCTGAACAAGGACCCGGAGGCGCCGATTTTCCAGGTCGCGACCTACGGAATCGTGGGAGACATCTTTCAGACGGTTCCGGAACTCGCGAAAGCGGTTCGAGCGGCGAAGGCCGAATAAACCGTCACGTCCGCTCACTGCGTTCGCTCACGCCATCATCGTGGTGGAGGCGCAGCTCTGCCCCCTCGCCCCGGGCCCGGGGAGAGGGTTGGGGTGA
>JBDUBI010000053.1:0-9830 GCA_040004225.1 Acidobacteriota bacterium
GTTGAGGCGCAGCTCTGCTCCCTCGCCCCGCGCTCGGGGAGAGGGCTGGGGTGAGGGGGCCCGCAGGTAGGCGCGCGCTTCAGCCCTGCGGGTGATCACGCGACCCTGCTCCTCACCACGCGCCGGATGAGGGTCAAGGGAGGGGGTCACCCTGTCACTCGAGCAAACCACCCCCGCCGGCCGCCTGGCGCATCTAAAATCCGCTTCATGCACTACATCCTTTCTGCTCGACGGGCATTCGTCTCCGTGGGCCTCTCGCTTCTGCTGGCTGGCCCGCTTTCGGCTGCGGGGCGCCGGCTTGCCCTCGAAGACATCACCGCCGACCCTCCGATCTTCGGCAGGTCCGTGACCGGAGTCGCCTGGCGGCCGGGCGGCAGAGAGTTTTCTTACGTCGTCCGCAAGGGGACCGGAGAAGAGGCGATCTCCGAGCTCTGGGTCGAGGATGCGCGCAACGCCGGCCGCCGGCTCCTCGTTTCGACGCCGGGGCTCCTCGTGCCCTCCGACGCCCGCGCGGACGACCCGGCGCATCCGATGGCGAAGCCGCCCGCGCCCATCCAGCCGAAGCGACTGCCGCTCGAAGGGTACCGCTGGTCGCCGGATGGCCAGGCGATCCTCTTGACCGGCGATCACGATCTCTGGATCTACCGGGTCGACCCCAGACGCCTCGAGCGCCTGACGCGCGGACCCGAGGACGAAGAGTTCGCGACATTCTCGCCGGATGGACGGCGCGTCGCGTTCGTCCGGAAAAACGACCTCTACGCCGTCGACCTCGCATCGGGGCGTGAAACCCGCCTGACCTCCGACGGGACGGAGAACGTTTTTAACGGAAGGCTCGACTGGGTCTACGAGGAGGAGCTCGCGTCGCGCCGGGGCGGTGCCTACGAGTGGTCGCCGGACGGGCTCTCGATCGCTTATCTGCGCCTCGACGACGGACCGATCGCCGACTCTCCGATTGTCGACTTTCTGGCGATTCCGGCAAAAGTTGTGACCCAGAAGTATCCGAAGGCCGGAACCGCCAACCCCATTCCGTCTTTCCGGATCGTCCGCGCGGACGGCTCCGCCGGCCCGCACGTGGAGCTCGACCGCGACGGTTACATCGCGCCCGATTTCTCCTGGACCGCCGACTCCCGGAGCGTCTCCTATCGCGTTCTGCCGCGCGAGCAGAACCGCGAGGAGTTGCGGATCTTAGACGCCGCCACAGGCGCGTCCCGAACTCTGTCGGTCGAGGAAGACCCGGCGTGGGTCAACACCTTCGAGGCGCCGCGATTTCTCTCAGACGGCCGGTACGTGTGGAAGTCGGAGCGGTCGGGGTTCGCGCATCTCTACGTCGGCTCGGTGGCGGGCGGAGAGCCGAAACCGATCACGCGCGGCGAATGGACGGTGGACCACATCGTGGGCGTCGACGCCCGCCGCGGAGTCGCCTACTTTACGGCCAACGTCGAGAATCCTCGCCGGCGCGCGATTTACCGGGTGGGTCTCGACGGGAAGGGGTTCGCAAAGCTGCCGTCCGCCCCCGGCACGCATTCGGGAGAGCTGTCTCCCGACGGGCGTTTCATTCTCGAAACGTCTTCGACCGTCTCGACGCCGCCCGTCCTGTCGCTGCTGGACTCCTCGGGCCGCCTCGTCCGGGTCGTCGATCGCCCGGACAACCGTCTTGCCGAATTCGATCTCGCACGGACGGAGGAGATCGAGACGACCGGGGACGACGGCGTGAAGCTCCTGGCGCGGCTGGTCAAGCCGGCGGCCTTCGACCCGTCGAAGAAATATCCGGTGGTGATCTTCGTCTACGGCGGGCCGCACTCCCAGGTGGTCCGAGACCAGTGGGGCGCCACCACGGTCTTCGATCAGCTTCTCGCCTCGCGGGGCTTCCTCGTCTGGAGCCTGGACAACCGGGGCTCGTCCGGCCGCGGTCATGCCTGGGAAGCCAGGCTGCTGCGCGAGATGGGTAAGAACGAGCTCGCCGATCAGCTCGCGGGGGTCCGGTATCTGAAGTCTCAGCCGTTCGTGGACCCCTCGCGAATCGCGATCTGGGGCGGATCGTACGGGGGCTACATGACGCTTTACGCGGTCACGCATGCCCCCGCCGTGTGGAAGTGCGCGATTGCGGGGGCGCCGGTGACGGACTGGAAGTTCTACGACACCATCTACACGGAGCGTTACATGCGGACGCCCGCCGAGAATCCGGGGGGATACGCCGCCTCGGGCTTACTGACCCGCGCGAAGGACCTGAAGGCAAAGCTCCTTCTCATTCACGGGCTCGCCGACGACAACGTGCATTTCCAGAACACGGTCGCCTTCATCGACGCCCTGACGAAAGCGGGGCGGCCCTACGAGCTCGAGATCCAGGCGGCCCAGAAACACGGATTCCGCGGAAAAGCCGCGAACGACTTCCGCAACGCGGCGATGCTGAAGTTCTTCGAGGAGAATCTGTAAGGAAGAGGCCGGTGCCGGAGCCGTTTTCGACGCGCCGGGGTCGGCGCGAGCTCCCGCCCCAAAATCCCCGGCGATCTAGCAGGCTGCTGAAAAACGGATGCGGGCGTCGTGTCTGGCCTTTTGCAGATTTCGATGAAGGTGGAGTTGAGTTGAAGCGAAACTTTTCATTGTGAGGATGAGGGGGCAAAAGGCCAGCCACCGCAAGCGGTTGCGGCGGCGCGGGGCCGTCTGCGGCGTCGCCGCTCCTCCCCGATGCAGCGGCATCGCCTTCGTCGCGGCTCCTTGCATCCGGCTGCGCGGCGCTCGCAACGCCGCCTCACACCCTTTTTCAGCAGCCTGCTAGGGCGCGCCGACCAGGACGATGGGTCCTGTGGGAGCCTCCACGCCGCCGGACGCCTCGACTGTGACGGCGAACTTTTCGGGAGTTCCGATCCGGGAAAGGTCTTTCGATTCGAAGAGCACGCGGCCACCCGTATCGGCGTCGAACACGCCGGCCGGAACCGGTTTGCCTCCCGCGAATGCCCAGAGCTCATATTGTTTTCCGGAGGGCAGAACGCTCAGGTTGCCTGCGACGACGACCCCGCGCCCCGCTTTCGTGCTCCAGAACACCCGTCCCCGTGCCCGCTCCTGAGGCGCCTTGCCCTGAAGGAACAGCATGAGGACGTCTTCGCTTTCGAGGACGCGCGCCTGCAGATCTCTTCGCGCCAGACTTTTTTGCGCAGACGCCAGCCTTTCGGAGAGAGCCGCCTTCTCTTCGCGCAAAGCCGCCGCCTGTTGGCGAAAATCTTCTTCCTCGCCGCTTTGAACTCTCAGAGCCGCCGCCTGGCTCCTCAGGTCCTCTCTCTCGCGCCGGAGGCGAGCGTCGTCGGTCACCAGGAAGAAAAAGAGAATCGAGGCAGCCGCCGCGAAAACCCAGGGCGCCACGGATCGGCGTGATCCCGGCACCGCCTCCGAAGTTGTCGAGGGAAGCCGCTGGTTCCGTGCCGCCGTCGACGCGGTCGAGCGCGTCGAAGCGACGGGAGCCGGGGTGAGGGAACCGAGAATTCGGGCCTTCACCTGCGGCGAGGGCCTGGCGGTCGCGGCGGTGGCGCTCAGCGCCGCCGCCGAATCCGAGAAATCCGCAAGGAGCGCCTCGCAAACGCGGCAGGCGGCCAGGTGGGCGGCAAACTCTTCCGCCTCGTTCCCAAGAGGGATTCCGAGCGCCTGGAGTGCGGCGAGTTCTTCAAATTTTTCGCTATGCATCAGTCGGGCTTCTCTGGACATACGGACGGATGAGGTCGCGAAGTTTCATCAATCCGAGGCGGACCCGGGTTTTGACCGTTCCGAGCGGCGTGCCTGTGCGCTCCGAGATCTCCTGATGGGTGAGCCCGTCGAAATAGGCGAGCTCCAGGGCGCGACGCTGGTTTTCGGGCAATTCCGCAATGGCGGACCGGCAGAGCCCCTCCCACTCCCGCGAAACCGAGTCCGCCTCGACGTCCTCGCCGCTCGGGGTGTCGGGGACCGTCTCGACGCTTCGCAGCCCGGCGCGCACCGCCGGCCGGCGGGTGCGAACGCGATCGATCGCGCGGCTGCGCGTCCCGACGAGAAGCCAGGCGAGGACCGAGCCTCGGGAGCCATCGAAAGTCGCGGAGGACCGCCACACCCAGAGAAAGACCTCCTGGAGGACTTCTTCGGCCTCGCCCGTATCGCCGAGAATGCGCTGGCAGAGGCCCATCAGCCGGCCCGAGTGCCGGTCGTACAATTCGGAAAGGGCGTCCGCTTCCCGTGCCTCGATCCGGGTCATCAGGGCGCGGTCCAGATCGGCGGGGCGTGAGTTCATGAGTGGAAGGTCGGCGGTTGAATATCACGCTCCTCTCGCGAATCCAATTCGCCCGCCCGGTGCGTAACGTGTCCAGGAAATGGGCTCCAGGCGTGTTCTGCGCCGGGCGATTCCCATGAAAAGGAGGAGGATCATGAGTTTGCCCGGCATCAGAAGGATTCTGCAGACTGCGTCAATTTCCGCCGTATTGCTCGGAGGGATGGGCACCGCGGCTGTCGCCTCGAGTCACCGGGAAGCGCCCGCCATCAGCGTCGATCCCGTCGCCGACAATACGGATCTCTACGCGTTCCGGGACCCTAATTACCCCAAAAACATCGTCATGATCGCCAACTGGATTCCTATGGAGGAGCCCGCCGGCGGGCCGAATTTCTGGAACTTCGGCCAGAACGTCCGCTACTTCATCCACATCGACAACGACGGGGACGGCGTCGAAGATGTGACCTACCGTTTTCAGTTCACCCGCACGGTCCGCCGCGGTGACACGTACACGTACAACGATGGGCCGATCGACGGTCAGAACGCGAAGGCGTGGATCAACGATTCGAACCTGATCGTGTACAACACCTACAGCGTCGACAAGATCATCGGGCCCTCGACCGGTCCGAACGTCCCCGCGTCGGCGATTACCCGCATCGGCGAGGGGCTGCTGGAGCTCCCGAATAACGTCGGGCCCAAGTCTTTCCCGGACAGCTACGACCAGGCAACGGGCGCCGGCGGCGGCGTCTACACCATGGACAACAACGTCCAGGTGTTCGCGGGTCCGCGGCGCGACCCCTTCTTCGCCGACCTCGGCATGATTTTCGACCTCGTCAACTTCCGGCCGGGCACGCTCCCCGGCGATCACGGCGGCGGGATCAACTCGCTGACCGGATTCAATTGCCACACGATCGCTCTCTCCGTCCCCATCGAGCAGCTCACGAAGAGCGGCACGGCGCCGACGCTCATCTATGACCCGAACGCGATCATTGGTGTCTGGTCGTCCACGTGGCGCCCGGCGACTCGTGTTCTGCAGGCGAACGGGTCCGCGGTTCAGGAGTCGGGCAACTTCGTTCAGGTCTCGCGCCTCGGGAACCCGCTCATCAACGAAGTGGTCGTCCCCCGCGCGTTCAAGGATCAGTTCAACGCGACCCAGCCGAAGGATGACGCCCAGTACGCGGGCCCGGTCCTCGACCCCGAGGTCCCGAAGCTCCTGAAGGCCCTGTTCAACATCAACTCTCCCGCCGCACCGCGCAACGACCTCCTGAACCTCGTCCTCGGCTTTCCGGGCCTGACCCGCCGGCCGAACGAAGTGGTGGCGGACGAGCTGCGTTTGAACGTGGCGGTCTATCCCACTCCGAAGGCGAGCGCGAGCCGGCTCGGCCTTCTCGCCAACGACATCGGAGGATTCCCCAACGGACGGCGGCTCGGAGATGACGTCGTCGACATCGAGCTCCGTGTGCTCGCGGGCGTTCTCGTCACCGGCTTCAACGTCTCGCCCAACAACGCGCTCGGTGATGGCGTCGACGGGCCGGACTCGCCGTACCTGACGGGCTTCCCTTATGTCGCTCGTCCGAACTCCGGGTACGACCGGAAGCACGACAATCCGAATCAGGTTCCCAACTCGTTCGTGGAAGCCGATCCCGAGTGAGCACCGTTTTCCTGTCTTAGCTCTTCTGTTCCCCGGCCCGAGTCATCGGGCCGGGGAATTTCGTTTTGGAGGCGGCAGCCATGAACATCGATCCTCGCCGGGCCTCGAAAATCGCGATCGGCCTGACTCTGTTCCTTGGATCTCTGGCCCTGGGGTGGGGCTGCGCCAGGAATGCTTCCACGGGATCGAACCCAGGCATCACCGCCGGTTCCGGTTCTGATGGACCAGCGAGCCCGGGCCCGTCCTTGCCCCCGCGGCAGGACGGAAATGCCGTCGCCGGCAAGGATGTCTTCCGTTTCGAAACCTTCGGTAACGAGCGTTTCTGGACCGACGCCGTCCGCTTGCCCGCAGGGGTGATGGCGGCTCACGTGACGCCTTTTCAGGCCTTGAAGCTCGGCCTCGAAGTCGACTCCGACGCGCTCGATCCCGCGACCCGGCAGGCCCTGACGGAGCAGCTCAAGGCCGATCCCACCGGCCGGACATCCGCCCTCTTGAACGACGCGATGATGACGGGCAAATTGTTCAACGCCAACGCGGTCATCGGCATGCCGGTGAAGGACAGCAATGGCGACGGTGTCATGGACGTCACGAAGGGCGACAAGGTCGGGGCCGCCTGTGCCCTCTGTCACACCGTCACCGACGGCTCGGTCTTCCGGATGGTCAACGGCGGTTCGATCGGGCGACGCCTGGACGGACGCGCCAACCACAACCTGGACCTCGGCGCGATCTTCGCAACGGCGACCAACTCCCGGGCGCTTTATCCCGTGCTCCAGCTCGCCTTGAAAGCGAATGGGGGGAAAACTCTGGGCAGGGCACCGACCGGATTGACGGACAGCTCGACCGAGGCAGAGGTGGACGCGTACCTCAACAATCGCAAGTTCTATCCCGTCGGGATGTTCGACGACACCTTCGACGGCAACGGTGATCCGATGCACAACACGCCGTTATTCCGCCAGGACCTCGCCGCGCCCTACGGAAGCGAAGGGACGATCGCCCGGCTCGACAACTTCAGCAACCTCGTCTACACGTCGCTCTTCGATCCCACCACGTTGACCACTCCCGGCGGACGCGCCTTCCTCCACAAGCTCGGCGGCGCGGCCGGAGACGAGATCGCCGACAGTTATGTCAAAGTCCTGGCGGCCACCGGCGTGACTGGATACCCGTACGTCAAAGCCTCACCGCACCCCAATCCCGGCAGCGAAGAGGCTCCGGTTGGCATTCGCGTGGACAACACGAAGCTGCTGGATTTGAATGCCTACCTCGCACAGCTGGAGGCGCCCCCGGGCGCCCGGGTCGACGCCACCGCCGCGGCGCGCGGACGTCAGGTCTTCCGCACCGCGGGGTGTACCAGCTGCCACAACGTGAACCAGGGCAAAGCCGTTCCGACCACCATCGTTCCCATGAATCGGATCTTTCCGGGTGACAAGCCGGTGGTGCTCGCGCAACGAGAGCCACCCCTCAACCCCGTCCTGAATACTCCGGACTCTTTTTTCGACGACAAAATGGCGGTCGTCAACGCCAGTCTGCGGGGAGAGGTTCGCGGAACGGCACTCCCGTTGCTCCTGGATCTCGCGCGCAAACCGGTCTTTCTGCACGACAACTCGGTCGCCAGCCTGGAGGAGCTGCTCGACTCCAGGCGCGGCGCGGCGGCGCCGCATCCGTTTTATCTGTCCGATCGCAAGCAGCGCGCGGACATGGTCGAGTTTCTTCGGGGGCTCGACACGACGAACGCGGGCAATTCGGTCTTGAGGTGAAAACCACCGGAGTTTGCGGCCTGCGACGCCGGCCGCAAACTGGCGGGACCTCGCGCGTCAGGGACCACTCTTCGGGCAGTTCCCCGCGAAAATGTCCTCTTTTCAGCGCCCGTCGATGCCTGCGGAAAAAAGAGGAGGGCGGGTCGAACCGAGCCTCACGAGCAGCAGAGCTCCCTCTTCGCTCGAGATATTCCAGTCTCTCGTCCCCGGCTCGGAACGGCAGAAGTCCCCTTCCCGCAGGACCTGGCCGGCGACCGAAAAAGAGCCTCGCAGCACGAAGACTTCCTCGAGAGCGTTGTGATCGTGGTCCGGAAAGACGGAGCCCGGCAACAGCTCGAGTAAAAAACTGCGGGCCTCCGAGGAGGAGTCGGGCCAGAAATTCTTGAGACGCACGCCCTCTGAAGGTTCTCCCCATGGAAGGAGCGAGCTCCGAACCAGCGAGATCCCGGGTCGGACTTCCAGAGGCAGAGGCAGAGGCAGAGGCACAGGCACAGGCATCGGGCCAGCGGTCCCGGAGCCGTCCTCGACGAGAGACCCGATTACGCGGTCTCTCAGACGGCCGGGCGGCCGGACGGGAGCGACCGCGAGCCCGATCAGGGCGATCGCCGCCTCCACATCCCTCCGCTCGGATTCGATGCCGTCCGGGATCCGATCCGGGACCTGGATTCGATCTCTAGTTCTGGCCACTGACCCCGCCCTCCGGGTGATGCGGTCCGAGCCCCTCCCGGAACCGATTCATTCCCGTGCGAATTCGGGCTCGGACGGTCTCCGGTGTCAGGAGCAGGCGCCGAGAAATCTCTTCAGACGACAACCCTTCGAAATACGCCATTTCGATGATCCGGCGAATGTCGGAAGAAAGCCCTTCGAGAGCCGCGCGGGCGCGGCGGGACTCGTCCGCAATCCAGGACTCCTCAGTCGAGTTTCCGGCGGATGTGGAGGTTCCGGCGGAATCGGGTGCCTCGAAAGCGATGGCCATCGGGACGACGTTACCACCGGCGCGAAGGCGCTCGAGGGCTCGAGTCCGAGTCAGGGTCGTGATCCAGACGAGGGGAGATGCGACGCCGGATTCAAATTTCAAAGTCTGGCCCCAGATCCCGGAAAACACATCTACGACCGTTTCCTCGGCCGCCGCGAGGTTGCCCAGGATTCGAAGCGAGAGGCCAAGAACCGTCGGAGCGAGGATGTCGTAGAGACGCCCGAACGATTCCGCATCCTTCTGAGAAGCCCCCACCATCAGGGGCATCAGGTCGGGCGCCGTGGCAGAGGACTTCGTTTCCATTGGAAAGCTGGACAGCGCGACCTCCGGGACTGAAATGTTTTTCGTTCCTCAAGGCATGAGCAAGCGCCGTGCCGCCGCTGTACGGTTCATGACAAAACAGCTCCTGACAGCCCTCGCCTGACAGCCCTCGCCGCGCTCGAATCAGTCGGCGGGCGCCGTTTCCCGGGCGGACGGCAAATGTCGCCTCCCGTAGATCATGTCGAGGAATTCGGCAGTTTGATCGAGGATTTCGTCCCAAAAGAGCGCAGCACCGCGCTCTTCGCGCCCGGGAATCCGATTGCCCGGGTCGAAGCGTAGAAATGGAGGCAGTCTCGAAAAGGCCAGGCGATACCGATTGGCCCGGTCTCTAACCTCTGGGCATTTCGCGCAGAGGAAAATGTGTGGGAGGTTTCTGTGAAAAGAATCGCGCTGTGGTCTCTGGCGGCGGTGTTGTGTACCGGCTTTGTGGTCGCTCAGGATGCCATGAAGAAGGACGATTCGATGAAGAGCGACTCGATGAAGATGGGCAAGATGATGACCGCCAAGGGCATGGTCACCAAGGTCGACGAGTCGGGCAAGATGATGATGATGAAGGACAGCAAGGGCAAGGAAATGACGATGAACTGGGACGCGAGCACCAAGGTGACAGGCGACATGAAAGAAGGCTCCAAGGCCACGGTCAAGTACATGATGATGGACGGAAAAATGATGGCCCACGAGGTGAAGATGTCCGGCGGCAAGAAGATGATGTCCGACAAAAAGATGTGACGCTTCCCTCGAGTTTCTGATCGAACGGGCCGGCCTGCCGAGGCCGGCCTTTCCTTTCCGGCGCGAAAAGATCCGGACAGCTTCATCGCGGGGATCGGCGCGCCCGGTGCTCAAGAGTTCGGGAGGCTTCGAATAGAGTCGGTCGAAAGAATCGCCGGTTCACACACAGGA
>JBDUBI010000023.1:0-9766 GCA_040004225.1 Acidobacteriota bacterium
AGTCTCCCGACCAGAGGGAGGGAGGAGCCTCTCGGGGCGGGAGCCGGAGCGAACGAAGGGAGCAGGCGAGCGGTCGAGGCCGCATCCGGCCGAGCCGCTCGCCGGTGCCTTCGCCGCGCACGGCGAAGGCAGCTCCCGCAGTGAGCGGAGGCGACGTTTTATCCCGCCTTCTTCTCCAGCACCCGGATCGGCAGGACGATCGCCTGTAAGCCCGCGAACTGAAGTCGCCTCTGGATGCCGAACGCGGTCTCGTTGTGCAGGATCCGGTAGTAGAACTTGTCGTTCTGGAAGACGAGCTGGCCGAGATAGAAGACGGCGCGCGGGAATTCCTGATGGATCGTTTCGCACAGGTCGACGACCGCGCTGACCGCCTCCGTGCCGATGCCGTAGCGCGACTCGGCTCGGAACTCGCCCATTCCCCGGGCGAACTCGACGTACTTGCCGAGGTCTTCGATGGTCTGCGCCTTCAGAGCCTCGATCTCATCGACTCCCTTGAAGTGCGAGGAATCGATGACTCCGACCGAGGCAAACACGTAGTTCCGGTAGAGGCGGGGAAAGAGCGACTGAACGGCGAGCAGCGTGTGCACGCCGACCCCCGAAAAACCATTCACCAGCATGACGGCGACCGGTTCCTCCCGGGCGATCGGCTCACCCGACCCGTGGTGACGAAGAGGGAGGTTCAAGAACTGGTCGTCGAGACGGCGAAGCTGCTCCCCGACCCTCAGGTAATGGCGCTTGACCGAAAACGCGACCGCGATGACGGTTGCCGTGACGACGACGGTCACCCAGCCGCCCTCGCCGAACTTCTCGTAGATCGTGACGACGAGGATCGAGCCGCAGAGGACGAGGCCGGTGAGCTGCAGCGCGAAGTTTCGCATCCAGCCGGGCGTCCCGCGCTCGACCCACCAGTGCCGCGTCATGCCGAGAAGCGTCAGGGTGAACGTCAGGAAGACGTTGATGGCGTACATGACGAGAAGGAGAGAAACGGACCCGTGGGTGTAGATGAGGGTGGCGAAGGCCGCGAGGCCCATGAGCCAGATTCCGTTGTTGGTGACGAGCCGGTCGGAGAGCTGCGCGAACCGCCGCGGCGCCCAGGAATCCGTCGCCATATTCGCCAGGATCCGCGGCCCGTCGAGGAAGCCCGTCTGCGCCGCTACGAAAAGGAGGCACCCCGCGGAAACCAGCGTGACGATGACCAGGATCGGCCCGATCGAAAATCCGCCGACCGTCCAGGCTCCGAAGACCCGGTCCGCGAGGACGGCGTTCATCACCTTCGTGGGATGCGGCCGCGATCCGGTCAAGAGATACGCGAGGATGATCCCGCTGGCGGTGAACGCGAGAGAGACCGCCATGTAGAGCATGGTGCGTTTGGCGTTGGGGACCTTGGGCTCCCGGAGGATCTGCACGCCGTTCGAGACGGCCTCGATCCCGGTGTACGCGCCGCCCCCGAGCGAGTAGGCGCGCAGGATGATCAGGAACATCGGCAGAAACCCGAGCGAGACCGACGTGTTCTTTGCCTCCCGAACGGCGCCCGAGAACACGGTCGGAAGCGCAAAGAAGTGCTGCGCCAGCGCCGCCGTGATCATGAGGAAGTGAGTGGCGATGAAAAGCAGAAAGATGGGAACCAGGATCGTCACGCTCTCCTTGATCCCCCGCAGATTCAGCAGCACGAGGAGCGCGAGGATGGCCAGTTTCGACCCGAACTGAAAGTGGTGGAGATGCTCCGGGAGGAAGCTGAAGATCTGATCGACGCCTGACGCGGCCGAAGTCGAGATCGTCAGAACGTAATCCACGATCAGAGCGCACCCCGAAACCACTCCGAAACGCGGCCCGAGGAGTTTTGTCGCGACGAGGTATCCGCCCCCTCCGCCGGGAAAGAGCTCGATGACCTTGCTGTAGCACGCGGAGATGATGAGGACGGTCCCGGCGATCATCGCGGCGAGCAGGACCGCCAGATACGCATGGGAGCCGAGCGCCTTGAACGCCTCCTCGGGCCCGTACGCGGAAGAGGAGAGTCCGTCGGCACCCAGACCGACCCACGCGAGAAACGCCACGAGCGTCACGTGGTGGAAGATCTGCGGATCCAGAGGATCTCGGGCCTTCCCGACCAGAATTGTCTTGAGGGTGTTCGGCAAAGTGCGGCCGACGGGAATTATCCGGTTGGCCGACCGAGGTGTCAAACCCGCGTTGGACGGGTTGGCTGACCCATCCGTGACCTCCCTTTCCGGATGGCGCGATCCTTCCCGGCACGGGATCCGGGGCGGCGGAATCCGGCCTGGGGGCTCGGACAGGAAGCCGGCGACGGACTCGCGAGAGAGGCCGGGCCGGGCGGGCCCTGCCCGGGAACCAGTTCGGGGCCGGCTGATATCGTAGGCCCGGCGGGCGCTTCGTGAAGCGGCGCCCTGGAGTCCGCGGCGCAATTTCGCGTCCGACGGCAGAGGAGGATGAATGAAGAAGGTTTTTGCTCTCTCGCTCGCGGCGATTCTGTGCCTTGCGGTGGTTGCCGTGGCGGGAAACGACAAGATGGCGGACAAGGGAAAAATGGGAGGCGCCAGCGAGGGCACCGTCTCCAAGCTCGACATGGCCGGCAAGATGATGATGGTCAAGGACAGCGCCGGCACAGAATCCTCGGTCTATTGGAATGACTCGACCAAGGTCGAGGGCGGTGAGCTGAAGGAAGGCGCCCTGGTCCACTACAAGGGCGCGGAGAAGGATGGGAAAATGTGGGCGACCTGGGTCCACGTCGGCGAGATGAAAAAGATGTGAATGTGTCAACCGGGGCGGCGAAAGCCGCCCCGGTTTGGTTTCAAGGATCCGTTCGCCCGCCTCTCGAGGGAGGTCATCGAGGTTCCGGCCCCCGCCCGGGACCTTTTTCTGCCAAAACAATGACCAGAAATGATGCGTTCCGGCTAGAATCCGCGGACGTCCTCTCCACGATCCCTCCCGCGGCGCTTCGTCGCCCTCTCGATCCTGCTTCTTTCGAGCGGGCCGATTTTGCTTCGCGCGGACCACAGGCCGGCGGCGCGCCCGGCGGAGGCGGTTGAGCGCGCCGGGTCGACGAGCGAGCCGGAAATCGAGGACGGCCCGGAACAGATCCGGGAGCGCGCTCTCCTCTACCTGAGGAGGCACGGCGAAGCCGGACGGATCGACTCGGAGCGCCGGCGGGAAAAAGTCGCCGCCGAGTACTCCCGCTTTCGCGAAGAGGAGCGCCGCGGCCGCCGCTCGACCCTCTCCGTCGGCGGATCCACCTGGGTTTCCCTCGGCCCGACGAACGGGGCGGGGCGGATGACCGCCATAGCCCCGCACCCGACGGACTCCGGAACGGTGCTCGCGGGAGCGGCGGGCGGCGGAGTCTGGAAGACCACGGACAGCGGGGCGAGCTGGATTCCGCTCACGGACGGGCTGAACGACCTTTCCGTCGGAGCGGTCTCCTATGCACCCTCGGATCCGAACGTCGTGTACCTGGGGACGGGCGAGGCGAGCTACGCGATCGACTTCATTCCCGGGATCGGCCTTCTGAAATCCACCGACGGCGGCGCCACATGGACACTGCCGACGTCCGTGCTCGCCTCGCGCTTCTACCGGATCAACGTGCATCCGACCAATCCGAGCGAGCTCCTCGTCGGGACGAGTCGCGGGGCCCTGCGCTCGACGGACGGAGGGGCGAACTGGACGACCGTCATTTCGCCGATCACCTACGGCGACGTCCCCGAGATCGTGCGGGACCCGACCGACCCGCGCAACCTGTTTGCGGCAACCTGGTGCCCCGCCGGAGGGTGCACCGTGGCGACGGCGAAGGTGTTGAAGTCCACGGACGGCGGCGTGACGTGGACGGAGCGAAGCTCCGGGCTGCCCACGACGGCGCCCGCCGACGCGACCTACGAGCGCATGTCGCTCGCGCTGTCCCCGTCGAACACTTCAGTCCTGTACGCCGCTCGCTCGATCAAGCCCGCCACGGGGACGATCGTGTCGCACATCTACAAGACGGTGGATGGAGGCGCGACCTGGGCCGACCTTCCGTCCGTGAGCTCCCGGAATCCGCGGTACCTGGCCGACCAGTCCTGGTACAACAACACAATCGTGGTCTCGCCGACGGACGCGAACACGGTGATCGCGGGCGGGACGCGGTACCTCCGCTCGACCGACGGGGGAACAAACTTCAGCTCGGTGCTCGAGAACGACACCCATGTCGACGTCCACGACTTGAGGTATCAGGGCTCGACGCTCTGGATTGCCAATGACGGCGGCGTCTGGACCAGCCCCGACAATGGAATCTCCTCGACCGACCGGAACAGCGGGCTCGTGACGCGGCAGTTTTATGCGCTCGCGATCGACCCCGTCAACCGCAACCGCATCCTTGCGGGAGCACAGGACAACGGCACCAGCCAGCGAACGGACGCGGGCAGCACGAGCTGGCGTTCGGTGATGGGCGCGGACGGCTTCGAATGCGCCATTCATCCGCTGTCTCAATCTCTCGCGTGGGTGAGCATTCAGCAGGGGCAGATTTTTCGAACGCGGAACGCGGGGGACCCGGCGGCGCCCGCGATTCAGATCGTCAGCCCCCCCTACGACTCCGACGAGAAAACACCGTTCCTGACGGTCCTTCACATCGACCCGCGGTCCTCGCAGACGATCTACACGGCTTCGTACCGTGTCTGGCGGTCGCGCGACGGCGGCGACGTGTGGGTTCCGCTGCCCACGGCGACGACGGACGGTTCGGCCTGGTCGAAGAGCACGACGGTGACTTCGGTCGCGCTCTCCCGCACGGATCCGCTTCTCCTCCTGATCGGGAAGGAGCACGGCATTTACCGTTCCGGCGACGGCGGGCAGACCTGGACCCCCGCGACGGGCGTGCCGGACCGCGTGGTGACGAACCTCGAGATCGACCCGACGAACGCGGGCATCGCTTACGCCACGTTCGCCGCACAGACGCTTCCGAGCGTGTATCGAAGCCTGGACGGGGGGCTCACCTGGGCGCCGAGCGCGTCCGGCCTGCCCGCATTTCCGTCTCAGGTGATCCGGGTCGATCCGACCGATGCCAACGTCGTCTTCGTCGGAATGGACGTGGGCGTGTATCGCTCCGCCGATCGCGGCGCCACGTGGACGCGCTTCGGCACGGGACTCCCGAGCTCCTCGGTGCACGACCTCCAGGTGCTGGACGACGGCTCCATGCTGCGCGTCGCCACCCACGGGCGGGGCGTCTGGGAACTGCAGGTCCCGCCGACGGGCAATAACGCGCCGGTCGCGAACATCATCGCTCCGGCTTCCCCCGTCATGGTCGCGCGCGGCGGATCGATCGCTTTTTCCGGGACGGTTTCAGATCCGGATCCGGGCGATATCGCCGTCGGCTCCTGGTTCTTCCCCGACACCTCCGAGACGGTCCCCCTGCCCGCCGTGGGAGCCACGGTGCCGCACACGTTCCGGCGCGCGGGGACGTTCCCCGTGGCGCTTTCGGCGCGCGACTCCCGGGGCGCTCTCGCCACGAGCATCGTTCTCGTCTCGGTCACGGACAGCGGCGACGCCTGCGCGACGCCGATCGTCGTCCCCGCAAACGGGCCGTTCCCGTACGGAATCCTCGTCAGCACCGAGAGCGCGACGGTCGAGCCGACGGACCCCACGCCTCCGTGCTCGACGACGTCGAAGTTTTCCTCCCTCTGGTTCGAATTCACGCCCCCTGCCGACGGCACCTATGAGATCTCGACCTGCGGCAACGGTCCCGACACGGTCCTTTCCGTCTTCACCGGCGCGGCCTGCGGCCCCTACACCGCGGTCGCGGGCGGGTGCAACGACGACGCTCCGACGTCCTCCGGCTGCGGGGCGCAGGCGTCCCTGGTCACGGTGACCGGCCGCGCGGGGCAGACCCTGCGGATCCAGGCGACCGGTTTCGACGCCACGAGCCTCGGGACGTTCGCGCTCTCGGTCCGGCCGCTTTCGGTCTCGGCGTCCTCACCCCGCGTCACGGGGGTCAGCGCCGGAGACGGACCCTCGCCGGGAGGAACCTCGGTGCTCGTCACCGGCAGCGGGTTTCAGGCAGGCGCGACCGTGACCTTCGGCGGCGTCCCGGCGACGGACGTGGTCGTCCTCGGACCGTCCCTCCTCTCCGCGAGGACGCCCTCGCACGCTCCCGGCGAAGTCGACGTGTCGGTAACCTCCGGGGGCGGCGTTGGAACTCTGTCCCGCGCTTTCACGTTCACCGCGTACGCCCCGACGGCCTGTGTCCCCGGGGAGTCGACGCTCTGCTTGAATGGCGGGCGATTCCGCGCGCAGGTGTTCTGGCGCGTCCCGACGCAAAACGCGGCGGGCCTCGCCTCTTCGGTCGCTCTGACCGGAGACACCGGCTACTTCTGGTTCTTCTCGTCGAATAACATCGAGCTGGTCGTGAAAGTCGTCGACGGGCGCGGCTTCAACGGGAAGTTCTGGGTCTTTTACGGCGCCCTCTCGAACGTGGAGTACACGCTGACGGTCACCGATGTCGTCACCGGCGCGGTCCGCGTTTATACGAATCCGAGCGGACAGCTCTCGAGCGTGGCGGACACCGCCGCGTTCTAGGGCTCGAAGCGGCCGGGCCATGTAGTGGGCCTTACCGTTCGCGACGCGGGATCGCTCACGAACCGGGAGTTCACACTGACGGTACGCGACACGGACACCGGCGCGAAACGGACCTATCGGAACATCGCCGGCCAGCCCGCCAGCATCGCGGACACCAGCGCTTTCACGGGTCGCTGAAGCCGGGCCGCTGGAGACGGTGCCGCGGCGCACGAACGTGATTTTCCGGCCGGAGAGAGCGTTCCTGCGCCATCATCCGGTCAGATGGCGGCCCCCGACGTTCCGATCGAAGGCAAACCGGCCGCCGTTTACTACTACGGAACGTGTCTCGTGGATCTCTTTTATCCCGAGGCGGGTCTCGCCGGGATCCGGCTTCTCGAGCGGGAGGGGGTCCGCGTCGTTTTCCCGCAGGACCAGACGTGCTGCGGTCAGCCCGCATACAACTCCGGTTACGCCTCGGAGGCTCGGGCGGTCGCGAGGGCGCAGATCGAGCGCTTCTCGAAGCCGTATCCGATCGTCGTCCCCTCGGGTTCGTGCGCGGGCATGATGAAGCGCCACTACCCGTCGCTGTTTGAGGGGGATCCTTTCCTGCCGCAGGCCGAGGAGTTTGCGGGGCGGATCCACGAGCTGACCTCATTCCTGGTTCACGTCCTGCGGGTGCGCCTCGTTGACCTGGGGGCGCCAGCGCGGGTCACGTGGCACCCGTCCTGTCACGCGCTGCGGGAAATGGGGGTCGTCGACGAGCCGGCCGCCCTGCTCGCGCAACTCGCGCAGGTCGAGGTCGTCCCCCTTTCGCGGGAGAGCGAATGCTGCGGATTCGGCGGCACGTTTGCGGTCCGGCATCCCGAGATCTCGGCGGCTATGGTCGAGGACAAGGCGGCCGACGTCGTCGCGACCGGCGCGCCCACACTTCTCTCGGGGGACGGCGGGTGCCTCCTGAACATCGCCGGGCGGCTCGAAGCGACCGGTCACCGCGTCCGGCCCCTCCACATCGCGGAGTTTCTCTGGGAGCGCACGCGTGGACGCTGAGCGGCCTCGCCAATTTCGCTCCGCGGCGGCGGCGGCCCTGAAGGATCCCGGCCTGCGCGCCAACTTCCGACGGGCGATGGACGGCCTGATGTCCAAGCGCGCGGCGCAGTTTGCCGACCCCGTCGAATGGCGCGACCTCCGTAACCTCGGTGCTTCGATCCGCGCGCGGGCGCTCGCGAACCTTCCGACCCTTCTTAACCGCCTGGAAAGCCGCTGCGCCGAGAACGGGATCCAGGTGCGATGGGCCGAGAGTACGGAAGAAGCGAACCGGATCGTGCTCGAGATCCTCAGGTCCCACGGCGCGACGCGTGTCGTCAAGGGCAAGTCCATGGTGTCCGAGGAGATGCACTTGAACGAGTTTCTCGAAGAGCACGGAGTCGAATCCCTCGAGTCGGACCTCGGCGAATACATCATCCAGCTGGACGGCGAGACACCGTCGCACATCATCATGCCGGCGATCCACAAGAACCGGCAACAGATCGCGCGACTCATGGGGGAGAAAATCCGCGGGGCGCGCTACACGGAAGACATCGACGAGCTCACCGGAATCGCCCGCCGGGTGCTGCGGAAGAAGTTCTTCGAGGCGGACGCCGGAATCTCCGGTGTCAATTTCGCCGTCGCGGAGACCGGCACGCTGTGTCTCGTGGAGAACGAGGGGAACGGGCGGATGTCGACGCACGTCCCTCCGGTGCACGTTGCGCTGATGGGCCTCGAGAAAGTCGTAGAGAACCTGGAGGACGTCCCGCCTCTCTACAGTCTCCTGAGCCGGTCCGCGACCGGGCAGAGCATCACGACCTATTTCAACATGATCACGCGGCCGCGAAGCGGGGGAGAGAAGGACGGCCCGCTCGCGGTCTATCTCGTGATCCTCGACAACGGCCGGTCGCAAATCGCGCAGGACCCGGAGCTCTCCTCGACTCTCCGATGCATCCGCTGCGGGGCGTGCATGAACCACTGCCCCGTGTACACGAGAGTGGGCGGGCACGCCTACGACGCGACGTATCCGGGGCCCATCGGAAAGATCCTGATGCCGCAGACGGAGGGCGTCGGCGCCCGTCACGACCTCCTCGAGGCGTCGAGCCTCTGCGGCGCGTGCGGCGAAGTCTGCCCGGTCGGGATACCGATTCCGGAACTGATCGTCCGCCTGAGACGCGAGGCGGCCGAACCGGCTGCCGACTCGACCGTGCGCGGCGCAGGCACCGGGAGAGGCCGCGCCGAATCGTTTGCCTGGTGGCTGTGGGAGCGGGCGCACCGCCGGCCTGCGCTGTACCGGCTGCTCGGGATCGCGGCGACGCGGCTGCGGCGCTTCGTGCCCGCCCGCCTGCCGGTCCTCGCCGCCTGGACGAGCGCCCGGTCCACTCCGCGTCCGGCTTCGCGCACTCTCCATGAGCTCGCCAGACGCGGAGGGGTGGCCGATGAGTGACGCCGCCAGGGAGCGCATCCTGCGCCGGCTGGAGGAGGCCCGTCCGGGTCCCGCGCCCGTTTCGAACTTCGACGTCCTTGCCGGAAAGCGGTGGCCTCCCGCCGCGAGGTATCCGCGCCTGCGCTTCCTGATGGAGGCGATGCGGGCGGAATTCGTCGAGACGACGGAGGCCGCGTGGCCGCGCGCCGTCTTCGATTTCCTCGCCGCCGCAAGGCTCAAGACGTTGCTCTACGGCCCCGGAACGCCCGCGGCCGCGAGACTCGAGGCCATCTGGCCCTCCGGGGAGGTTCCGGGGCTCGTGCCCTACGACCAACCGATCGAAACCGGGGATGCCAGACGTGCGCTCTTCGAGGACGTGGACGCCGGGTTCACGACGACGCGCGGCGGCATTGCGGAGACGGGCGGGTTGATCGTCTGGCCGACTCCCGCGGAGCCGCGGCTTCTCTCGCTCGTCCCGCCGGTGCACATCGCCCTTCTCGACACCCGGGCCATCTACAACACGTTCTGGGAAGCGATCCGGGCGGAGGGATGGGCCTCCGGAATGCCTTCGAACGCGCTTTTGATCTCGGGCCCGAGCAAGACGGCGGACATCGAACAGACCCTCGCCTATGGAGTGCACGGCCCGAAGCGGCTCATCGTGGTCGCGATCCGCCCGGAAGAGGACTAACGTCGCCCGCCGTCCGGCCCCGTCGTGCTATCTTGCTTCGCTTCCTTGCGGCCCCATCGTCTAGGGGTTAGGACACGGCTCTTTCAAGGCCGACGCACGGG
>JBDUBI010000092.1:0-2894 GCA_040004225.1 Acidobacteriota bacterium
TTGGCAAGGTGGCGCTCTACCACTGAGCTATTCCCGCCCGGGGACGCGAAGAATACCGGGAGCCCGGGCGACGGTCAAGCCGTCGGCGCGACCAGCTCTTCCGCCGTTCCCCCGCAGTGGCTACAGACCCGGATGACGGTCGCTCCGAACTTCTTTTCGGGACAGCACTCCTCGCACAAAGGCCGGCGGCTGTCCCGGCAGCTGAAATGCGCCACTCGGTCGGTGTGTGTCCGGCAGCAGGTCGGCGGCATGACGCGAGACGTCTTCCGCAGGGCGAACAGCGATTTCAAGAACGGCAGGTCGACCGCGGCAACCGGCTGCCCTTCGTCCATGCGGACCCTGTCCGTCTCGTCTACCTCTCCGCTCCGGATCAGATTTCGCATGGCGCGCCGGTCGAACACGTCCGCCTCGAAACCGGGCTTGTCGACCCGGAACCTCACATTTTCCGAGCCCGCGCCGGCACCCTCCTCCAGGGCCACGGGTGGCATCGCCGGGGCTTCTCGCGGCGGGGCGGGAGCCGCTGCTCTGGCAGGCGACCGGACAGGAGAGGAAGCGGGTGTCGCCGGAGCCGGAGCCGGAGCCGGAGCCGGGGGAGGTTTCTCCTGAAGACGCGAGTACACCCGCGCCTCGTCGCGCGACGGAAAGTCCATCGGTTGCTTGCAGTGCGGGCACCGGAACCGGGCCTGCACAGGAGGAATGCGTTCGAGCAGAATGGAAAAGTGACCGGCGCAACTCGGGCAGGTGAAGGTGTAGCTGAGATCGGAATCTGCCAATGAATTCTCCGAAGGAAAGAAAATCTTAGCATGGGGGCCATCGGATTCCGTCCGCGCCGTTGTCCTGTCCTCCCGTCGTCCCGCGCCTTGCCCGGGACTCGCACCGGATCACGCGCCCCTTACCGGCGGCGCGGCAGGATATGGGACGCGGGAGGAGCTTCGAACGCGCCCCGGAAGAGGCGGATGGACGGCAGGCCGTCCCCGCGCTCGACGATCGCGACCACGTCGAAGCGGCACGCCGGGGAGGAGCTTCGCGAAATCGCGAGCCACGCCTCCGAAGCGCGGTGGATCCGCCGCTGTTTCTCGTGGGTCACCGCCGCCTCGGGCAGACCAAAACCCGGCCCGGCCCGTCCCTTGACTTCGATGAAACAGAGGATCGGTCCCTCCGTCGCGATGAAATCGATCTCGCCCGGGCCCGCGCGGAAATTACGGGCGACGATCCGATATCCCGAGCGGCGCAGATGCTTTTCCGCAAGGCGTTCCCACCGCTGACCCGCGCCGCGCGAGCCGCTCATGACGGAGCTTCCCCGAAGGGTCCGGGCGAACTCCGTGAGGAGACGGCGAAAGGGTGCCGGCAGGCGCATCTCTCTCAAGTTGTCGCGAAGGCGGCGGATCCGTCAAAGGCGGTCCGCCCAACGACGCTGTTCGGGGCCAGGCGATCCGGTTCCTCGCGGGCCGCCCGGGAGGCAGCCCGCAACGCAACCGGAGCCGATCAGTATCCCGGCGTCGGCACCACGGCGGGAGCGGTGATCGAGCCGGCGACCGGTGCCTGGCTGCAGAGCCTCACCTTTCCGCCGCGATCGCTGTGGTACTCGTACGTCGCGTCCCGCACCCGCAGAACGATACGGTAGCCCGGGGTGAGAACGTTGGTGCACTTTTCCCCCGTCCGTCCGCAACCGAGACACGAGTCGTTCCACGTCACGTCGTCCTGCGAGACGCCGGCGATGTCGGCTTTGGGTGAGTGGATCTGGTCGTGGAGCGCGTCGACCGCCTCGTTGAACGCGTGCTGACGCGATTTGCTGACGTCGCCGCCTTCGGCCGAGGATGGCGGCGGGGGCACGCGGTGCGCGCAACCCGAGAGAGCGGCGGTCATTCCGAGAAGCAGGGCTCCGAGTCGTAATTTCATGGATGAACTCCTCCAAACGTGGTTTCTGTGCAAGGGCGATGCCGGGCCCTCAAAGGAGGGCACGACCCGCGGAGCGGAGCGGAGTTTATTCGAAAGAAACTCCTAGGATGTTGCCATCGACCGGCGGGCGAGCTCGAGAACGTCGAAGGGCTGAGTCGAGACGCCGAGCTCCTCCTTTGCGTTGCCGATCATCACCATGCAGAACGGGCAGGAAACGCCGACCGAATCCGTCTTCGCTTCCGCGATCTCCTGCATGCGGGTCTGATTGATCCGGGTGCCGAGCTTCTCCTCCATCCACATGCGGCCGCCGCCTGCGCCGCAGCAGAGCCCCTTCTCTCGGGAACGCGGGAGCTCCTGAAGCCGGAGGCCGGGAATCGCCTCCAGGATCTCCCGGGGAGCGTCGTACACGCCGTTGTAACGGCCGAGGTAACAGGGATCGTGGAACGTGATCGACTCGTCGATCCGATTTTCCAGCCGGATCCGGCCCTCCGCGACCAGCGACGACACGAGCTCGGTCCCGTGCATCACCTCGTACCGGCCGCCGAACGGCGGGTATTCGTTCCGGATCACATTGAAGCAGTGGGGACAGTTCGTGACGATCTTCTTGATCCCGTATCCGTTCATCGTTTCGACGTTCTGCTGCGCGAGGATCTGGAAGAGGTACTCGTTCCCCATTCGTCGCGCGGAGTCGCCGTTGCACGTCTCCTCGGTGCCGAGGATCGCGAACTTCACGCCGGCGGTGTTCAAGAGATCGACGAGCGCCCGCGAGACCTTTTTCGCGCGGTCTTCGTACGAGCCCGCGCAGCCGACCCAGAAGAGAACTTCGACCGGGCTTCCCTCCGCCTCCGCCATCGTCATCACCCGCAAGTCCTTCGCCCAGTCGGCGCGCGAGGAGGCGGCGATCCCCCACGGGTTTCCGTTCGTCTCCATGCCGCGGAAAGCCGTCTGCATCTCCTTCGGGAATTCCGCCTTCTCGAGCACCAGGTGCCGGCGCA
>JBDUBI010000174.1:0-9692 GCA_040004225.1 Acidobacteriota bacterium
GCCGGTGCCTTCGCCGCGCACGGCGAAGGCAGCTCCCGCAGTGAACGAAGGCGACGTACAATCCCCCGGCCGCACGGCGAACGATGGAACTTTTTCTGACATCCCGCGAGCTCTCCGACTTTCTGCATCGGTCGGAGACGGTAGCCGGGGGGGAGCCGCTCCGGATCGTCGATGCCGACCGGTTCCGCGAGGGAATCGTCGACAGCCTCGTTCAGACGGCGGTGTTCGGCGATGCCGAGGTCAAAGACGTCGCGCGGCGAACGATCCGGGAGGCCGCCCGGGAGCTCGGCATCCTTCCCGCGTCGATCCTGCCGCTCTATGAGGCCCGGGGCCGCGGCGAGTTCGACGGCTTCAGTGTGCCGGCGGTCAACATCCGGATGCTGTCCTACGACACGATGCGCGCGGCGCTCCGGGCCGCCCGAAGCCTCGACGCCGGAGCGCTGATCTTCGAGATCGCGCGGAGCGAAATCGGCTACACGGACCAGCGTCCGGGGGAGTACGCCGCCGTCCTGCTCGGCGCCGCGATCAAAGAGGGCTGGAAAGGGCCCGTCTTCCTCCAGGGAGACCACTACCAGACCAACCCGAAGAAGATGAAAGAGGATCCGGGGAAAGAGATCGCCGCGATCGAGGCGCTGATCTCCGAAGCGATCCCGTCCGGGTTCTTCCAGATCGACATCGATACTTCGACGCTCGTGGACCTGTCGAAAAAGACGCTTCCAGAACAGCAGGAGGCCAACTCCCGGTACAGCGCGCTTCTGACGGAGTACATCCGAAAGCACGAGCCGAAGGACATGCCGATTTCAATCGGCGGCGAAATCGGAGAAGTCGGAAAGGAGAATTCGACTCCCGAGGAGCTCCGCGCCTACATGAACGGCTACCGCAACCGCATCGGGGACCTCCGAGGGCTCGCGAAGGTTTCGGTGCAGACGGGCTCGTCCCACGGCGGGGTCGTCGGGCCGGACGGCACCGTGCAGCGCGCGGCGATCGACTTCGGCACGCTCGAGCGGATTTCGAAAGTGGCGCGCGAGGAGTACGGGCTCGCCGGCGCGGTGCAGCACGGCGCCTCGACGCTCTCCCCGGAGCTTTTCGGTCACTTTCCGGAGCACGGCTGCGCGGAGATCCACCTGGCGACGGAGTTCCAGAACATGGTCCTCGACCACCCCTCGCTGCCGTACCCCATGAAACGCGCCCTCGACCGGTGGGTGTTCACCAACATGATCGACCAGAAGAAGCCGGGCGAGACCCAGGAACAGTTTCTCTACAAGAACCGCAAACAGGCGATCGGCCCGTTCAAGGAGCAGTTCTGGAACCTGCCCGTCGGGACGCGCGACGCGATTGCCGACACTCTGGAAAAGAAGTTCCGCTTCCTGTTCGAGAATCTCCGGATCGGGGGCACTCGAGAGCTCGTGGACCGCTACGTCCATCCCGCCGACGTCTTTCACCCTCAGGCGGCTCTCGCCGGCGCCGGCGCCGGTTATGTCAGGGACGACGAGGCCGGAGATTGAAGTCGCCAGGGCTCAGGCGTCAGGCATCAGGCGGAAAAGCGAAACTCGGCTCCTCCCGCTCATCACCCTCCGGACGCCTCACCCCTCACGCGTCACCCCTCACGACGAGAATGACCGCCGTCGTCAAGACGAAGCCCGTCCCGGGTCCTGGAGGGACGGAAATCCTCACCGTCCCGGTTCCCGAGCCCGGGCAGGCGGAGGTCCTGATCCGAGTTCTCGCCACAGCGGTATGCGGGTCGGACAAGCACATTTATCAGTGGGATCCCTCCATGGCCGGCATGGTGGCGCCCCCGCGCATCTACGGCCACGAGTTCTGCGGGGAGATCGTGTCCTTCGGGCCGGGCGGCAAGCGCCCTCACCTCGAGGCGGGCCAGTACGTTTCCGCCGAGATGCACGTCACGTGCGGGCATTGTCGGCCCTGTCGCACGGGACAGCGGCACATCTGCGAGAACACGCGCATCCTCGGCGTGCACGGAGACGGCTGCTTCGCCCAGTACGTGGTCGTCCCCGCGTACAACGTCGTCCCTCTGGACCGGGCCGTCGTTCCCGTCCGGGTGGGCGCCTTCCTCGACGCCCTCGGCAATGCCGTCCACACCACGCAGGTCGCGGATCTCTCCGGAAAGGCCGTCGCCGTGCTCGGGTACGGGCCTATCGGAGCGATGTGCGCCGAGATCGCGCGCATCTCCGGGGCTTCCCACATCGCGATTACAGACGTCAACGCGCACGCCGCCGCGCACGCCCGAAGGTGGGCGTCGAAGCGGCGCCTCACAAACGTCACGGTCATCGACCTCACCAGAACGAAGGACCCGGTGGGAAGTCTGCGCGAAGCCACAGGCGGCGGTGCGGACGTGGTGCTGGAGCTCTCCGGGGCGGAGGCCTCCGTGAACCTCGGACTCGCCGGCGCCCGGCGCGGGGGGGTTCTCTCGCTGCTCGGTCTGCCCCGGGAGAAGAGCCTGACGATCCGCGACTACACCAACGACTTCATCTTCAAGGGGCTGACACTTCATGCCATCATCGGGCGCCGCGTCTTCGAGACATGGATCAAGATGCTGGACCTGCTTCGCGCGGGGCTCGACGTCGAGCATCTCGTCACCGACGAGTTCGAAGGGCTCGACCGGTTTCACGAGGCCATGGAACTTCTCGAAAATCGCCGCGCGATGAAAGTAGTCTTCTACCCGAACGGCAAGCCCGCCTGACATTCACCCGGAGGACGACCATGCCGACCCGTAAGCCGCCCACACCCGACCCCACTGCCGAGTTGAACGACCGCCGCATCGCCGAGTTCGCGCTCGAGGAATCGCGCCTCTCGAACCTGGCATATCGCTTCGAGCTGCGGCCCCGGGAACGGGTCTGGAAGAACTGGGACCGCACGGAGTTCGAGCCCAACCACTTCCGTATCGTCGGGCTCGCCGGCGTGTGCCTGAACAAGGAAGAGAAGGAGCGAGCGCATCGCACGGCCTCCCGCGCCCTCGAGGATCTGGACGACATCCTGTTCGTCGTGGAGGAGCCGGCGCAGGCGGTGATCGTGCGAAACCCGACCGGAACCTCGGAGATCGTGAACCGCCCTACGATCTGCGCCGAGATCGTCGCTCTGGACAAGGCCGGATTCGACCGCGCGCTGTCAGCCCTCGACGCCGCTTTCCCGGGTCAGCGCGTCGCCGGCAAGATCGTCAGCGAAGGATGAGGCGGGAGCCGAAAGCGAAAGGCTGAGAGCCGCACGCTCTGCTCATGCACCCCCTCATCGAACACCTCGCGGGCGAAGTCGCGAAGCTGCGGCAGGCCGGGACGCTCAAGGAAGAGCTCGTCCTGGAATCCCCACAGGACGCCCGCGTCCGGGTGAAGGGGCGGGAGGTCGTGATGCTGACCTCCAACAATTACCTGGGATTCGCGAATCATCCGCGCATCCGGGAGGCGCAGAAGAAGGCGGTCGACCGCTGGGGCGCGGGGATGGCGTCCGTGAGGTTCATCTGCGGGACCGAAGGGCTGCACAAGGAGCTCGAGTGGGAGATCGCCTCGTTCTTCGGCAACGAGGACGCCATTCTCTACATGTCCTGCTGGAATGCGAACGAGGGCCTCTTCGCGGTGGTGCTGGACGAGCAAGACGGCCTCTACTCCGACGAGTTGAACCACGCCTCGATCATCGACGGCGTCCGGCTCTGCCGCGCGAAGCGCTTCCGTGTGCCGCACAACGACCCGGCGGCGCTCCAGAAACTTCTGGCGGAGGACGGCGTCTCCCGGTTCCGGCTCGTCATGACCGACGGCGTCTTCTCGATGGAAGGGGAAGAGGCGGACCTGCCGGCCTTAGTCGACATCTGCGAGAGGGCGGGCGCGCTGCTCGTCGTGGACGACTCGCATGCGACGGGAGTTCTGGGTCAGACAGGCCGGGGCACGGGCGAGGAGCAGGGCGTCTTCCACCGGATCCCCGTGACGACCGGCACGCTCGGCAAGGCCATGGGATCGGCGGCCGGCGGCTTCGTGACCGGCCCGGCGCCGCTCGTCCAGCTCCTACGGCAGCGGAGCCGCACGTATCTCTTTTCCAACTCCCTCCCGCCGGCCGTCGCCGCGGGGTCCCTCGAAGCCTTTCGCATGCTGCGCGAGGACTCGGCGCCGGTCGCGAAGCTGCGGGACAACGCGGCGTACTTCCGGAAGGCCATTTCCGAGGCGGGCTTCCGGATTCCGCACGGCACCCATCCCATCGTCCCGGTCATCGTCGGCGACACCGCCAGAGCGCTCGAGATGGGACGCGCGCTCCTCGAGGAAGGCGTGTACGTCTCGGGGTTCGGATTCCCCGTCGTCCCGCAGGGGCAGGCGCGCCTTCGGTGTCAGGTCTCGGCCGCGCATGCGCATGCGGATCTCGACCTCGCCGTCGACGCGTTCGTGAAAGTCGGGAAAAAGTTCGAGGTGATCTGAGAAAGGGCGCTCTTTGTCGCGAGAGCGCAGCGCTTCATCGTCCCCGCCCCTCACTCGAGCCCTCTCCCCGCGCCCGGGGAGGGGAGCAGGGTCCGCTAGCAGGCCGCTGAAAAAGGGTGTGAGGCGGCGTTCCGAGCGCCGCGCGGCCGGATGCAAGGAGCCGCGACGAAGGCGATGCCGCTGCATCGGGGAGGAGCGGCGACGCCGCAGACGGCCCCGCGCCGCCGCAACCGCTTGCGGTGGCTGGCCTTTTGCCCCCTCATCCTTAAACAATGAAGAGTTTCGCTTCAACTCAACTCCACCTTCATCGCAATCTGCAAAAGGCCCGACATGACGCCCGCATCCATTTTTCAGCAGCCCGCTAGGCCTCGAGCTTCTGACTCGCCTTCTGGAGCAGCAGGAAGCAGATCACCGCAAAGGCGACCGCGGAGAGGATCCCCCCGCTCACGAGCCCGTTCTTCAAGGCGGGGAAGAGCTTCGATCCGAAGTCGAGTTTCTCGAGGAGGTTCGGCTTCTCCATGTGGAGCACGGTGTCTCCGAAAAAGGCGACGAACGCGATCAAGACTCCGCCGAGAGAGCCTCCCGCAACGAGTCCCGTCGCATAGAGCATCCCCGAGGAGAGCTCCGATTCCTCACCCGTAACGCCCTCCTTTTTCCGCCGCCGGGAGTCGACGAACGCCTTCAGCATCCCGCCGATCCAGATAGGCGCGGTGGTCGAGATGGGCAGGTAGGCGCCGACCGCCCAGGACAGCGCGTGCGCTCCGGCGAGCTGTGCCATGAAAGCGAGGAACACCCCGACCAGCACCGGCGCCCAGGGGAGGTTCTGGGCCAGAAGACCCTTGATGATCGTGGCCATGAGGGTCGCCTGCGGGGCGGGAAGTTGCACGCCCCCGATGCCGTGGAGCTCGTTAGCGCCCTTGTAGGTCTTGTCGAGGATGAAGAGAGTGATCGCGATGAAAAAGGAAGAGGTCACGACTCCGATCAGGAATCCGTATTGCTGATATTTGGGGGTCGCGCCGACCAGAAATCCCGTTTTCAGATCCTGCGAGGTCGCTCCCGCGTTGGCCGCGGCGACGCAGACGATCGCGCCGACGCAGAGGGCCACCGCCTGATAGACGTCTCCGCGCCAGCCGATCACGACGAACACCACGCACGTCGCCATGATCGTCGCGATCGTCATTCCGGAGATCGGATTCGAGGACGTGCCGATGATGCCCACGATCCGCGACGACACCGTTACGAAGAAGAAGCCGAACACGACGATCAGCACAGACATCAGCAGCGAGCCGGGAAAAGGCCCGTGAGGGAAACCCGGAAGCACGGCGAGGATCAGCACGATCGCGAGCGATCCGACCACCACCATCCCGATGCCGATGTCCTTTTCGGTTCTCTTGACGGAGACGCCCGCGCGGCCTTCGCCGAAGCTCTTGACTGATTCCCGGAACGCGGAGACGATCGTGGGCAGCGTCTTCAACAGAGTCATTACGCCAGCGCAGGCCACGGCCCCGGCGCCGATGTAGCGGATGTACGCGCGGTAAATCCAGTTCGCATACGAGTTGTTCGCCATCCAGGCGTCGCTGAACCCCAGGTTATGGAGGTCGGACACGACGCGCGAGTCGGGGACGAAAATGGCGATCAGGGGGATCAGGGCCATCCACGCGAGAAGCCCGCCGGAGAAGAGCTCCGAAGCGATTCGGGGTCCGATGATGTAGCCGAGGCCGAGATACTCCGGCGTGACGGCCACGTCGAGGGTTGCGGCGGGATACGTGACGGTCTCCTTCTTCGTCCGGAACCAGATGGGGGTCTCGTTCCAGAGCCCGAGGACGCCGTAGAGGAACTTGTAGAGGAGCGACGCGCCGACGCCCGCGAACACCGTTCGGGCGAGGTTGCCGCCCTTCTCTCCCGCGATCAAGACATCGGCGCACGCGGTCCCCTCGGGATAGGGGAGCTTCCCGTGCTCCTTCACGATGAGCGCGCGCCGAAGTGGAATCATGAAGAGGACGCCGAGCACCCCGCCGAAGATCGCGAGGATCGTGATCTGGAGGTACTGGAAGTAGTGCTCGCCGCCGGTTAAAAAGAGGAGGGCCGGCACCGTGAAAACGGTTCCAGCCGCCACCGACTCGCCAGCGGACCCGATCGTCTGAACGATGTTGTTCTCGAGGATCGTCGACCGGCCGATCTTCTTGAAGACGGCGATCGAGAGCACCGCGATGGGAACGGATGCCGACACCGTGAGGCCGGCCCGGAGCGCCAGGTAGACGGTCGCGGCGCCGAAGAGAATGCCGAAGAAGACGCCGAGCAGAATCGCTTTCGGGGTGAATTCCGGAATCGCCTGGTCGGCTGCGATGTAGGGGCGGAAATCCTGACCGCTTTCCGAGTGGCTCGCCATGCAACCTCCCTGGTTTCCCGATGAGCGTTCGAAACTTGGCGGGGGATTATACGGGCAGGTTGGCCGCGCGGCGTCGGCGGGCTCCCGAGGCGAGGGGGGGTCAGGAGGAAGGTGCGTCGTCAGCGGCCGTCCCGAATGCGCACCGCCTGCCTGGAGGTCCCCTCACCCCGAGCGCGGGGACGCGCAAGCAGATCTGATTCCCGGCGCCTCCCTCCACAATAGGTCCCGCCCCTCACCCCGACCCTCTCCCCCGGCGCGCGGGGACGCCGTAAGCAGATCTGATTCCCGGCGCCGCCCTCCACAATGAGTCCCGCCCCTCACCCCGACCCTCTCCCCCGGCGCGCGGGGAGAGGGGGCAGAGCTGCGCCTCCACCACGATGGTGGCTACGCTCGCAGCGGGAGCGTGAGCGAGCGAAGCGAGCGGAAGCGACGGTACCCGCCGCCCCATCACACCCCTCACGTTCCGCCGAATCCGACGGTCACCTTTCCGCCGTCGACGATGACGGGCACTTCGCGGCCGCCGGACAGCCGCACCATCCGCTCGATCTCGGCGTTGTTTCCTTTGACGTTGACGTAAACAAACGGCACCTTGCGTTTTGCGTAGTCCTCACGGGCCGCAGTCGTGTGGGGTCACGTGTCTTTTCCAAAAATCTCGACGCGCGGAGTTTCCATCGGTCACCTCCGCGTCGATCGTACCCCGGCGCAAAAGTCCTCGAATGCTATGATTTTCTCCAATTTCCATGGCTTTCCTGCTGGCGCTCGCGCTCGGCCTCTTCGCACTCCCCGCGCCCACGCCCGTGGCCGCCGGAGCGGCGTCTTCCGGCGGCGGAGGCATTTCCGGCAGAGTGTCGGTCCTCAAAGGCGGCGTCCCTCTTCCCGAGGCCGCGAACGCGGTCGTCTGGATCGAGGGGCTCCATTCCCCCGGGGGACCTTCGCGCGCGGCCCGCGCCGAGATGAAAAGCCAGGGGAAGAAGTTCGTCCCTCGCGTGATCGCCGTGTCGCGCGCCGGGGAGGTCCAGTTTCCCAATGCGGACCCGATCTACCACAACGTATTTTCGGTTTCGGCGCCGAACCGCTTCGACCTGGGGCTTTACCGCAGCGGGGGTTCGAAGGAAAAGCGATTCGAAGAAGCCGGGCTCGTTCGCGTCTACTGCAACATCCATCCCCAGATGGTCGGATTCGTGATGGTGGTCGACTCCGACTACGCAACGGTCACCGGACCCGACGGAGCGTTTCGCTTCGGAGGAGTCCCTCCCGGGAACTGGACGGTCCGCGCCTGGCAGGAAGAGGGGGGCGAGGCTCAGGCCTCGGTTTCCTTGCGGGCGAGAACGGAGACCGCGCCGGTGGTGCTCACAATGGACGCTTCGGCCTATAAAGCGCAGCCGCACAAGAACAAGTACGGCAGGGACTACCCTCCCTCCGCACCCTCGGACGATGAGCGTTACTGAGCCCGCGTCGTCCTCGCTGACCGCCGGTACGGGCGCGAGCATCCGGATCCGGGGGCTCAAGCTGCCACCTCCGAAGCCTCCCCGGTTTTCCCTGTCGCTCAAGATATTCGCCGGAGCGGCGCTGCTGATCGCCATTTCGGTCGGCGGAGCGATCGCCATCTCCGCCTACCGGGCTCGCCGGGTCGCCGACGCGAAGATCGCGGAGGACTTGAAGAAGGCGGGGCCGGCGTGGGAGTCCTTCGAGCAGAACCGGTATGCCGGGCTCCAGCGCGCCCTCGCCGTGGTCGTCAACAACGCCGGGATCATCTCCATGATGACGAGCGACGTCGACCCGGCGACCGCTTTCGACACCTTGAAAAACGAGCAGGCGTCCGGGACACGGGCGGACTTCCTGGTCGCGGTGAACCCGCAGGGGATCGCGTTCCTGCGCACAGACAAGCCCCTCCCCTATTCGGCGGACCTTTCCCGGGTGCCCACGATGGCCTCGGCTCTGGAGGGGGAGAAGACGTCCGGAATCTGGCTCTCGGGCGGAAAGCTCTACAACGTGGTGGCCGCGCCGGTCCTGGAAGGCGGCACCCGGATCGTGGGGGTCATCGCCGCGGCGTTCCAGATCAACGACGAGGTCGCGATCGCTTTTAAATCACTGATGAACGCGGAGGTCGTTTTCCTCGCCGACGAAGCAAAGTCGAAGGAACCGGGCCGGCCGATTCTTGCCGCCTCGACGCTGCAGAACCGCAGTCAGAGCGTGCTCGACGCGGTCCGCCGCCGACCGGACCTGGTCGCCGCGGTGCTGCGCCAGGGCCGGACGATCGGCCCGCTGGCGCTCGATCTCGCGGGCGAAACCTATCTTGCGTATTTCGTTCCGCTCCGGTCCTCGACCGACATGATCGTCGGATGCGCTGTGGCGCTCCGTAGCCGCGAAAAAGAGCTCGCGGCGTTCCGCACCATCCAGAACACGCAGGTTTTCGTGGGTCTTGCCGCCCTTCTCGTCGCATTCGTGCTCTCCTTCGTCCTGGCGCGCCGGATCACAGGACCGCTCGCGCGGCTTCTCCGGGCGACGGAGGAGGTGCGCGTCGGAAATCTCGAGACGCCAGACCTTCCCGTCGACTCCAAGGACGAGATCGGGATCCTCGCGAGGTCCTTCCGCGCGATGATCGAGGAGCTGAAGGAAAAAGAGGCCCTGGAAAAATACCTCGCCGCGCTCACGCTCAATTCGGGCGACGAGGGCATCACCCTGACGGCACCCGGGAGGGTGGGCGTGACGACGGACGTCCTGGTCGGTGGCCCCAACGCAACCGCCGGCTCGCGCTCCGCGGAGCCCCGGGTCGGGACTCTTTTCGCGTCGCGTTACGAAATCCAGTCGATCCTCGGAAAGGGCGGCATGGGGATCGTCTACAAGGCGCTCGACCGCGACCTCGAGGACCTCGTCGCGATCAAGAC
>JBDUBI010000202.1:0-9596 GCA_040004225.1 Acidobacteriota bacterium
ACGAGCGTCAGGGTTCCCTTGAGCCCTTCGAGGAAAATGCGGCGGAGAACCTGCGGGAGCGGAGTCTCCGCCAGAGAACCCCGAAAGCCGGAGCGCGGTGTATTTATGATCACCGGAGGTCCCGACAGGGTATCAGAAACGGACCCGAAGTTTCCCCCGCGCCGATCGAAACCGCTGTCTGGAAGGTGCTTGCGGCAGGCAGGGGCGGTTGCATCGACCGGCCGTCACGGGACCGAGACGATTGCCGGGTGGTTCGAGGGGGTCGAGAAGAACGCGGGGATTCCCGTCCTGGCTTTCCGCGCCGCGTCGAGCGTCGGGTATCTGCCCCAGAGAACCCGGAAGCAGTCCCGGGAGCCGTGCCGGTTCGCCAGAAGCCACATCGAGCCGGCAGGGCGATCGTGCTTCCACGCCTGCGCCAGGGAGGGGACTTCACAGGCGAGCTCCAGCTGGACGGCGTAGCGAGTCGTTCGTCCCTTTTTGAGGCGCGCCCGGTCCCGGGCCGCCCGGGCCACCCACTCGGACCGTCCGGCCGAAACGGGGGCGGGGGGCGCGGGAGGCGATGCCGGCCCCGAGTCGCCCGCGACGGTCCCGAGAGCGGGCGCGGCGCGTGGCCCTGCCGGGGCGGCGGGCCGGACTTTCGCCGGGACCGGCACGGCGGTCGAGGGCGCGGGCAAAGCGGGGGCCACCGCTGGCGGAGCCGCCGTCGCCGCGGAAACGGCCGCCGGGACCGACGTCGGTGCCGGCTCGGACGTCGCCGCCGCAGCGGGCGCGGGTTCTCCGCCGGCCCCGGGAGCGGCCGCCCTTGAGCGCAGGAAGAGGACAGCTCCGGTGAGGACCCCCAACCCGACGATCACCCAGACGAGGGGTGCAACGCCCCCCCCGCGGGGCTTCGGGTCCTCGGGAATGGCGTCCCCCGCCTCCGGGAGCGGCTCGAAGAGCGGATCGCCTCCGGAGTCGCGGCTCTCGCGCCCGACGTCTTCTGAGCTCCTCGCTGCCGGCAGGGGGTAGGACTCGAGAGAGGACGGGGGCGTCGGATCGAGGTCGAACTCCGACGCCTGCGGGGGCGCGGGCGCCGGCGGCAGGAAACCCTCCGGAGCGGATGTCGGGAACGTCGGTCGGGCGTACGACGCCACTGACTCCTCGTGCTCGGAGGCTGTCTCCTCCGGGAATCGGTGGATCGGGGTAAGGGCGCCCGGGTCGAGGTCCTCGTCCGGCAGCGTCTTTTCGGAGGCGTGGGCCGCGTCGGCCGCGTTTCTCGGAGCGGCCGCCGTCTCTCGTCCGCCGGACGACATCGGCGCCGGCTCCGAGTCCGGCGCTTCCGTCGGGCCGGATCCGGCCCGTCCCGCGCCGGACCGGAGAAGCCCCAGGGTCATGAGCGCCGCGAGCAGTTTTCGTACGGCGAACTCGTCGGCGGGGGCTCCCCGGGCGATCTCGTCCGCCGTGGCCTTGCCGTCGATCATCCGCACCACCGATTCCGCATCCGCCGTCAGCCCGAACGTCGCGAACTCGCGGTCGAAATCTTCGGTGCGGACCAGAGTCGCGTCCGAAGAACCCAGTTGATGCTCGATTAAATTGCGATCGCGCGAGCGGAGGAAAAGCTCCAACAGCAGCCGAGGAATGGCCACGGTGAACTCGCCAGCCGCGGGTCGCGCCTCGGCGTCGAAGTGGTACTTGCCGTCGGGCCATCCGAGCAGGTCGGCGAGGACTTCGATTCCCCGGATCTTCTCGCCCCAGCGCCATTCCCGCTTCGTGAGGACTCCCGCCTGAAGGGCCGCGAGTGCGCCGTCCGCCCCTTCGGAGACGGAGAGCCGCTCGAGGGCGGCCGCGTCGAGCTTCCCGGCGCGGACGAGAATGGCGGAGCTTTCGAACCGCGCCTCCGAAGAAGAGACGGAGACCACATCGCCGTCGGAGAGCGCGAAAGCGGCGGAGGCGCCGGCGCGGGAGAACGACACCAGCCCCGCCCGCTTGCTTCGCCAGAGCTCGACGAAAGCCGCGAGCAGGTCCACTTCGCGAACGTCACCGACCGCATCGAAGGATGTCTTCATCGAGGGGAACCCGGCGATATCGCCGACGGGGGCGCGGCTCCGGTCAGGAGCGCGCTCGCCCGAGTGTTCGTCACCGGCACGGCCCCTAGTGTAGCGCGTCCGCGCGAATTCGCCGCAAGTCTCCGGGCTCCTTCAGGCGGACCGCGCGGCGGAGTCGGCGAGGTACGCCTGGATGGCGCGCGCGGTCGCCGGGCCCACCGCGTCCACGACTTCGACGGGGTCCGCCGCGGCCACACCGGAGAGGGAGCCGAAGCGCTTCAGGAGAATGCGCGCGCGCGTTGGTCCCACTCCCGGAATCGAGGTCAAGGACGTTTCCCGCATGCGCTTCGAACGCCGCCCGCGGTGGGTGTTGATTGCAAACCGGTGCGCTTCGTCGCGCAGCCTCTGGATCAGCTTGAGCGCGGGATCCTTGCCGGAGAGTCGGATCGGGTCGGGACGGCCGGGCATCCAGATCTCCTCCTCCCTTTTGGCGAGGCCGACCGTGGGGAGCTGGACGCCGACGCGATCGAGCGCGGCTAAAGCCGCCTGGAGCTGCCCGCGGCCGCCGTCGACCAGCACGAGGTCCGGCATCGGGCCTCCCTCGGCAGAGACGCGCCGGTATCGGCGCTCCACGGCCTCGGCCATGCTCTTGAAATCGTCGGGGGCCAGGAGGCTCTGGGAAGCGATCCCGAAAAGCCGATAGTCCGACTTCTTCGGCCTGCCGTCCTCGAAGACCACGACCGAGGCGACGCTGTCGGTGCCCTGAAGATGCGAGATGTCGAACGCCTCGATCCGCCGCGGCGGTACGGGAAGGTCGAGGACGCGCGCGAGCCGCTCGACGCCGAGCGCTTCTTCCCCGCCGATTCTCCGGAAGCGAACGCGGTGCCTTTCCCGCGCGTTCGTGTTCGCGAGCTCGACCCGATCGACCCCCGCTCCCCGCTTCGGGACACGCACGGTCACTCTGGCGCCGCGGCGGGCGAGCAGGAACGCCTCGAGGAGCGCCGGGTCCGCGATCTCGACGGGGAGGTGGACTTCGGAGGGGAGAAACGGGTTGACGTCGTAGAACTGGGGAAGAAACTCGTCCAGGAATGCGGCCGGATGCACCTCCTCCGATTTTTCGAAAAAGAACTCCCGGCGGTCCTGCATCACGCCGCCGCGCACGACGAGCACGCAGAGCGAAACGTCGCCGCCCGACTCGAAAAACCCGAACACATCCACGCTCTCGCCCTTCATCGACTGAACGAGCTGCCTTTCGGCGACGTCTTCCACGGTGCGGATCGCATCGCGGTAGGCGCCGGCCATCTCGAACCGCTCCAGCGCCGCCGCCGCCTGCATCTTTTCGACGAGCCGGGGCACGAGCTCGCGGTTGCGTCCCTGGAGGAAGAGAAGTACGTCCCGCACCGCCTCTTCGTAGGCCTCCCGGGTCGTCAGGCCGGCGACGCAGGGTCCCAGGCACGCGTGGAGGTCGTAGTACAGGCATGGCCGCGGGAGCTTTCCGTCGATCTCGATCGAACAGGTCCGGATCTGAAAGTGACGAGTGATCATCCGCATGATCCGCCGGGCGAGGCCCCCCCAGAATGGGCCGAAATAGGAGTGCCCGTCCTCCTCCACCCGGCGCGTGACGAGCGCCCGCGGCCACGGCTCGCCGGTCGTGACCTTGATGTACGGGTACGTCTTGTCGTCCCGAAGGCAGACGTTGTACTTCGGCCGATGCTTTTTGATGAGCGTGTTCTCGAGGAGCAGGGCCTCGAGCTCGGTATTCGTGACGATCGTCTCGACGTGCGAGAACGATCGCAGCAGGGCCTCGGTCTTGGACGACTCCCCTCCCCTCGTGAAATAGGACGACACCCGCTTCTTGAGCGACGTCGCCTTGCCGACGTAGAGAATCTTGCCCCGGGCCGTTTTGAACAGGTAGACGCCTGGCGCGTCGGGGAGATTCTCGGGCGGCTGGCCGGGCTCGGACATGAGAAAGGATAACAACGGCGGGACCGGAGGAATGCCCTGGGGGGAACTGAATCGTCTGGTGCGCCCCGGCCCCGTGGACGATCGATGCCGGCGGTTGCGGATCTTGATTCCCTCTCCCCGCGCCATGATCCTCCCGGTATGATCCCCGGGTGATCGAATGTCCGTACTGTTACGCTGCGGTGAACCCCCAGGACGCCACGTGCCCCAAGTGCGGCAAGCCGATCGAGCGATGGCGGACGGGCTTCTACAGCCGGCAGGCGCTCCCGAAGAAGGGGCGCAATGCGGTCTGGGCGGGGGCGATTCTGCTCTGCCTCCTGATGGTCGCCGCGTTTGCGCGGTCGTGCCACTGGATCTAGCTTCGAGCCTCCTCGATCCGGCGGCGGCGGCCGGGCCAATCGGGCCGGGCGAAATTCACCGGAAGATCTGCAGCTCTCTCAACGACCTCAGCTCGTCCCGCAGGTCCGCGGCCCGCTCGAAGTCGAGCTCTTTCGCCGCGGCTTTCATCGATTTCTCGAGCTCGGAGATCCGGACCCGCAGAGTCTCGGCGTCGGGGACCGCGCTCCCGTCTTTTCGAGGCAGCAATCCATCGTGGTAGTCCATGCTCGACATCCTCATCAGCGGGGAATCGACCTGCTTCACGATCGAGGCGGGCTCGATCCCGTTCTCCCGGTTGTAAGCCTCCTGGATCACGCGCCGGCGGGTCGTCTCGTCGATGGCGCGCCGCATCGAGTCCGTGACGACGTCCGCGTAGAAGTACACGCGCCCTGCGAGATTCCGGGCCGCGCGTCCACTGGTCTGGATCAACGAGGTCTCGCTGCGAAGAAAACCCTCCTTGTCCGCGTCCAGGATCGCCACGACGGCGACCTCGGGAAGGTCTAGCCCCTCTCGAAGCAGGTTGATCCCGATCAGGCAGTCGAAAACGCCGCGGCGGAAGTCGGTCAGGATCTCCATCCGCTCCAGGGTCTCGATGTCGGAGTGCAGATAGCGGCACCGGACTCCCACCTCCGCGAAATAAGACGTGAGCTCCTCCGCCATCCGCTTCGTGAGGGTCGTCACGAGAACGCGCTCGTTCTTGGCCGTGGCTTCGCGCACGACGCCCAGAAGATCGTCGATCTGCCCCTTCACCGGCCGGACCTCGATTAAGGGATCGAGCAGCCCGGTCGGCCGGATGACTTGTTCGACGATCTCTCCGCCGGTGGCGCCCAGCTCTTCCTTGCCGGGTGTCGCGCTCACGTGGACGATCTGCCCGATGCGGGATTGAAACTCCTCGTACGTGAGCGGCCGGTTGTCCAGCGCGGACGGAAGGCGGAAGCCGTAGTCCACCAGCACCTGTTTTCGAGACCGGTCGCCATGAAACATCCCGCGCACCTGGGGCAGGCTGACGTGCGACTCGTCGACGACGAGGAGAAAGTCCGAGGGAAAGTAGTCGATGAGTGTGGGCGGGGGCTCGCCCGCTTTTCTCCCCGAAAGATGCCGGGAGTAGTTTTCGATCCCGTTGCAGTAGCCGAGCTCCTTGATCATCTCCAGGTCGAACATCGTGCGCTGGTGCAGCCGCTGAGCTTCCAGCAGCTGACCCGCGGCAGTGAGCTCCGCGAGGCGCTGATCGAGCTCGACCTTTATGGTGTCGACGGCGCGGTTCAGCGTCTCTCGCGGCGTGGCGTAAAAGGTCCGCGGGTAGATGGCGAGGCGGTCGACGCGCCGCAGGGCGGTCCCCCGAAGAGGATCCGTCCGCGTGATCTTTTCGATCTCGTCTCCGAAATATTCGACGCGCACCGCGACGTCTTCATACGCGGGGTGGATCTCGATCACGTCGCCGCGGACGCGGAAAGTGCCGCGGGTCAGGTCGAGGTTCGTGCGCTCGTACTGCATCTGGACGAGCTGCGCCAGGAGCGCCGGCATCCCGGAGCGGTCCCCGACCTCGACGTACGCGAGCATGTCGTAGTACGCCTCCGGCGCGCCGAGGCCGTAGATGCAGGACACGGACGCGACCACGATCACGTCGCGGCGCTCGAAGAGGGCCTTGCTGGCCGAGAGGCGGAGCTTGTCGATCTCCTCGTTGCGGGAGGTTTCCTTCTCGATGTACGTGTCGGACTGCGGAATGTAAGCCTCGGGCTGGTAGTAGTCGTAATAAGAGACGAAGTACTCGACGGAATTCTCGGGGAAGAAGCCGCGGAATTCCTGGTAGAGCTGCGCCGCGAGCGTCTTGTTGTGAGAGAGCACGAGGGTCGGCCGGTTGACCGTCTCGATGACCCTCGCCATCGTGAACGTCTTCCCCGATCCCGTGACGCCCAGGAGGACCTGATCCCGCTTCCCTTCGTTCAAGCCGGCAACGAGCTTCTCGATCGCCCGGGCCTGGTCCCCCTGCGCCGTGAAATCCGTGACGAGACGGAACGTCCCCCGCGACCTTGACTGCGCCTCGCGGTACGAGTCGGGCTTCGACGCCAGGGACAGCGGGGCTTCCGGGCGTTCCCGGGCGCCGGGACGAGGACTCACGGCGTGAGCGACGCGCCCGTCGCGGGAGACACGACCACTCCGGGAGCCCCGCCGGCCCCGGGAGTCGGCGCCGGGGTCGCCGGAGGGAGGCCCGCACCTTCCCGGAAGACGGCCGTCAGCTGGCGAACCTGCTCCCGGCTGACGCTGCCCGCGCCGTTGCGGAGGAGAATGGTCTGGATCTGGTCGAGGGACCGCCGCTGCGGCCCCTTTTGCCGAAGGCGGTCGCGGTACGCGGCGTAGGCGGAGTGCAGCTCGGTCTTTTCCTGGTCCGTGACGTCTGACGCTAAGGCCGCGTCGATTCGCGCCATGAAGAAATCCGTCATGGCCTGGGGGTTGCGACGCAGGTAGAGGCAGGACCCGACGATGCAGAGCAGCACGAGGAGTCCGGCGATCCCGCAGCCGATCAAGCCCGTCCGCCAGCACCCTTTCGGACCTCCGGGACGGGTGTCCGGGGGCATCGGGGTCGTGAAGGCGGTGGCGGGCGGAACGCTGCTCATCGGAGCAAAACTTATATCAGGTGTCCGGCGGGATCCGCCCGCTCTCAGGCCGGAGCCGGACGGACGGCGAAACCCGATGGGTGGCCTACAATCTTCGGTGTGGCCCTCGTCCGCCGGATCTCCTTCTTCGTCCTCCCTCTCGTGGCGGTGGGCCTCCTGGGCGCTCTCGCGGGTTCGGCGACGACCACTCTGGTGCGCGTGCCGCGCGTCTCGGAGCTCGAGACGTACCGCCCCGACATCATCACCGAAATCCGGGGCAGCGACGGCTCGACGATCGGCCGGTATGCGATCCAGCGACGCATTCTGCTCACGCGATCCGAGATTCCGGGAGTTTTGAAAAACGCGATCGTCGCAACGGAGGATAAGAACTTCTTCCGGCACGGCGGCGTCGACCTCCGGCGGACGCTCTCGGCGGTGGCGGCCGACATGCGTTCGCAGCGCTATGGTCAGGGAGGGTCCACCCTCACCCAGCAGCTTGCCCGCGCGATCTTCCTGTCCCCGAAGAAGACGATCTCCCGCAAGGTCAACGAGGCGCTGGTCGCGTTCGAGATCGAACGCCGGTACTCCAAGGACCAGATTCTCACGATGTACGTGAACGAGATCTACCTCGGGCACGGCAATTACGGCTTCGAAGCGGCGGCGCGCTACTACTTCGGAAAGGGCGTCAGGGACCTGACGCTGGCGGAGGCCGCGCTCTTAGCCGGCATCGTCCAGCGGCCCGAGGACCAGTCCCCGTTCCGAAATCCCGCGATGGCGATCGGGCGGCGCGCCACCGCGCTGCGCCGCATGCAGGCCGCGCGTCTGATCACGGACGAGGAGAGGAAAGCGGCGGAGGCGGAGCCCCTGCCTTCGTCGCCCTCCCTGAAGGAGACGGTGGTTGCTCCCTACTTCTGCGAAGAAATCCGCCAGTACCTCGAGAGGACGTACGGCGAGAAGGACCTCTACCGTCGGGGCCTGCGCGTTGACTCGACCCTCGATCCGCAGCTGCAGGCGTGGTCGGAAGAGTCCGTCGGGTGGGGCCTGCGCCGTCTCTCGCGCCGCCACGGTTTCCGCAAGGCGAGAAATCTGTCCGCCGAAGGGTATGCCAGCCTGGCGGCCTACGTCGACCCGTCCTGGGAGAACGCGAAGCTCGCCGAAGGCGACACGGTCCGCGCCGTCGTGATGGCCGTGACCCCCACGGGAGCCGAGGTGCGGGTGGGTCGCGACACCTACCTGTTGCGCCCGTCGGGCTACAAGTGGACCTCCGCGACCAACGCGACGAAGCTCTTGAAGCCGGGCGACCTCGTCACGGTCACCTTCGAGAAGCAAAAGGATGGCGGCGCGATTTCACTCGACCAGAGCCCGACGGAGCAGGGGGCGCTGCTGATCATCGAAAACTCGACGGGCGCCGTTCGGGCCATGGTGGGCGGGTACGATTGGACGACGTCGAAATTCAACCGGGCAACGCAGGCCCTCCGGCAGGCGGGCTCCACTTTCAAGCCGTTCGTCTACCTCGCGGCCATGGAGTCGGGATACACGCCGTCCGACACCATTTTCGACGGGCCGCTCGCGATCTCGATGGATCCGCGACAGCCCGCCTGGCGTCCCGTCAACTACGACCGGAAATTCCGGGGAATCGTGACGCTCCGCAGGGCGCTCGAGCACTCGATCAACGTCCCCACCGTCCGACTCGCGCAGCTCGTGGGCCTCCAGCGCGTGATCGAGGCGGCGCACCGGCTCGGCATCCACGAGAAACTTCAGGCCTACCCGTCGCTCGCTCTCGGCGCGTTCGAGGTGTCGCTCCTGGAGATGACCTCCGCCTACACCGTCTTCGCCAACCAGGGGCTCGCGTTTCCTCCGTATACCTTCGAAAGGATCACCGACGCCAACGGCGACCCGCTCGAAAAGACCCATCCCGACGCGCGCGAGGTCACCAGCCCCCAGGCCTCCTTCCAGCTCCTGGAGATGTTGAAGGGCGTGACGTCCCGGGGGACGGGCGCGGCGGCCGCGAAACTGAAGCTGAACATCGCCGGTAAAACGGGAACGACGAGCGACTACACGGACGCGTGGTTCATCGGAATGACCCCGCGCTACACGATCGGGGTCTGGGTGGGCAACGACCTGAAGACGACCCTCGGACCCGGGATGGAGGGGGCGCGGGTCGCGCTTCCCATCTGGATGCGCGTGCTCGAGCACATGCGCGACAACGGCCGCCTGGACGCGAAGGCCGACTTCGAGCCGCCGCCAAACGTGGTCTTCACCGCGGTCGACTACGAGACCGGGCTGAAGGCGACGCCGGGCAGCCCGCGGCCCATCCTGGAAGCATTTGTGAGCGGATCACAGCCGACGGAGGAGTGGAGCTCGAAGTGGGAGGAGATCACCCGGCTTCCCTGGTCGCTCCAGAAATCGTTCTACCTTCCCAAGAAAGGCGAGACGCCGGACGAAGGCACGCCGGCCGCGGGCGCCGAGAGCCCCCTCTCCCGGACTCCGGCTTCGGTCGCTCCCACTCCCCCGCCGAGGTAGACCCTCTTCCCGCAGCGAAGAAGTTCCCTGAAAGAAAAGCACCGTCGGCGGTGATTTTCCTGTCACAACACAACGGGAAACGGGAAACGGGAAACGGGAAACGGGAAACGGGAAA
>JBDUBI010000009.1:0-9589 GCA_040004225.1 Acidobacteriota bacterium
GCAGCTCTGATGTATGTGCTCGACCCGGAGCGGGGCCGGCGGCGCCGCGCGCTCGCGAGGGACAGGGCCGTCTCGATCGCCGGTAAGACGGGCGACCTGGTTGCGAAGCGATCCCGCGACATTGCGAACCGGGCGAAAGGCGTGGCCGCGGAAGCGCGTTCCATTTTCGAGCGCGAAGACGGAGAGAGTGCGGACCAGCGTCGGGACCCGGGATTTTCGAGCGGGTCGAATTTCCTAAGCTCTGAACCGCGCAGCGCACGCGCGGGCGAGGAGCCGCGCGAGCCCCGGCACATGTCCGGTGATCCAGGCAAGACCCCTCGCGTGGAGGAGGAAGGAGAGCTCTGATCCCGGAGAGGAACGAGAGTACCGAAAGAGGTTCGCGTCGGACAGCCGAAGACCGGAGGGGATATGGAAGCCATCGTCGGCATCTTTCGAGACTGGCAGAGCGCGCAGGCGGCGGCTGAAAGCCTCCGGGCTTCGGGCCTCCCCCCCGACCGGATCAATCTGGTGACCCCGGCCGATCCCGACGGCTCGGCGCGCAACCGCGTTTCCACGTCCGACACGGAGCAGTCCGGGATGGGAAAGGCTCTCGGCGGTGTGGTCGGAGGAGTGGCGGGGGCCACCGCGGGAATGGGTCTTGGAGCGGCCGCCGCGAGCCTGCTGATTCCGGGCATTGGGCCGATCGCGGCGGTCGGGCTCGCGGCCGCGGCGCTTTTCGGGGTCGGCGGCGCGATCGGCGGCGTCGCCGCCGGGGGCGCGCTCGAGAACGCGATGTCGCACGGACTTCCGAAAGACGAGCTTTATCTCTACGAGAACGCCCTCCGCAAGGGTCATTCCGTGGTCTTCGCCTTCGCCGATAACGACGCGCAGGCGTCCGCGGTGCGGGAACGGCTGGCCAGCGCGGGGGCGGAGACGATGGACGCGGCGCGGGACGACTGGTGGACGGGATTGCGTTCCGGCGAGGCAGCGGACTACGAGCGCGAAGGCGGCCACTTCGAAAAGGACGAGAAGATTTACCGCCGGGGGTTTCAGGCGGCCCTCCATCCGGAGCGCAGAGGTCGGACCTTCGAAGAGGCACAGGCGGCTCTTGCCGGCAGCGATGCCGACGTGGCCGGCCATCCGGCGTTCCGCCGCGGCTATGAGCGGGGCACGCTCCACCACCGCGGGCTCTCCCAGGGTTCCGAGGAGGCTGTCACCGGCGAGTACGCTCACCGCAAGCCGTAGCTCTCCCCGGCGCTGACATATCCTTCTTCCTTCCCATCTGAGAGGAAGAAGGCCCATGAAGAACCGCACGCTCGCGTCCCGCGCCGCTCTGTCGCTCGGCCTCCTGTGGATCTGCCTGACCGCTCCCCCTCTGCGGGCCGCGGAGCCCGCAGTCGCGCCCCGGCGCGTCGCGCTGCGAGCCGCCAGGCTGCTCGACGTCCGATCCGGCCGATACGTCGAGCACCCCGTCGTCGTCGTGACCGGAGACCGGATAGAAAGCATCGGCGGCGCGGTTCCGCCGGGGGTGACTGTCCTCGATCTCGGCGACCGCACAATCCTCCCGGGGCTGATCGACGCGCACACGCACGTTCTCCTCCAGGGCGACGCCACGTCGGCGGAGTACAACGTCCAGATCCTCCAGGAATACCCGGCGCACCGGGTCGCGCGCGCCGTGCGCGCCTTGAAGATCGCGCTCGAGCACGGGTTCACCACGATCCGCGATCTCGAGACCGAGGGCGCCGGGTACGATGACGTGGCGCTGCGCGATGCCGTGAACGAGGGGGTGATTCCGGGTCCCCGGATGAAAGTCGTCGGGCCCGCGCTGTCGACGACGGGGAGCTACCCCATTACCCATTTCCGGCCCGATTGGAAATTCCCCGGCGGGGTCCAGATCTGCGATGGCGCGGACGGGTGCCGGAAGGCTGTCCGGGAACAGCTCTCTTACGGAACCGACTGGGTCAAGATTTACGCGAACACCAGCGGCCTCGCGTTGACGGCGGACGGCTGGGTGGATTCTCCGCCCAACTGGACGAAAGAAGAAATCGAGGCGGTGGTTTCCGAAGCGCACGCGCACCACGTGAAGGTCGCGGCCCACGCGCGCTCCGACACGGGCGTTCGGATCGCGGTCGCGGCCGGCGTCGATTCGATCGAGCACGGAGACTCGATCCGGCCCCAGGTCGCGGCCGAGATGGCGCGCAAGGGCATTGCGCTGTCTCCCACGCTGACTGTCGCCGAGTATGTCGCCGGGCCTCGCGCCGCCGAGGGGTGCGCGGTCTGTGCCGAGCTCCCGAAGATCCACCGGAAGTCCGTCGAGAACTGCCGGCGCGCCGGCGTGAAGATCGTCTTCGGAACCGACGCCGGCGGATTCCCGTGGACGGACATCTCACAGGCCCGGGAGTTCGAGCTCGAAGTCGCGATCGGCATGAGTCCGCTCGACGCCATCCGGAGCGCGACGACCTCGGCGGCGGACCTTCTGGGTATGTCCGGACAGATTGGCGTCGTGGAAAAAGGCGCTTTCGCGGACCTGATCGCGGTTTCCGGCGATCCCCTCAAAGACGTCTCGATCCTCTCCCGCGTCGAGTTCGTGATGAAGGGCGGCGAGGTGGCGCGGGCGCTGGCGTCGAGATAGCCGGCCCCCATGCTTCGCGTCGGACTCACCGGAGGTCTTGCCTCGGGGAAATCGACGGTCGCCCGACTCCTCGCGGAGCGCGGCGCCGTGGTCTTCGACGCCGATGCGATCGTGCGCGAGCTCTACGGCCCCGGGGGGGAAGGCGCCCGGGCGGCAAAGGAGCTGTTCGGTGACTCCGTCCTCGACGCGCACGGCGACGTCGACCGCGCGAGGATTGCCGAGCGGGTCTTCACCGATCCCACCGCCCGCCACTCGCTCGAGGGGCGGCTCCACCCCCTCGTCGGGAGGGAAATCGCGCTTCGTTTCGACGCGGCGGAAAAAGCGGGCGCGGAAGTCGCCGTCGCGGAAGCCTCTCAACTGCTCGAAGCCGGCACGGAATCCCGCTACGCCCGGGTTCTGCTGGTGATCGCACCGGAGGCTGAGCGGGTGCGGCGCTGGGAAAAGAGGGGATTCGATTCCGAAGACGCGCGCCGGCGCATCGCGTCGCAGATCGCGCCCTCCTCGGCCTTCGACCGGGCGTCCGATGTGATCGTCAACGACGGATCGCTCGGCGACCTCGCGGCGAAGGTCGATGCCGTGTATCGCGGATGGACCGAAAAGTCGCGTTCCTCGACGTGAGGCCCAAACAACGCTTTCTTTTTTTCTCCGCAGACGATAAAAGCGCTCGAGGCCGTGTGTGCCGACCGGCTCCCTCCGGCGGACGCGAGCGACCTGGAACGAGGGGGCGCCGTGGAATCACCCGATGTGTCTCGGCGATGGACATCGGACGCGTGCTGAATCCGAAGACCAGCCGCGGCCAGATCCCGGGCGGCGTGACGATGGGGATCGGGATGGCGTTGATGGAGGAAACCGTCTACGTCTCCCGGACGGGGCGCCCCGTCAACGCGAATCTCGCCGACCACGCGGTCCTCGTCAACGCCGATATCGCCACGATCGACGTCCAGTTCATCGACGAGCCGGACCCCGTCATCAACACGCTCGGATGCCGCGGTGTCGGAGAGATCGGGATCACGGGAGTCGCCGCCCCGGTCGCCAACGCCGTGTATCACGCGACGGGGAAGCGAATCCGCGACCTTCCGATCACGCCGGACAAACTGCTGTGAGCGACTGGGCTCGACTGGCCCACATCCTTCGCGCGGCGAGCGAGCGGGAAGAGACCCTGACCCTCGCCACGGTCGTTGCAACGGAGGGCTCCGCGTACCGGAGGCCGGGGGCGTGGATGGTCGTCTCTGCCGGCGGCGAGCGGGAGGGCCTCCTCTCCGGAGGATGCCTGGAGGCCGACGTCGCCGAGCGAGCTGCGGCGATCCGCATCCGGGGAGCTTCGGAGCTGGTGACCTACGCCACGGGCGATGCGGAGGATCTCGTCTGGGGCCTTCGCATGGGGTGTCCCGGAGCCCTGCGGGTCTTGATCGAGCCGCTCGAGGGGACCTCGCTCGAGAGCGCCGCTTCGTTCTTCGAGCGTGCGGGCGAGGCCTCCGAAGACGGGGTGATGGCGACAGCCCTGCCCCCCGGACGGGGCCGCCTCCTCGTCACGTCCGCGGGGACCGTCGCCTCGGACGGCGGGACGTTGCCCGCTTCGGTGGCCGGGATCGCCCGAAGGCGACTTTCGGGTCCAGCCACTCTGCCGGCGGTCGAGACGATCGGAGCCATGGAGGTGGCCCTCGCGGCCGTTTCTCCCCGGATTCGGCTCGTGATCTGCGGGGCCGGCGACGACGCCGCCCCTCTCGCGCAATTCGCCGCGGATCTCGGATGGGACGTTCTCGTCGCGGATCACCGCTCGGCCGCCGCCGCGCCGGAGCGCTTCTTACGAGTGCGAACGGTGGCGGTTTCCCGCGCGGACGAGCTCCTGCCGCAATTCCCCCGCGAAAACGCGCGCACCGCGGCGGTGATCATGACGCACAACGTGGACCGGGACGTCGAATGGGCCGCGACGCTCCTCTCAGTCGACCTCGGATACCTCGGCTTTCTCGGCCCGAAGCGGCGAGGGGATCAGATTCTTGCGACCGCGCAACCCCTGGCGGCCGGCGGGGTTCGAGCGCGACGGATCGCGTCTCCCGCGGGGCTGGACATCGGGTCTGAAACTCCCCGGGAGATCGCCCTCTCGATCGTGGCGGAAATCGCCGCGACGCTTTCGGGCCGGAACGGGGGACGCCTCGCCGACCGGGAAGCTCCGATCCATGCCCCCGCGCCGGGGATCGCCCGACCGGATCCTGTGCGGTCCGGTTGATCCCGACGCGGCGGATCGCCGCGCTGATACTGGCGGCCGGCGGTTCCAGGCGGATGGGTCGATCGAAGCAAACGCTCCTGTGGCGAGGGGTGCCCCTCATTCGCGGGGTCGCCCTGGAAGCGCTCGCCTCCTCCGCCTCCCCGGTGACGGTCGTCGTCGGGTGCGACGCCGTTTCGACCCGGCAGGCGCTCGACGGTCTGGACATCGGGATCCTCGAGCACCCCGGCTGGGAAGGGGGAATGGGAACCTCGATCGGGGCCGGCGTTTCTTTTCTGGCCGCCGGAGCCGAGCCTCCCGACGCGGTCGTGATCCTGCTCGGCGACCAGCCGCATGTGACCGCGTCTTCGATCGGTCGGCTCATCGAAGCGCATCGGGCGACCGGACTCCCGCTGATCGGCTGCCGCTACGGGGAAGGGCTCGGCGCGCCGGCGCTCTTCGCCGCCTCGTTCTTTCCGGAACTGGCGGCGCTCCGGGGTGACCATGGAGCGCGAGAGGTTTTTGTCGAGAACGCGGCCGTGAGCGCGGGAGTGGATCTCCCGGAGGCTCTCACCGACGTGGACACGCCGGCGGACTACGAAGGTCTCCGATAAAGCGCCATCGAGCTCCGCGGACGGACGGCGCGCCCGGCGCCTTCTGTCCGGAGTGACAAAAGGCAGTCCTGTCGAAGCGGACGCCGGCGCTCCGGGGTGCCGGACTCGGGGACCCTCGTCCGCCCGGCCGTCCGCGAGCTCCTCGCGCGAGCTACGGAATTCCGACGCGAGCGCTGGCGGTCAGTGGAAGAGAGAGGAATACAGGCCGCGGTCTCAGCACCTCGCCCGGGCGGTCGCAGGTGGGGCGGCCTTCTTCCCGCACGATCCGGCCGTTGACGACGACCAGGTCGAAGCCGTAAGAGAGGTGGTGCGGATCTTCGAACCGGGAAAGGTCCTCGACGGTGTCGGGGTCGAAGAGGACGAGATCCGCCCGGAAGCCCTTCTTGACGAGGCCGCGGTCCGCAAACCCGAACCGGGCGGCCGGAAACGACGTCATCTTCCGCACCGCCTCTTCGAGCGTCACGAGGCCGCGCTCCCGGACGAAGCGCGCCAGGACGCGCGCGCACGTGCCGTAGCTTCGGGGGTGCGGGGCGCCAGTACCCGGCGCCGCGACGCCGCCGTCGCGCGCCACCATCGTCAGAGGATGCACGAAAATCTTCTCGACATCCTGCTCGTCCATCGTGTGGTACACCATCTGCGTCCCGCACACGCTTCCCCGGCCGGACGCCGCTCCCGCGCGACAGAGATCCAGGACCGTCTCGACTTCGTTTTCGAGCCCGTCCTCGCGACCCGTTTCCCGGTTGATCGCGCGGAGGTCCTTTCCCTCGTTCTCGGGACGCCACGGCGACGACGCCACCACGCCGTAGTCGAGATGCTCGCGGCCGAGCTCTTCCCCCAGCCGATGCCGCATCTCTCGCGCGATCCGGGCCCGGTCCGCCGGATCCGCCAGGCGGCGCACGAGCGCGTGGCGCACGGAGCCTTCCGCCTGGAGAACCCGGTCGGGGAGAAGCACTTCGAGCCCGCTCGAGGACGCCGTATAGGGGTACTCGTCGAGGGTAACGTCCTGACCCTGCCGCCGCGCCGCCTCGACGAGCGACAACATCCGGGCGCTCGAGCCCCAGAGTTTCTTCGCCGTCACCTTGTAGTGGGAAATCTGCAGCGGGATCGCGGCAGCGCGGGCGGTCGCGAGGGCCTCGTCGATGGCGGCGAACAACCCGTCGTTCTCGGAACGCATGTGCGTCGCGTAGATCCCGCCGAATCGCGCCGCGACTTTCGCGAGGCCGACGACCTCCTCCGGCCGCGCGAACGTTCCCGGCGAGTAGATGAGACCGGACGACAGGCCGACCGCTCCCGCCTCCATGGCGCGAGCGACGAGGGCCTCCATGCGCCCCTGCTCGACGGCGGTGGGCGCGCGGTTCGCGTACCCCAGGACCTCGCTTCGCACGGTGTTGTGCCCGATGAAGCTCGCGACGTTGACCGCAATTCCGTCCCGCTGGAGGTTCCCGAACCAGGCCGCGAGATCGAGCTCGGAGCCGCCGCAGTTGCCGGTCACCACCGTAGTCACGCCGTCGGCCACCAGATTCTCGGCGTCCGGGCGAGCGGGCAGGTTGCCCTCGACGTGCATGTGAACGTCGATGAACCCGGGCGCGAGAACACGATCGGCGGCGTCTATCGTGCGTGCGGCGACGGGATTTCCGAGCATCCCGATCGCGACGATGCGGCCTTCTCGAACCGCCACGTCCGCGCGAAACCAGGCGCCGCCGCTGCCGTCGACGACGCGCGCGCGCCGGATCAGAAGATCGTACTCCTCGGGTCGCGACGATGCGGCGAGAACGGCCAGGAGGCCGGCCGCCGCCACGAGCCACGCGGCCCTCTTCCCTGGAGGCGGCCCGGGGGGCGCGGCAGGAGAGGCGGGCGCGAGCGACATCGAGGCCGAGTCTAAGGGAGGAGGTCGCAGATCACCCGGTCTGAGCTCCCCCTTCGCTTTTTGCCTTTCGACTTTCGCCCCTCCCCGCTCGCCGACCCGGTGCCGCACTCTGCTACCCTCCCCGCCGCATGCGACTCGCCGCCCCGACCTCCCCGCTCTGGCTCGAAGCCGTCCTGTCCGACTTCGACGCCTTTCTGCTGGACCATGCGGCGTGCGAGCGCAAGGCGTCCGGAACGGCCATGGCGTTTCTCTCGCACTATCCCGACCGGCCGGAGCTCGTCGCGGCGTGCGCCGCGCTCGCCGTCGAAGAGCTCGATCACTTCCGCCAGGTCGTTGGCCAAGTGCTCGAGCGCGGTCTCACTCTTCCAGCCGACCGGCGGGACGCGTACGTCCGGCGGCTCACGAAAGAATGCCGGCCGGGCGCCGGCCCCTATTTCCTGGACCGCCTTCTCGTGGCCTCGATCATCGAAGCGCGCGGATGCGAGCGCCTGGCGCTCGTCGCGTCCGCGCACCCGGAGGCGCCGCTGAGAGACTTCTATCGGGAGCTCGCGCGATCCGAAGCGCGGCACCAGGATCTTTACGCGAACCTCGCCGCACGGTACTTCCCGGAGCCGGAGGTCGCCGCCCGCCTCGCCGAGCTCCTGGTTTTCGAAGCGGGGCTCGTCGCCGCTTTCCCTGCCGTCCCCGCTCTGTTTGCGGCGGGAGTTGCCGAGGAGGCGGTCCCCTCGTGAAAACACGACACCAGAGAGACAGGGCGTCGGCCCAGTACCTTTCGCGGCACGCGGAGCCGGAAGCGGCGGCCGCGTCGGGACTCGCCGGGCGATTCGGACACGCTCTCGTGATCCCCGCGTACGGAGAACGCGAGAGCCTCTTTCCGCTCCTGGGATCCGTCCCCGCCGGGCCGGGAGGGGAGGTGCTGATCGTCGTCGTGCTGAACGCGCGAGCGGACTCGCCTCCCGCCATTCACGACGCCAACGCGGCGGTGCGGGAGCGGCTGGCCCGGGAACTGCCGGACGGAAAGGATCTTTGCGTCGATCCTCCGGTCCGCGCCCATCGGCTGGCCTCGGGGGCGATTCTCGTCATCGACCGGGCCGTCCCGGGTCATTACCTGCCCGAGGGCCAGGGAGTGGGACTCGCGCGCAAGATCGGCAACGACGTCGTGCTGGCGCTTCAGGCCCGGGGGACCGTGACGTCCCCGTGGATTCACAACACGGACGCGGACGTCCTGCTCCCTTCCGACTACTTCGACCAGACCGCATCCCGCGATCCCGCCGGTGTCGGGTGCGCGATCTACTTCTACGACCACCGCTTCCAGGACGACCCCGCCCTGGCCGAGGCGGCGCGCCTTTACGAGATCTCACTGCGCTACTACGTCCTCGGACTCGCCTGGGCGCAATCTCCGTATGCGTACCAGAGCATGGGGAGCTGCCTCGCGATTCCGGCGCCCGCCTACACGGCCGTGCGAGGCTTTCCCAAAAAAAACGCGGCCGAGGACTTCTACGTTCTCGACAAGCTCGCCAAAGTGGGATCCATCCTGCGCCTCTCGGGAACTCCCCTCCTCCTCGAGGGCCGCCCGTCGGATCGCGTTCCCTTCGGCACGGGACGCGCGCTGCGCGACCTCGTTGCGAGAAAGAGGGGGCTCGAAGGATTCCGGCTCCTCCATCCGCTGGTCTTCGGACATCTCGCCGCCTGGTTGCGCGTCCTTTCGGCGGTTGCGGCGTCCGGGGGTGATCTTGCGGCGGGCTTCCGGGAGCTGCCGGAAAACAGCCCGTTTTTTCGAGCCGATCTCTTAGAGCAGGTCCTCGGGAAGATGGGCGCCTTCGAGGCCGTGCGCGCCGCCGCGATGGAAGCGCGGGAGCCGGCGGCCCTCCTGAGCCGGCTGCACACCTGGTTCGACGCGTTTCGGACCTTAAAGCTCCTCCACGCGCTCCGGGACGGCGGCTTCCCGTCTCTCCCGTGGCGACAGGCTCTCGCCGAGGCGCCGTTCACCCATCTCGTCGCGGAGACCGACGACGAAGAGACCGAGGGGCTGCGTCTCCGCCTCGCCGCCGAGGAGCGCGGCCTCGCAGAATCCGGAGCGGGGGTTCAAGCCGCCACGGTCGAGGGGCTGCCGCCGAACTGACTTGCTTCGTGGCGCTGGCACGCGGTAATCCCTGCTCCGCCTTCCTGGAGGGACTCTTCCCGCAGGAAGAGTTCCCGGCACCGTCACGCCGCTACTCCTTCTCGCCGGTCACGCTCGGACTAGGACCTGGTCGGTCTCGACAACTCTCGCCTCTCGAAAATCCACGGGCACG
>JBDUBI010000033.1:0-9581 GCA_040004225.1 Acidobacteriota bacterium
AAGCGCAGCTCTGCCCCCTCGCCCCGCGCTCGGGGAGAGGGCTGGGGTGAGGGGGCCCGCAGGCAGGCGTTGCGGAGTCGCCGTGGCGGTGATTTCTCGACCGCTGTTCCGAGAAGAGCGGGAATGCGCGGTTGTCCCTACAGCTCTCGCGCCGCGGCGCGGTCGAGCAGGAGGGTCAATCGCGGATGGAGAGAAAGGTAGGAGGCGGGGCATCGCGCCGTCACGGGGCCGCGAAGAGTCTTCGCGACCGCCTCGGCTTTGCTCCTCCCCGTCGCGACGAGCAGGATCGCCTTCGCCGAGAGAATCGTTTCGATCCCCATCGTGAGCGCCCGACGTGGCGGCGGCACGACGCCGTCGGCTGCAAGCGTTCGTCGCGTCTGCGCCGAAAGCCGCACGGCGGACGTGACGGGAGCCAGAGACTCCCCCGGCTCGAGATAGGCCACGTGCCCGTTGGGTCCGATTCCCACCAGGGCGATGTCCGCCGGGCCGGCGCGGGCGAACTCGTCTTCGTAACGGGCGCACTCCGCTGCCGCGTCTCGAGCGTCGCCTCTCAAAAATCGGATGCGGCCCTCCTCCAGATTCACGCGTGAAAAGAGGTGCCGATCCATGAAAGTGCGGAAGCTCCGGGGATCCGCCGCGGGAACGGCGAGCTCATCGAGATTGAAAGTCGTCGCTCTCGAGAAGGACGCGCGCCCTTCCCCTGCCCGGCGGACGAGCTCGCGATAGACGGGCACCATCGTCTTCCCGGAGGCGAGCACGAGGACGCCGGAAGGACGCCGCAGCAGCAGCCGGGCGATGCGCTCCGCCGCTTCCCCTGCGGCCTTCCCCGCTGCCTCGAAGACTCGAACCTCCGGAGCTCGTGGCCTCACAACGCCTGGAAGGTCGCAAGCTCCACGCCGCCTTCGGCGAGCCGGTCTCGAACGGAAGCATCGCAAAGCGCCTCGACTTCGCGGGCGCGTTCCAGGGCGTATGTGCTGCCCGCAAGAAGCTCGGCGTCCGGGAAACCCGGGTGGCACATGAGCTCGGCGGTTCCCTGCTGAAGGCCCGAGATCAGCCGGAGCAGGTTCGCGACCGTCGCGCCTTCCGCGTAAAAGCCGTCGAGAAAGCGGTCAGGCACCCGAAGCCCCGCCGCCCCGAGGGCCGCGGCCGCCGCGGGGCTCGAGGCGCGGACCGGCAGCCGTCGCTCCGCCGCGAGCGCGGCGAAGACGGGTTGGATGGAAGGATGCAGGGCCGAATGGTGGTGCGAGTCCAGATGCGATGGCGGCCGTCCCGCCACCGATTCGAACCGGGCCACCTGCGCCGCGAGCTCCCGGCGGATTTCGTCGGGATCGATTGCGTGAGGGAGCGCCTCCGCATTTCTCGCGAACCGGCCTCCCGGGGCGAGGCTCTTCAGTTGCTCCGGGTCCGAAGCGGGCGCTCCCCCGCCGGTGAAGACGCAGTGCAGGCCGAGCGAGAGTCGAGGGGCGCTGCGGAGAGCCAGCCGGATCCCTTCTTCCGCGGCGCTCTCCAGGATCATGACCGTCGTCGACGTGACGATCCCACGCAGGTGCGCCTCGATCGTTCCCTCATTGATCCCCGGGGTGCGGCCGTAGTCATCGGCGTTGACGATCAGTCGGATCATGAGGAGAGTTCTCCGGGGAGACTCATCCGTTCGAGTCCGACAGCGCCTCGATGGCAAGACGGACGGCTCCCATGGCGGGCTCCTCCGCCAGGGGAACAACGGACGCCCCCGGAAGCGACAATGCGCGAGCGACCTCCTCCTGAAGACGGGGAAGAGCCCCGAAGGTCCCCCCCGAAAGAACGACGTCGTAAGCGGAGCCCGTGAGGCCGAGGCGCGCGATCACGCTGCCGGCGGCCAGCGCCAGTTCCCCCGCGGCCTCCCGGAGGATCTCCGACGCGACCTCGTCCCCGGCGAGCGCGGCCCGGGCGACCTCCACGGCGAAGAGGGAAACCTGGTGCCGCGGGTACTCGGCGTCGTAAACGCTTCGAACGATCTCTTCGAGGCGGCTCAGCCGGAAATGAGCCAGCACGGCGGCCTCGAGAACGGTCCGCGGGCCCCGCCCGTCCCCGGCTCGCATCACCGCCCGAAGCGCGTGCTCCCCGATCCAGAAGCCGGAGCCCTCGTCTCCCAGATGCCATCCCCATCCGCCCGCGCGCGCGATCTCTCCGCGGCCGTTGCGGCCCCACGCGATCGAGCCGGTGCCGCAGATGAGAGCGACCCCGACTCGGAGAGGAGATCCGGCGACAAACGCGATGCGGGCGTCGTTCGTGACCACCACCCGGTCTTTGAACCCGATGCGCCGAAGGATCGTTCGCAGGACCGCATGGTCGTCGGGGCGGTCCGCGCCGGCGATTCCGACCGCGAGCGCGTCCGCGCGGACTCCCGCCCGCCCCTCGGCTTCCTCCGCCAGCGCGTGCAGGACCTTTTCGACCTCGAGCTCCCCGTGAGTGCGCAGATTCGCCCCGCCGCCGGTCGCGGCCGCGAGGACGCGACCGTCCGCATCCGCCAGGAGAGCGCGGGTCTTGGTCCCGCCGGCGTCGATTCCGAGGACGTGCCTGCCCCCGCTTCCGCTCACGGCGTTCACTTCCGTTCCCGCGTCGTCATCGGCGCTGAGGATACCGTCGCCGCGGCTCGCTGCGGTGGATCACGGACATCCACCGCGAGGCGGAACCCGGATTACGCGGGCCGGAGGGTCCGGCGGGCCCGGGCGGCCTTCTCCAGAAATTCTTCAATCGCCGCGCGGTCTCCGGTTTCGAGCCGGCTCGCGAAGTCGGCGACCTCCCGGGACAGCGATCTGAGCGCGGCCGCCAGGCGCGGCGGGTCCGAGAGACACAGCTCCAGCGCCAGCTCCGGGCGGGATCCGGCGAGGCGGGTCGTGTCCGTCAGGCCCGGGCCGGCCAGGGTTCCGGCATCCTCTCCGAGCTCGCCGACCACGGCCCGAGCCAGGGCCGCCGCGGCCGCCATCGGGAGATGGCTGATCCACGTCATGGCCGCATCGTGCCGGTCCGCATCCAGGAGGACGGGGATCGCCCGCAGCCCGAGCACCTCCTCCCGCACGACAGCGATCGCCGCGGCGTCGCTCCGGGGGCCCGGCACGATCAGCCATGGGCGGCCGGCGAAGAGGTCCGCGCTCGCGCCGGCGATTCCAGGCGTGGGAGAACCCGCCATCGGATGCCCTCCGACAAACCGCACTCCCGCCGGAAGAGCGAGGGCGGACTGGAGCACGGGAGTTTTCAGTGAGGCCGAGTCGGTCAGCACCGCCGCGGGCGCGATTCCGGCGACCGCGCGCAGAACAGCGGGCGTCTCCGACGTCGGAACGGCCGCGAACACGAGCGCGGCGCCGGACACGGCCTCTTCCAGGGACGCGCCGGTCCGGATTCCGCGTTTCCGCGCCAGATCGCGGGCGGTGGCGTCGTCGTCCCACCCCGTCGCATTTGACCCGAGAGCGATCGAGCCGCCGATCAGGCCCAACCCGATGACGGCGACGCCGGTCACGGAACCTCGAAGCGCTCCGGCGCGCTCTCCTCGTCGCCCGGCACCCGCACGGACCACTCGGGGCGCAGGCTGCGCGCTCCCCGCAGGAAGACGTGCCGCACCTCCGCCTGGCGGCGTTCCGTGTTCCAGTGGATGAGGACGCGGATGCAGTGTCCGAGCGAACCGGGGACCGGGATTTCCCGCGAGCAGATCAGCGCAACTTCCTGCCAGCCGGGAATCGCCCGCGCGGCCACCGTCGGGAACGCCGCATCGAGGTCCGAAGTCACCGTGAAGATCGCGCTCGCGACCTCGTCGCTCCGGATTCCGTTGGCATCGACCAGCAGCCGGAGTAGCTCGCGTGTGCGATCGGCAATCTGCGCCGCCTCGTTTCTCTCGACGGTCGTGGCTCCGCGGACTCCCTGAAGCATGGGACGACTGTAACCCGCGCCCTCCGGCGGCGCACTCAGCCCTTGCGTGGCACCGCGACCCCCCGGCGCGCCGCGATCAGAGCCGCGGCGGCGAGCGCCACGACCAGGCCGGCGGCCGCCGGACCGATCAGGCGAAGCCAGTCGGAGGCGATCCGGGGCGAGAAGAGCCGCGCCACCTCGGCCGCAAACGGAAAACCCGAGCCGGGGTGCGCGCGCATCTGTTTCAGGGCCGCCAGCAGCGACGACAGAGCGGAGGCGGCGAACCAGCCGGCGACGCCCGCGGCAAAGCTCACCGCGGCCAGCCGTTCCTGCGTCACCGGAGCCGCAGGCGCGAGGTCCTCCACCTCGAGGTCGGGTTCCCGCGCGGCGAACGGAGCGAAACGGGAAAGCAGGACGAGGCCGGGGATCGAGGCCGCGACGCTGACGAGGTAAAACGGGGTCCAGCCGATCGCGTCGACGAGAAATCCCGCGGGAGGCCCGGCCAGAGTGCGGCCGAGCGCAAAGACGCTCGAGAAGAGCGCGTACTGCGTCGCGGAGAATTGTTTCGAAGTCAGGCGCAGCAGCAGAACGCCGAAGGCCCCGTTCGCCAGCCCCTGGCAGAGGTTTTCGATGCCGACGCTCCCGTACATCACGAGTCGGCTTTCGATCGGCTGGGAGACCGCTCCGATGGCGCCGGCCGCGCACGGAACGCCCGGCGTCATCCGGTCGACGACGACGTAGCCCAGAAACCCCACCGCCTGGATGAGGCCGAAGATCCAGAGCGATCGTCCGAGACCGATGCGGTCGGTCGTCCAGGCGCCGAAGAACGTGCCGCCGATGATCGCGATCAGACCGATCGTCGCGGTGGCGAGCCCTACGTCCCCGGGAGAAAAGCACTTCTGGATGAGAAACGGGCGGGTCAGCGCCGTCGCCAGGTTTTCGCCGAACTTGTAGAGCAGGAGAAACGCGATGATCTCGACCGCGCGCGACTTACGGAAGATTCCGATCAGCGGCTCGAAGACGGCGTCGCGCAGCGTGCGCGGAGGCTTCGAGACCCCCGGAGGCTCCGGCGACCAGACGACGGCGCCCGCGAGCGGGATGTAGAGAAGAGCCAGGGCCGCGAAGACGAACGTCCATCCGAACCGCTGGCCGGCGGTGATCGCGACGGCGCCCGCCAGCAGGACGGCCGCGCGGTAGAGCGCCACGCGCGCTCCGACCGCGGTTCCCATTTCGGCCGGCTGGAGGACCTCGACCGCGTAGCCGTCGATCGCGATGTCCTGGGATGCCGACCAGAACGCGATGAAGATCGCGATCGCGGCGACCAGTCCCACGCTCGGCGAAGCCGACTGGGTCGCCAGATACGCGATCCCGCCGAGGAGAAACAGCTGGGACACGATCATCCAGGACCGCTTCCGGCCGAGGAAGCCGGGGCTGTAGCGGTCCATCAGAGGCGCCCAGAGGAATTTGAAAGTCCACGGCGCCTGCGACAGCGAGAAGAGACCGACGGTCTTGATGTCGACGCCGCGGTAGGTCAACCAGGCGGGCAGGGCGATCCAGATGAGGCCGAGGGGAAGTCCGGACGCGAACGACTGGATCGCCACGGCCGCGAGCCGCCTCGAACGGACCGCCGCGCGAAGGCTCTGCAGGGTCCCGACGCGGCGAGGCTTTTCGTCGGAGCCGCTCGACATCGGGAACTAGCATCGCACAGGCTTTCTTGACAGCGGGGTCCGGGCTCTGCTCTGGTACGGTCACACTTTTGTCAGGAGGAAAATGCGCCTGCTCTTCTCAGCCTCCGCGATGGTCGTTTCGCTCGCTCTCTCCGCCAACCCGGCGCCCGGCGCGCCGGAATCCGCGCCTGCGCCCACAGTCAATCCGGCGCTGGCACCGCTCGACGCGCTCACCCCCGATCTCGAGACCCTGTACATGGACCTGCACCGCAACCCCGAGCTCTCCATGCACGAGGAGAAGACATCGGCCAAAATCGCCGACCGGCTCCGCAAGCTCGGCTACGAAGTCACGACGGGCGTGGGCGGCACCGGCGTGGTCGCCATCCTGAAAAACGGCGCGGGCCCCACGGTCTTCATCCGGGAAGACATGGACGGACTGCCGGTCGAGGAGAGGACGGGCCTTCCCTACGCGAGCAAGGCGACCGCGAAAGACGACGCGGGGAATACCGTCCCCGTGATGCATGCCTGCGGCCACGACATCCACATGACGTCCCTGATCGGAGCCGCTTCGCTTCTCGCGCGGGCCAAGGACAGATGGCGCGGGACGCTGTTCCTGATCGGGCAGCCCGGAGAGGAGAAGGGCTCGGGCGCTCTCCATATGCTGAAGGACGGGCTCTTTACGAGGTTTCCGAAGCCCGACTTCGCGATTTCCCTCCATGACAACGCGACGCTCCCCTCCGGGAAGATCGCGTACACGCCGGGCTTCGCCTTCGCGAGCGTGGATTCGGTGGACGTCACGGTCTTCGGCCGGGGCGGCCACGGCGCGTACCCGCAGACCACGGTGGACCCGGTCGTCATCGCCGCCCGGACCGTCGTCGCGCTTCAGACGCTCGTCGCCCGCGAGAACAGCCCGTTCGATCCGGCCGTCGTGACCGTCGGTTCCATCCACGGCGGCTTGAAGCACAACATCATTCCCGACGAGGTCAAGCTGCAGATCACGGTCCGTTCCTTCAAGGAGGAAGTCCGGCAGCGGCTGTTGAAGGGAATCGCCCGGATCGCGAAGGCGGAGGCCGCGGCCGCGGGGGCGGCGAAGGAACCGTCGGTGACGGTCGTGGAAACGACGCCCGCCACGTTCAACGATCCCGGTCTGACGTCGCGCATCGCGGCGGCGCTCGGTCGCGCTTTCGGGGAAAGCAACGTCGTTCCAGGCACCCCCGTCATGGGCGGCGAGGACTTTTCCGAGTACGGCCGCGCCGGCGTCCCGGCCCTCCAGTTCGAGATCGGAGCGGTCGAACCGGGACGGTACGCCGATTCCCAGAAGAACGGCACGCCTCTGCCCTCGCTGCACTCGTCGCAATTCGCGCCCGACCGCGTGGCGACCATCCGGATGGGCGCGTCCTCCCTGACCGTCGCCGCCCTGGAACTGCTCGGAAAGCCGTGATCCCGCCGGCGCGAAGACGCCCGCATCCGGTCCTGGGGCGCGCGCGCCCGATGGCGCGGCCCGGACCGCTGAGAGGCCGCGGGCAAGCGGGAAGCTGAGCGGGCCTTGAACCGGGGAAGGCAGCCGACGTCCCCGCGTGGGCACCGAATCTGCACCCCCGGGCTCCCATGAGCGACTTTCTGAGCTTCCGTCTCTTCAAAATCGGCGAAAACAGCGTCACCGTCTCGAGCGTCCTCGTCTTCGTCGCCATCCTGGCGATCACGTGGCTGGCCGCCCGCATCGCCCGGAAGCTCATCGCCGAACGCCTCCTCGCCCGCACGAACCTCGAGATCGGAGCGCGCTACTCGGTCGGGCGGGTCCTCGGATACCTGATCTGGTTCGCCGGCGGAATGCTGGCGGTCAATGCGCTCGGCATCAATGCCAGCAGCCTGGCCGCGTTCGGAGCGGCCCTCGGCGTCGGCCTCGGGTTCGGGCTGCAGGACATCGTCAAGAATTTCGTCGCCGGGATCATCGTGCTTCTGGAGCGCCCGATCATGGTCGGAGACCGGATCGAAATCGACAAATTAAACGGCGACGTCGTGGAGATTCGGACGCGGTCGACGGTCGTCCGCACGAATGACGAAGTGTTTCTGATCGTCCCGAACTCGAAGTTCATCACCGACACCGTCACGAACTGGAGCTTCCGCAGCAACCGCGTACGCTTCAGGGTCCCCATCGGGGTTGCCTCCAACAGCCACCCGCGCGAGGTGGAGAGCGCGCTCGTCGCCGCCGCCGCGCGATGCGAGGGCATTCTTTCGGAGCCGCCGCCCTCTGTCTACTTTCTCGGTTTCGGGGACTTCACGCTCGACTTCGAGCTCTTGTGCTGGACCTCCCGGATGCTGCACAAACGCCCCGCTTTCGTGAGCGAGCTCAATTTCGCGATCTGGGAAGAGCTTTCTCAACGCAAGATCGAGATCCCCAATCCCCAGCGCGACATCCACATCAGGTCGGCTGACGGATTGTCGTTCCTGGGAGGAAAGGTTACGGGGCCGGGGAACCCGCCACTTTCGGCACGGAATCTGCACTTTCCGAAAGCGGAAGGAGCAACCATGAACCAGGACGAAGTGGACGGCAAGAAAGACAATCTGGCCGGAAGAATCAAAGAGGCGGCCGGCACGCTGACGGGAAACAGAGAGCTCGAGAAGGAAGGCGCGGATCAGCGCGCGGGCGGCGCCGTCGAAGAGGGACTCGGGAAGGCGCGGCGCAAGGTCGGCGAAGCTCTCGAGGATCTGGGCGACAACATCAAGCGCTGATCGGTTCTCGCATGCAAAGTTTTCAGCCCGCGGCAACGCGGGCTTTTTGTTTCCTGCACACCCGCGCCGGGGCGCCGTGCCGTCACGGCGGATGCGCGGCAGAACAACGGCGGCCCCCGCCGCCGCATCGAACCACCGCTTGCGCGAACGACTTCCGTCTGCGCTAGCATGACGCCCTCATGGCCAGCGCCAAACCTGCTCGTCGAAGCGTCGCGGAGATCTCCGCCTCCAGGGCACGTCCGCAGAACCGCTTCGAGGACGCGACCGCCGTCTACGGGATACCAAACTGGGGGAAGGGGTTCTTTCACGTCTCGGACGAAGGAGAGCTCCTGGTCCGGCCGACCCGGGAGGCCCATCGCGCCGTCGCATTGAAGCAGATCGTGGACGACGTCGCTCTGCGGGGCATCACGGCGCCAATGGTGCTCCGGTTTCCCCAGATCCTGTCCGAATCCGTGCGAAGCCTGAATGACGCGTTCGCGCGGGCCATCGACGAATTCGAATACCAGAACGTGTTCCGCGGCGTCTTCCCGATCAAGGTCAACCAGAAGCGGGTCGTCGTGCAGCAGATCATCGAGGCGGGCCGTCCCTACAATTACGGCCTGGAGGCGGGTTCCAAGCCCGAGCTCCTCGCGGCCATCGCCGCGGACCTCGGGCCGGAGTGCCTCATCACCTGCAACGGATACAAGGACGACCCCTTCATCGGCATGGCGTTGAACGCCGTGCGGATGAAAAAGAAGGTCGTGCTGATCCTCGAGAAGGTGTCCGAGCTCGATCGGATCCTGAGCGTGGCGAAGGCCCGCGGGGTGCGGCCGCTGCTGGGAATGCGCGCCAAGCTCTACGCGCGAGGCTCGGGCAAGTGGGCGAAGTCGGGTGGCGAGGCGGCGAAGTTCGGGCTCACCACGCCCGAGATGCTCGAGGCCGTCAAGATCCTGAAGTCCCGGCGGATGCTGGACGCGATGGTGATGCTGCACTTCCACATCGGCTCTCAAATCACGGACATCCGCAAGATCAAGAACGCAATCCGGGAGGCGGGTCGGGTGTACGCGAAGCTCCGGGGCATGGGGGTGCCGATCCTGTACCTGAATCTCGGAGGTGGCCTGGGCGTCGATTACGATGGCTCGAAGACGGCGTTCGAGTCCTCCATGAACTACTCCACGCAGGAGTACGCGAACGACGTCGTCTACACGATCAAGCAGATCTGCGAAGAAGAGCAGGTTCCCGTGCCCACCCTCGTCACGGAGTCCGGGCGCGCGGTGACCGCGTTTCACTCGGTCCTGATCGCCAACGTGCTCGACGTCG
>JBDUBI010000191.1:0-9576 GCA_040004225.1 Acidobacteriota bacterium
TGACGCCTGACGCCTGACGCCTGACGCCTGACGCCTGACGCCTGACGCCTGACGCTGACGCCCCGGCTATTCCCTCTCGACCTCAATCCCGTAGCTTTTCAATTTCCGGTACAGGTTCGAGCGCTCGAGGTCGAGCGCCTCCGCGGCGCGGCTCACGTTTCCGCGGTGGCGGCGGAGCGCCGCGAGGATGTATCGGCGTTCGAAGTCGTCCCGCGCCACCCGGAGCGGAGCCTCGGAGCTGCTCGGAATCTCCGTCTCCTCGTTCCCCCGGCGGAAGTGGAAGTCCTCCGGGGTAATTTCCTCGCCCATCGAAAGGATCACCACCCGCTCCACCAGATTCTTGAGCTCCCGGACGTTTCCCGGCCACCGGTGGGCCTGCAGCGCGTCGACCGCGGAGGGGGCGAGCGCTTTCGGCCTCCGGTGAAACCGCGCGGACGCCTCGGTCAGGAAGTGTCTGGCGAGGAGGGGAACGTCCTCGGCTCGTTCGCGCAGCGGCGGGACCTCGATGGGAACGACGGCCAGGCGGAAGTACAGGTCCTCCCGGAAGGTGCCGCGCTCCATTTCTCCCGCCAGGTTCTTGTTCGTCGCGGAGAGGACCCGCGCGTCCGACGAGATCGCGCGCGTCCCGCCCACGCGCGTGAACCGGCCCTCCTGGAGGGCCCGGAGGACCTTCGCCTGGGTCTTGGGTGACATGTCGCCCACCTCGTCTAAAAACAGGGTCGCCGCATCCGCCTCCTCGAACTTCCCGCGCCGCTCGTCCGCGGCGCCGGTAAACGATCCCTTTTCGTGCCCGAAGAGCTCCGACTCGATCAGCTCCTCCGGGATCGCGGCGCAGTTCACTTCGACGAGGGGCGCATCGGTGCGGGCGGAGAGGCGGTGCAGCGCGCGCGCGACCAGTTCCTTGCCGGTCCCGTTCTCTCCGGTGATCAAAACGCGGGCGTCCGTGGGTGCGACGCGCGCGATCTCGTCCCGGAGACGGCGCATGGGAGGCGACTCTCCGAGCAGAGCCGACGACGACTCCTGGGTGCCGCGGTAGGACTCGACCTGGGCGAGGAGATCGCGTCGCTCGATCGACTTTTTTGCAGTCAGGAGAACGCGCTCGAGCGAGAGAGGCTTCTCGAGGAAGTCGTCGGCTCCGAGCCGGACCGCCCTGACCGCCGTCTCGACGTTGGCGTGACCCGAGATCATGACGACCGGCAGCCGGGCGAGCCGGTCTCCCGCGGCTTCCAGAATCGAGAGCCCGTCGCGGTCCTTCAGCCAGACGTCCAGGAAGACGAGGTCGAACCGCTCCTCAACCATGCGGCGCAGCCCCTCGGCGCCGGTCTCGGCGGACGTGACGGCGTACCCTTCGTCCGACAGAATCTCCGAGAGCGTTTCGCGGACGCGCCGCTCATCGTCGATGACGAGGATGCGTCGTTTTTTCACGCGGCGGGAAGCTCGATGATGAAGCGCGCGCCTCGAGGGCGGTTCTCCTCCACTCGGATCGTTCCGTTGTGGTCGGCCACGATGCGGGACACGATCGCAAGCCCCAGACCGGTGCCTCGCCCCTTGGTGGTGAAGTCAGGGAGAAAGAGCTTCTCGCGATCCCGCGGAGCAACGCCTCTTCCCGTGTCCGTCACCGCGAGCTGCAGGCCGCGCTCGCCCTCGGCGAGTGTCACGACGATCTCGCCGGAAGGTCCGCAGGCCTCCAGTGCGTTGTCGATGAGGTTGATCAGCGCCCGCCGGATTTGTTCGGGGTCGACGCTGACGACCTCGCGGGAAAGGCGGCTCTCGACGCGGATCCGGATCCCCTCGCGCGCTCCTTCGAAGAGCCGCACGGCGGAGAGCGCCAGCGCCGGGAGGTCGGTCGGCTCCGGACGCATCTCCGGGAGGCGGGCGAACCGGGAGAATTCGTCCACGAGAGACTTCAGAAAATTGACTTCCTCGACGATCACCCGGGTCCCCCGGTCGATCGTGTCCGCGATGTCGGGCTCTCCCGCTTTCCACCTCTTCGCGATCCGCTCGGCGGACAGCCGGATCGGCGTCAGGGGATTCTTGATCTCGTGCGCGACCCTTCTCGCGACTTCGCTCCATGCGGCGAGCTTCTGTTCGCGGGCCACGTGGGTGGTGTCCTCGATCGCGAGGACCCACCCTGGCCGTTCGCCGGCGGACGGGGCGGCGAGCGGCCGCAGCGCGATCTCGAGACGCCGTTCGCCGTCAGCGCCGGGAAGAGCGAGCTCCCTCGGCGACGCGGGCAGATCTCCCGCACGGGCCGCCGCGAGCACCGCGACGAGGCCCGCGAGCTCGGGGCGCGCCCGCAGCGCGTGAAGCGAGACGTCCTCCCCGAGTTCGAGAAGGGAGCGCGCGGCCGGGTTGCAGACGGTGACGCGACCCTCCGAATCGAAGGCCATGACCCCGGTCGTGACCGACTCGAGGACCGTCGCGAGGAGCCTTCGCTCGAGGTCGACGCGGCGGTTGGAGCCGGAAAGCTCCTCATTCGACCGGAGGAGCGCGTTGCGGGCGTCCTCGAGGCCGGCCGCCATGCGGTTGAACGACTCGACGAGGACCCCGAGCTCGTCTTCCGCACGAATGCCCACGCGCGCCGAGAGCTCCCCCGATTCCAGACGTCGAGTGGACTCGGCCAGCGCCGCGATCGGAAGCGTGATGCGCCGGGCGAGCGTCAGGCCGATCCAGGCGGACGCGAGGAGGATTGCGAGCGTGATGAGGAGGAAAGTGGAAATGTTGGCCGCCTTGATGGCGGGCTTCTGCACTTCCAGCTTCTTGTATTCCGACCAGGCGGCGGCGATCGATTCCATCGCCCGGGCCTCCGCCGGCGGAACGAGGGCGCCCGTCACCCAGGTGAGCGCTCCCGACGAGCGCGCCGCGCGATAACGATGAGAGCCATCTCGCAGGACCTCGATCCTCGTATCCTCGCCCGCGGTGGCCGCCCGGCGGAGCGCCTCGGCGGCCAGAGGCGGAATCTCCCCCGCGGCCCCCTGGACCAGGGAAATCCGCTCCGTCCCGCGATAGGCCTCGACCGTGTCCAGCAGATGTTCGCGCCGGAACGCCTCGAGCGCCGCCGGAGACGGAGAGCCTGCCCCGAACGTCTGGGCCGCGATGCGCGCGTCCCCGAGAGTCTGATCCGTCAGCCTGCGCTCCGCCATGTCTTCGACCGCGCGGGCGTTGCCGACGACTTCGCGGACGGGAGTCGAAAACCACCGGTCGATCGAACGCTGCAGAAGACCGGTCGCCGTCACGAAGAGCAGCCCGATCGGGATTGCCGTCAGACCGAGGTAGGTGACGAGAAGTTTCGTCTTGAACTGGGACCCGAGCGTTCGGCGGCGGCGCTCGAGCCAGGTTTTCAGGATCGTGCGGCCGAGGACGAAGAGGACCGCCGCGATCAGCGTGATGTTGATGTACGAGAGAACGAAGAGGAGGAGTCCGCGCGTCACCGCGGCGGGCTCGTCCGCGCGCTGCTGAAGCACCGAGACCGAAGTCCACACCACGAGCACCGCCAGGACGAGCCCGACGATGAGCTTGTTGTCCTTGCGGCGGCGCTGCAGCTCCGAGAGAAGGCTCACGGCGAAATCCGGACGTCGAAGCGGTTGGACGGGCTCCACGGCGTCCGCGCATCGACGGGGATGATCGTGAAGAGATACCCGGAATCGAACACCGCGCGGACCTCCACATAAAGGTTGCGGTGCGGCTCGGGTTCGCCGACGCGGAAGACGAGCAGATTGTCCCGCGAGACCAGCCGCCGGAGAACTTCCGCAAAGTCCCGGGTGGACGATCGGGCCAGGGGCTTTCCATCGAGCGTTTCCGCGCTCACGTATTCGCGCGTCACCGGGTCGAACGTGACGGCGACGCGGTACCGACGGGCGTCAATCCGGTCGTCCCAGAGCCAGTTCGCATTATGCCGATAGAGGCGGACGTCGTAACGGATCGCCGTTTCGAGTCCCGTTTCGATCTTACTCGCGAGCTCCGGGTTCAACGCGCCCTCGAGGCTGAACTTCAGGAAGACGTCGGGACCGCGCGCCTCGGCGTGGACCGACCCCATCCGGGGCCTGGCGGCCTCCTGCGCGACAGCCGGTGCGGCCGCGATGGCTGCCGCGAGGACCCCGACGAAGACGCGAAAAGTCTGGAGCACGGCCCCGATTGTAACGAGCCGCGGGGCCGGCGTCCGGTGGGAGGCGGGAGATCGAAAGTGAGAGACAGGGAGGTCAGGACGGGAAGGGACCGGAATGCGAAACGTTTTCCGGCCCAGCGCCCAGCGCCCAGCGCCCAGCGCCCTATTCGTTGACCGTGCGCTCCTTGCGGATCTCCGCTTCGGTTTCCTGGGCGGGGGCCGTCCGGGCGAGCTCCAGGGCGCGGGCGAATTCGATGTGCAGGGCGTGGCCCGCCTTCCGCGCGAAGATGCGTCCGGAAAGCGGTGCTCCGAGGAGGGCGAGGTCACCGACTAAATCCAGGATCTTGTGGCGGACGAACTCGTCTCGAAAGCGCAGAGGACCGGACGCAATGCCGCTCTCATCGAGCACGACCGCGTTGTGCAGGTTTCCGCCGCGCGCGAGCCCGCGCGCGCGAAGCGCCTCGACCTCGCGGGCGAAGCCGAAGGTGCGGGCCGGCGCGATCCGAGCCGAGTATTCCTCGGGCCGGATGGCGACGGTCAACTCCTGCCGGCCCACGGCCGGATGGGGAAAGTCGATCTCGTAACTGATCGTGAGGCCTGGTCCATCCGGTACGTATCGGACGCTGCGGTCGCCACGCGAGACCTCGACTTCCCGATCGAGGGAGATCGGCTGGACGCGGTCGCCCTGACGCTCGAACCCGGCCGCATGAAAGAGCCGGACGAATGGCAGGGCGGAACCGTCAAGAATCGGGATCTCGGGCCCGTCTACCTCGATGCGGCAGTTATCCAGGCCTTCCCCGGCGGCGGCGGAGAGGACGTGCTCGACCGTGCCGATCGACACGCCGCCATGGGAGAGCGTGGTCGCGTAGTCGAACAGGCTCGCCGACGTCAGGCGCGCGGGAATCGGGGAGCCGGGATGGTCCGTCCGCACGAAGACCAGGCCGTGGCCCGGCGCCGCGGGGCGAAAAAGGGCTCGCACGGGGTGGCCGGAATGGAGTCCGACGCCCTCGATCGAGACGGTCGTTTTGAGTGTGGTCTGGGATCTCAAACAGTTCGTTCCTCCGTCCGCCATCGCAGCATCGGTGCCAGATCCTGAGCGAGGTCCGAAATATCCGTAAGCGACGGACGCTCGGGCACTTCGCGGCGGCGGAGGCGACGCGCGGAGTCGGGTGCTGTGGTTGCGGCGCCACAAAGGTGTGGCGCTCGCGCCACCGTTCTGGCGCGGATTTTTGATCCGGTACACTCAAAGAAATGGTCCCCCAGCGCCTGGAAGAGGTCGTCTCCTCGGTTCTCGCGGAGTCCCGCGCCTCGCTGAGGGTCGCCCGCGCGCGTTGCTATGCGATGGGGCCGGCGGGCGATTTCCGGCTGGCGGGATTCTTCGGGTACGTGTCGCGTTTCGGGCCGGAAGGCTTGCTCGAGGCCTCGCATCCCTTAGTCGAATGGGTGCAGAAGCATCGCCGGCCGGCATACGCCAATTCCCCGGCGGAGGCCGGCCGGCTTGCCGGGTCCATGGAGCGCGAGCAGTACGCCCGGATGCTGGCGGTTCCCGCCTACGTCGGCTCCCGGATGGTCGCGATCGTGGAGCTCCAGGACAAGCTCGAGGGCGCGTTCTTTGCCGCCGAAGACCTTCGCGCGGCGGAAGATCTCGCCTCCCGCGTCGCCGCCGTCCTCGAATCGTTCGACGGAAGCTCCATCGCCGCGCCCGAACCGATGGCGCAGGAGGATGCGGAGGCTTTGTATCGCCCGGGGGGACGTGGCGGCCCGCTGCAGAAGTTTCCGGACCCGCCCCCGCTCTTCTCCGCGGGGCCGGAATGGGACGAAGCGCCGGCGGAGCTCGCGGGTCCGCCCGTTGCGGCCGCCCCCCGCCCCCCGTCCCCCTCGAGCCGTGGGGTCTCGCGCGAGGAACTCGTCTTCCGCGGATTCTGGAGCTCGCTTCTTCTCGCGCCCGACATCGACGCGGTCGCGTTCTCCATCTGGACGCGCGACGCCGTGCACATTCAGATCGGCGCGAGGCGCGCTCTTTCGGAAGATGCGCGGATCGCGCTCGTCGAAAATCTTGGCCCGGTCGTCGCCTCGGCGGCGCCGGACCTCCGACCCGCTCAGCAGAAACGATTTTCCACGGAGTTTCCCGTCGGGCGTGGAACGGGAGAGATCCAGAGCTTCGCCGGGATCCAGACGTCGGTAATTACCTCGGGCGTCCGCACCATCCTCGTCAGCCTCCTGTTCTCCCATCCGCCGGACGAAGGGGCGGAGGAGGCGCTGAAAGAGGTTCACCGCGGAATCCGGGCGGCCGTCCTCCAGTCCGCGTCCGGCGAGCGTTACCGCCAGTCGTACCGAAGCCTGGTGAAAGCGCTCCTCGAGCCCGGGCTTCGCGCCTACCCGCAGCTGAAGGCGCACTCGTACGCCGTCGGGGCTCTCTGTCGCAAGTTCGGAGGGGCGCTCCGGCTTCCGTCGGACGGCGTCGAGCAGCTCACCGTCGCCGGACTCCTGCACGACATCGGGCTGCGCGAGGTGGACCTTCCGTACGAGCGGCTGGCCGGGCGCCGTCCGCTGGACCTCCAGGAAGTCGCGCTCGTGCGGCGGCATGCGGTGATCGGGGCCGACATCCTGGAGAAGATTGAATTTCCCTATCCCGTCGCCCCCCTCGTCCGGCACCACCACGAGCGGTATGACGGCGCGGGCTATCCCGACGGCCTGTCCGGAGACCGGATCCCCTTTGGCTCGCGCGTGCTCGCGATCGCCGAAGCGTACGACGCCATGACCGCCGCTCACTCGTATCGCTCGCCCATCAGCGAAGAGGCCGCCCTCGACATCCTGACCGCCAAGGGAGGGACGCAGTTCGACCCGGAGCTCGCCCGGCGCTTCTGCGAGCTCCTCCGGAGTCCGGCGGGACGGGCGTACCGCAACGACCTGCCGGACGCTCTGCGATGAAGGGGGGAGGCAGAGGTCGCCCGGAGTCCGCGAAGGAAAAGGAAAAAAAGACCTCGCCCATCGCGTCGAATCGCAAGGCCTTTCACGAGTACTTCGTGGAGGACCGCATGGAGGCCGGGATCGCGCTCCTCGGCTCCGAGGTGAAGTCTCTCCGTGAGGGGCGCGCGCAGCTGAAGGATTCTTACGTGCATTTCCGCGACGGCGAGGCGTACCTCGTCGGCGCGCATATCTCCCCCTACGGCTCCGCATCCTGGACGAACCACGCCCCCGAGCGCGACCGCAAACTGCTGCTTCACAAGCGCGAGCTCACGAAATGGGCCTCCGCCGTTGCCACGTCCGGGGTCACGTGCGTCCCGCTGTCCCTCTACTTCAAGGGCTCCCGCGCGAAAGCCGAGATCGCGCTCGTCAAAGGCAAGAAGCTGCACGACAAACGGGACGCGATTCGCGACCGCGAGCTGAAACGCGAAGCGGACAGGTCGATGCGGAACCGGTAAGACGAGCCTGCGCCGACCTTCAGGCGCTCTCCGCCGGGAACTGAGTCAGAATTCGGACGCGTGACGCCTGAGTTCCATCTGCGCGAGTACGTCTCCGCCGATTTCGAGGCCATCGTGGCGCTCGACAAGGAGTGCTTCGATCCCGGGATTGCCTATCCGCCCCACGAAATGCGGCGGCTGATCTCCCTTGCGACGCGGGAGGCCGTGATCGCGGACTGTGAGAAGGCAATGATCGGCTTCTGCCTCGGATACCGGGCGCCCGCGCGCGCCGGCCGGATCATCACGCTCGACGTTCGGGCGACGCATCGGAGGGGAGGGGTCGGCAGGGCCCTTCTCGAAGAAACGATCTCGCGCCTGGCGGACGCCGGCGCCCGCGAGACGTTTCTGGAAGTCGATCTGCGCAACACCTCCGCGCTGGCGTTTTATGAGCGGCTGGGTTTCCGGCGTCGGCGCACGATCCCGGGCTACTACGGACCGGACCGGCCCGGACTCGAAATGTCGAGAACGTCTCCGCACCCTGAGCGCTGATCGGACGGCGGGCGCCTGCCGCCCGGATCAGAACCGGCGGTGTTTAGGAGCTCTTCGGGACTTTGATGCGGGAGGGACGGCTGCATCGGACGGCAGCCTCCCGCCCGGATGCGCGCGGTGTGCGCGCTCCTCCGCTCTTCCGTCTCTTCACAGAAGCCTTCCGGTTCTCCTCGAGCAGCTCGAGAAACCGGGCGGGGGCGACCGGCCGGCTCACGAGATAGCCCTGCATCTCGTCGCACCGCTGGTCCCGGAGGAACGCGAGCTGGGGCTCCGTCTCGACGCCCTCGGCGACGACCGTCAGCTCCAGGCTGTGCGCCATGGCGATGATCGCGGACGCGATGGCCGCGTCATCCGGGTCGGTTGTCACGTCGCGCACGAACGACTGGTCGATTTTCAGGCGATCGATCGGAAACCTCTTCAGGTAGTTCAGGGACGAGTAGCCCGTCCCGAAGTCGTCCATCGAGAGCTGGACGCCGAGGTTCTTCAGGTCCCAGAGCGTGCTGATCGAAACTTCGGCGTTCTGCATCGCATTGGACTCGGTGATTTCCAGGTCCAGAAACTCGGGCGCGAGGTCGGCGGACTCGAGGGCAGACCGCACCTGCGAGACGAGATCCGCCTGCTGAAACTGGCGCGCAGAAAGGTTGACCGCGACCGCGAGCCGGGGATGCCCCAGGCGCTGCCACTCCCGCATCTGCCCGCAGGCGGTCCGGAGCACCCATTCCCCTATTGGGACGATCAGTCCGGAGATTTCCGCCAGAGGTATGAACTCGCCGGGGGCGAGGAGTCCCATATCCGGATGCTCCCACCGGATGAGGGCTTCGGCGCCTCGAATCCGGTTCGTCTTGAGGTCGACGAGGGGCTGGTACTGGAGAACCAGCTCTTCGTTCTGGATCGCCTGACGCAGCCGGCTTTCGAGCGAGAGCCGCTCGAGCGCGCGGGAGTTCATCGCCGGCGTGTAGAGCTGAAAGTTGTCGCGGCCCTGTTCCTTGGCGCGGTACATCGCCGTATCGGCATTTCGCACCAGGGTTTCGGCCGTCTCGCCATCGGCCGGATAGAGCGCCACGCCGATGGACGTCGTCAGGAACAGCTCCCTCCCGTCGATGACGAAGGGCAGCCGCAGCACGCCGAGGATCTTTCTCGCGATTTTGGCCGCGTGCTCGTCGTCCGTCATCCCCGGGACGAGAACGGTGAATTCATCCCCGCCGAGCCGCGCCACAGTGTCTCCTTCGCGCACGCAGCTTCCGAGACGTTCGGCGACGCCGCGGAGAAGCTCGTCGCCGATCGAGTGCCCGAGCGAATCGTTGATCACCTTGAAACGGTCGAGATCGAGGAACAGGGTCGCGAGGCGGTCGTCCGAGCGCTGTGCGTTCAGCACGGCCATCCTGAGGCGGTCCTGGAAGAGCAGGCGGTTGGGCAGACCCGTCAGCGCGTCGTGGAAGGCGAGGTGCTTGACCTGCTCCTCCGCGCGCTTGCGCTCGGTGATGTCGATCACCGTGCCTTCGATCATCTCGGGCTTGC
>JBDUBI010000002.1:0-9514 GCA_040004225.1 Acidobacteriota bacterium
GCCCCCTCGCCCCGGGCTCGGGGAGAGGGTTGGGGTGAGGGGGAGGGGGCCCGCAGGCTGGCAGTGTGTTCACTGGTTGCGGCTGATCCCGGGGACGGATCGGGCGGGGGAGTTCTCGACGAGGTGCTTCCGGGCGGGATGCGAGAGTTCTACGTGACTTTCGGCTGGAAAATGCCGAGCAGCAGGAGATACCCCCCGTACGCCACCAGCCCGGCGCCCGCGAAGGCCAGCAGGGGAACTCCGAAACGCATCCTCTCGATCACTTCGAGCGCGCCTCCGATGTCGCGATAGCTTCCCGGGTCGACATCTTTCGCAGTTCGGATGAGAAACCAGCCGATGATGCCGGACACGATTCCGCGCACGGCGTATCCGAATCTTCCGACGCGCACCGCCACGGAGGTCGCGCGCTTCAATTTCCCGCGCGGGAGACGCTGCGGGAGCCGCCCGGACAGTCCCTGCCACACCTGGACGGCCCCGACCGCCATCACGATACCGCCCGCGATCTCGAGCGTTCGGGGGCCCCAGCTCTGCGAAAGCAGCCAGGCGAGGGCCGGGCGCGCGCTCGCGCCGCGTCGGTGGAGCAGCAGGCGCACGGCAAGCCACCCCATCAGGGCATGCGCGATCGCGTCGAAGAACGAAACGATCCTCGCGAACACCGATCGGTCGGGGTCCCCGGCGTCCAGAATCCTCCCGAGCGTGAACGCCGCAAGTCCGGCGGCGATTCCCCACAGGATCAGCGGGCCCTGGGGGTGCAGGAGCAACAGGCGGAAGGCCGCGCCGAACCCGCGCGCCCGCACCCGTCCGCCCTCGAAAGCGATGAAGAAAGCAAGCAAGCCGAGCGTCACGTAGACCGCCCCGAGAGCGGCGTACCCCACGCGGATCAGCACGGACCGGAGCGGATGTTTCGCCAATCGCTAGCGCCTGCTCAGGACCTCGGCGGGGCGAAGGAAAGGAGATGCGGGCACCGTCCATGCGCGCGCCGCCTGTCCGGCGGGCGGCGAGACCACGAACCTTCGCAGGAAGCTGGCGGTGGCGGCGGCGACCGCATCCCAGGCGTCTTTCGTGGACGAGCCGCCGAAGGTGGCGGCCGCCAGGGACGGCGCGCCGGCTGAGAGAACTCCCATGCTCGAAAAATGGACGTGATGCATGTCGTCCACTCGCACCAGCCATCGGTTGGAACGGATGAGCGCGCGGAGCGGGGTGAGGTCCGAGACCATGAACTTGTCGCCGATTTCGTACAGGTGGAGGATCGGAGTGACCGCGGTCTCGAAATCGAAGCCGCGGGTCGTCTCGAAGATTCCCTTTCCCGCGGCCGCGCCGATTCCGCCGTCGAGACTGACGATCGCGGCGGCGTCCGTGTCGCGCATCGCGAGAAGAAGGGCCGCCCTCGCACCGAAGCTGTGGCCGGCCAGCCCGTAACGGCCGAGGCGAACGTTCGGTTCACGGCGGACGACTTTCAGAGCGAAAGCGAGGTCCGCCGCCTGGTCGATCGCCTGGGCGGGGATCTCCTGCTCGCTCGTCATCCGGCCGCCTATCCGCCCCTGGGAGGGCACGCTCGCGACAACGAACCCCCGAGAGGCGAGAAACTCGCCGAGGAAAGCCTGGTCATGTATCGAGTGGCCGTTGCCCTGTGCGATGAGAACGAGCGGAAATCGTCCGGGGAGGGGAGCGGCGTCCCGCGCCGCCCGCATGCGCGTTGCGAGGAGAGACTCCGTTTCCGCGGGCTTTACGTCGGCGGACGCGAGAAAGGCGCGGAATTGCGCGATGGCTTGCTCGTCAGAGGCGGCGGTCGAAGGGGAGAACGACGTCTCGCGAGCGGACAGCAGGTAATAGTCGCGGTAGGTGAGCTGCGGCGACGCGGACGCAGAGGGATACCAGAGTGCGATCTGGATCGGCCGTCCGTCAAGGAACTGCGGCGACGTTCGCGCCGTGTCCAGACGCTCGAGCACCCGGAACCCGACGAGACCGGGCGGGGGAACCGCCGCGGAAGGCGGGAGCGCGCCGGCGCTTGCCGGAAGTAAGGTCAAGAAGATGAGAAGTCTTCCCATCCGGCGGAGTCTACCGGTGTCGCTCCGGCCGGTCGCGGCGCGGGGGCTGTCCGGACGGGTGGATAATTTCCATATTCCGATGACGGACGCCGCAAGTTCTCCCGCCACTCCGGAGCTCGACCGCTTCGGCGCGTGGCTTCGCGCGTTTGCGCGGTTGATGTTTCGATTCCTGTGCGCGGCGTGGTTCGTGGGCGCGATCGAAATCATCCGGCGGGGGACCGCCGGTGCGGGCGGGCTCGACCGGCGGACCTCCGGAGCGGTCCTCGTGCTGGCGTCTCTCGCGATCCTGGGAATATTGATCCTCTGGCGTTCGCGCGCCAGTCCCGTCCGGGAAGTTCTCGAGCTCTCCGCGATGATCGGCCTCTGGACCGGAATGGTGGCCCTGATTCCGTAGCGAATCGGCTTCAGGGCACTGCCTGCGGAGGTTTTTCGATCGGACGCCATCTGTCGCCGGGCCGGTGGTTCCATGGTCTCCGGAGGATCGATGTACCTCGTGGCGCGGCTCGAGACGTCCGGACGGTTCGCGTTGAGGTTCCTGTGCGCCGCGTGGCTGGTCGGTTGCGTGGAGATTTTGCCGCGATGGACCGCGCCCGAGTCGCCTCCGATCGAAATCTTCGTGGGCGCCTGCGGCGCATCGGCGATTCTGGGAGCGATCTCTCTCTGGCGCACGCGGGAGAATGGGGCGCGGGAGTTGATCGAGTCCGGAGCGGCGCTCGGCTTCTGGGCGGGGGTGTTCGCCCTGCTCGTGTGAAGGTTTCGCCGATCGTCGGCTTGCCGCGCGAGACGTTCCCTTCGACGGCTCCCTCGCCGTCGCAGAGCATTAGAGTCGAAAAAAAACAGGCGGGCCGGAGCCCGCCTTTCGAAAAGTCCGACAGAGGAAATCAGTGCGAGAGTGTTCCGTCCGTCGCCGCCGGAACGCCCGTCCCGAACAACAGCCGGCCTTCCGAGAGCGAGGTGTCGCGCAGAGTGACCGCGAGCGCTTCCGCCAGGGTCTCCACAGCCGAGACTTCGATCTGGTTGCGGACCTCCGAAGTCAGATCCTCGAGATCCGCCTCGTTGTCCTTCGGGATCAGGATGTGCCGGATCCCGGCCCGCACCGCGCCGAGAATCTTCTCCTTCAAACCGCCGATCGGAAGGACCCGCCCCGAAATCGTGATCTCGCCGGTCATGGCGAGGTCGTTCTTCACGGGACGCTTCGAAAGGGCGGAGACGACGGCCGAGGCCATCGCGATGCCCGCGGACGGTCCGTCCTTCGGAATGGCGCCGGCGGGAACGTGGATGTGGATGTCGCGCTCGAAGTCCGTTTCCTCGATCCCGAGCCAGGCCGCGTGCGACCGGGCGAAGGTCCAGGCGGCGCGGGCGGACTCCTTCATGACGTCGCCCAGCTGGCCCGTCAGGATGAGCTCGCCCTTCCCCCGCATGAGAGAGGCCTCGACGAACATGATGTCGCCTCCGGCCGGGGTGTAGTACATGCCGGTCGCGATGCCGACCTGGTCCTCGTTGGCCATCTTCTCCGGGTGCACCCTGGGCCGGCCGAGGAGCGTGCGCACGTCGGCGCGCTCGACGACGGAGGCTTCGATTTCCCGGGCCGCGATGCGGCGGGCCACCTTTCGGGCGAGCTTTCCGACCTCGCGCTCGAGCTGTCGGACGCCCGACTCCCGCGTGTACGCCGCAATGACTTCGCGCAACGCGTCGTCGGTGATCTCGATCTGCGCCTTCTTCAGGCCGTTCTCTTCCACCTGCCGCGGGACGAGGTAGCTCCTCGCGATCGCCAGCTTTTCCTGCTCCGTGTAGCCGGCGAAATTGACGATCTCCATCCGGTCGAGAAGCGGACCCGGAATGTTCTGGATGAAGTTGGCGGTCGCGATGAAGAGGACCTCCGAGAGGTCAAACGGAACCGAGAGGTAGTGGTCCGTGAAGCTGTCGTTCTGCGCCGGGTCCAGGACCTCGAGAAGGGCGCTCGCGGGGTCTCCCTGGAAAGAAACGCCGAGCTTGTCGACTTCGTCGAGCAGGAAGACAGGGTTCCGGGTGCCCGCCTGCTTCATGCCCTGGATGATCCGGCCGGGAAGCGCGCCGATGTAGGTGCGCCGGTGGCCGCGGATGTCCGCTTCGTCGCGGGCCCCGCCGAGGGAGATGCGGACGTACTTGCGTCCCATGGCGCGCGCGATCGACTTTGCGATCGAGGTTTTTCCCACTCCCGGAGGTCCGGCGAAAAGGAGGATGCGGCCCCGCGCGCGGGCGGACTGCCGTTCCTCCTCCTTGACGACGCCCGGCTCAGGCGCCCCGTCGACGGATTCCGCGGAGGCTTTCTTTTCGGCCTCCGCCTTCTCCGATTCCTTCCCCGCGGATTGCGCGAGCTGCCGGACCGCGAGGAACTCCAGGATTCGGTCCTTCACGTCTGACAGGCCGAAGTGATCCTGGTCGAGAACGTCGGACGCCCGCTGCACGTCGAGGTGCTCTTCACTTCGAAGGTTCCAGGGAAGCTCTGAAACGGTCTCGAGGTAAGTCCGAATGACCTGCGACTCGACGGACTCGCGGCCGATGCGCGTCAAGCGCTGCCACTCCCGATCGACTTCCTTGCGCGCCTCGGGGGGAAGGTCGAGAGTGTCGAGCTTCGCGCGAAGCTCTTTCAGGCCCTCTTCCTGGGCGCCTTCGCCCTCGCCGAGCTCCTTCTGGATCGCACGCACCTGCTCGCGGAGATAGGCCTCCCGTTGACGGCTGCCGATCTCTTCCTTGACCTTCGACTGGATGTCTTCCTGCGCCGAAAGCACGTCGATGTGCCGCTGGACGTGCACGAGCACGCGCCGGAGGCGGTCTTCGACGGAGAGCGTCTCGAGAAGAGACTGACGTTCGGAAACGGGGATGTCGATGTAGCCCGCGACGACGTCGGCCAGCTTGCCGGGCTCGTCGACCTCGGCCAGGATCTGCTCGATGGCCTCGTTCGGAAGACCCATCTTGCGCCCGAGCTCGGCGGCACGCTCGCGCGCCTCCCGGTGCAGGCCGACAAAGGCGGCGTCGCGCGCGTCGAGCGGCAGCATCTCGGCCGCCTCGCTCACCTGCGCCTCGAGGTATCCCTTGCGGGCGGCGATGCGCATCGCGATTCCGCGGCTCTGCCCTTCGAGGACGAGCCGAATTCCCCCGAGCCCGCGCTGGACCGATCCCAGAGTGGCAATCGTGCCGATCGTGTAGAGCCCTTCGGGGGTGACCTCGTCGCCGTCCTGCCGCTGCGCGACCGCAAAGACGCGCCGCCCGGGATCCGTCAACGCCGCCTCGATGGCGCGCAGAGTTCCAGGCCGGCCCGCCGCGATCGGCAGAGCGACGCCGGGCAGAAGAACCGAGTTCCTCATCGGAACTACGGGGAGAGTCAGCAACTCAGACATTCCTCATCAACCTTTCTTTCCTGAAGGACGCCGCGGTCCGCGAGCGGCCCCGGCCTTCCGGGCTCCTGTTCGGGGAGTCCCGGAGGCCGGCAACCCAAAATACGGGGGAGCGGATGTTTCGGGTTCATCACCGAGTGGCGCGGAAAACCGCGGCCGAGGCGGCGCGAGCCGGCGCAATCGTCCGCCACCAGGGGAGAACAAACCCTTATTCCCGAAACCGGCGATTTCGGTGAGAAGAACCGCCCGGCTCGGCCGGACTGAAACCGCGGCAATCGGCGATTGGGGGCGCAACCGCGTCGCGGGGCGTCCCGACCGCGCGACCCAGGGGTCGGGAAACCCCGGGCCGGCGGTCGTGAGTCGGGTGCGATCCCTGTCCCCGGGAGCGTGAAACCGGGCTGTTTCCTCGACCCACGGTTTCCGGGAGGGCAATCGACGTCTGAGCCGCCAACTGCCCCGTCCCGTCAGGCGCGAAACCGGGCGGAGCAGGCCCGAAACGGTGTCCAGCCTCCTCGAGGCGGGGGACCGCCAGAAGGGCGACCTGCCCTGGAAGAGTCCCCCGGATACGGGGAGCAGCGCGCAAGACCGCCCGGGCGAGGCACTCAGGCCTATTTTCAATCTTGTGTTGACCGCAGGGGGCCTGCTGCCATAGGTTTCGCTCAAATAAGAGGGATCAAATGAAAAGAGCGATCGGGCTGCGCGGGTCGACTACCCTTGCCCTGGCGATTCTCGTGATGTCGGCAGCTTTCGTTTCCGCGGACCAGCTCTCGAACTTCACGACCGTCTCCAATACGGACTTCCTGATGTTCGGGGCGGGCGGAATGCGCGGGCAGGGAACAGGAAGCATCGTGGTGACCGGAGTTTCAGGAACCGTTACGACCGCTTACCTCTACTGGCACGGTCCGACGGACGACACCGGCGATGCTAACGCCACCGTCACATTCAACGGTACGTCGATCGTCGGCACGAACATTGGCAACAGCGCCCCCAACTGCTGGGCATTCACGAACTCCAAGGCCTATCGCGCCAACGTGACCGCGCTCGTGACCGGCAACGCGACGTACACCCTGGCGAACTTCATCAAGGCATCTCCCGTCGCGGACATCAACGGCGTGTCGCTGCTCATTTTCTTCAACGACGGCAACCCGGCGAACAACCGGGACGTGGTCATCTTCAACGGGAACGACTCGAACGTCGCGAACACGTTCGACACCGCGGGTTGGAGCGCCACGCTCGCGGGAATCAATTACGCGAGCGGCACGGCCAACATGCGGCTGATCGTCAGCGACGGCCAGTCGTTTTCCGACGACGCGCTGCAGGTCAACGGAGTGACGCTTCTTCCTTCGGGCGCGGGGAACTGGCAGGGCAACACGGTTCCCGACCAGGGAACGGCGTCCGGCACGAACGGCGGCCTCTGGGACCACGGAAGCTTTGACGTGACGCCGCTCCTCTCTCCCGGCCCCAACACTCTGACGATTCAGCCGACGACCTACGTGAACGACTGCCTTTCCCTGATCGCGGCCGTCTTCGATCTGCCGGCTGGCGCGGCACCGCCGACGCCCACTCCGTCCGGTGGTCCCGTGCCGACGCCCACTCCCTCGGTTCCGGTGCCCGCCGCGGTCGTCCCGACGCTTCATTGGGAAGGCTTCATGGCTCTGGCGGCCGCGCTCGCCATCATCGGTTTCTGGGGTCTGAAGTCCCGCTGATCTCTCGCGCCCCGCGCGGCTCTCGAGCTGCCGCGCGGGGCGCGTTCTAATTCGTTTTTCGAGGCGGGGTTTTCGGCTCAGTCCGACATCCAGACAGTCTCGCCCGTCTGAATGAAAAACAGGCCCGCTTGCGTCGGGCGTCCGGTCAGTTCCCGCCAGCGCCGGCTGTAGTGCTCGATCTGCGGCTCGTAGAAACGGACGAGCGCTTCGCGATTTCCCGCGACCGTGTCGGACTTGTAGTCGATGAGTATCCAGCCAGCTTCCTCCTCGAACACCAGGTCGATCGCGCCGGTGAGAAGCGTCTCCGCGGGTCCCCCGATGATGCCCAGCTCGGACGAGGGGATGGAGACCGCGAACGGCACCTCGACCAGGCAGCGGCCGGACGCAAGGGCCCGGTCCCAGAGAGGGGAACGCCGCACGCCTTCAACGGCGGCGAGCGCCTCCTCCAGGTCCTCGGGAGGCCGTTCCTCCTCGGCGAGCACGTTGACGGCGTACGCGCGGAGGTCGAGCGAAGGGTCGCGCATCGCCGCTTCGAGGAGCCGGTGCAGCGCGCTGCCCCAGGACATCCCCTTGCCAGTTGAGGCGGCGAAGGGCCGCCGCTCGGGATCCGCGAGCGCGTGGGCGACGGTCGTCACGCTCACGGTGGAGTACGACGGCTCGGCCGAGAAGGCGACGCGGCTTTTGCGCAGGGCGCGAAGCTCCTTGAGCGCCGCCGCGGTTTCGCGGGCCGAGGCGGCCTTCGCGGGCGCGGACGCCTCCGGCTCGACTTCCGGAAGGTGGCTCTTAACGAAGGAATTCAGAGCGAGCCACGGACCGCCGATTTTTCCATCCTTGTTCCGGCGAAAGCTCACGACGAGCCCTTCCTGCGCCCGGGTCGCAGCGACGTAGAGCAGCCGCTCGGTCTCGCGAGCCAGGAACTCCTCTTCTCGCGCTTCTTTCTCGTCCCAGTCGAGAGGCCGCGCGATCTCATCCTTCGAATGGCCGCCCGAGTCGCGCTGGACGAGAATGTGAGCGAGCGCGGGCTCGGTGGACCGGTCGATCCAGACGTTCGGCGGAGGGGGATTGGCGTCGCTCGGATCCGCCAGAAAGACCACTCGAGCCTCGAGCCCCTTGGCGCGGTGGAGGGTCATGAGGCGGACGACGTCGGCGCGCCCGGGGCGGGTCACCATCTCTTCGACGTCCCTCGCCCTCGTGAGGTCCCGCAGGCGTCGGACGATCTCGGGGTAGGAGAGGCGCTCGCGGGAAAGCTCTCGAGCCGCGGCCATGGCCTTCAGGAGATTTCCTGCGCGGGCGTCTCCGAGAGATCCTCCCGCCGCGAGCGCGGTCAAGCCGATGCGTTCCACGAACCGGGAGAGTGCGGCCGCCGGCGGCAGGGTGTCAGCGAGCTCGGCTCCCTCGCGAAGAAGACCGAAGGCGCGGCGAATCCGGGCGTCCTCGCTCGCCGCGGGAGAGGTCCGAAAATCGAAGCGGCCACCGGCGCGTTGAAATCGGTACAGGCATTCATCCTCGATTCCGAAAAGAGGCCCACGAAGAGTCGCGACGAGAGCGGCCGAGTCATCGGGGTCCGCCACCGCCTGGATCGCAGACAGCAGCGCGGCGATCTCGCCGGATTCCTTGAACGCGCCCCCACCAGCGATTTCGTAAGGAATACCGAGCGCCTCCAGCGCGCGCGCGTAGGCGGGCAGGTGCTTTCGGCGCCGGGTCACGATCAGGAAGTCGGAGGGCTTTGCGCCCCCTTCGCCGAATGGCGCCTTTCCCTGGAGCGCGGCTCCGATGACATCCGCGATCCGCTTTGCGTCCTGCTCCGCCATTTCCGCCGCCCGAGAGTTGGGAACTTCCAGACGGTGGATCCCGAGATCTCGAGCGGTCTGTTCCGAAAACACCGCGAGCGGCACGTGCGCCGCCTGGGAGGGCGTTCCGGATTCCGGAAAGATGCCCTGAAAGAGGCGATTGGCCCACCCGCAGATCTCGGCGGTCGAACGGAAATTCGTGGACAGCCGGAGCACCTCCCCTCCGGACTTCTCGAGAATGCCCGCCACCGTGTTGTAGGTCTGAATGTCCGCGCGCCGAAACCGATAGATCGACTGCTTCGGATCTCCCACGACGAACAGCGAGCCAGGGAGGGGTTTCAGTTTTCGCCAGTCTCTTTCCTCGATGTCGCTCCCGGTGAGATAGAGGAGAACTTCCGCCTGTATGGGATCGGTGTCCTGAAACTCGTCGACCAGCACGGGAGTGAACCGAACCTGGAGGGCGCTCCGAACGTGCGGATGGTCGCGCAGCAGATCGCGGGCCGACAGAAGCTGATCCTGGAAGTTGACCCGTCCCTCGCGGCGCCGCCACGCGGCGTATTCCCGCGCCGCGGGAACAATCGCGGCGAGGGCGA
>JBDUBI010000100.1:0-9389 GCA_040004225.1 Acidobacteriota bacterium
CCGATGTTCGACATGTGGACGGCCTCGCCGTACGCGAACATGCCGCCGGTGACGAACGCCGTCGAGATGTGGATGCCGGCGTAAGTCCGGCCATTCGCCATGAGGTCCTGCGAGAGGGCGTAGAAGTCGAAGTACTTGAACCCGTTCGCCTCGGCGGCCGACTTGATCACCACGTTCATGTCGCGAACGCGCTGGTCGATCGCCTGCACTTCATCCGGGTACAGGAGGACGCCAATGTTGACCGTGGCGGGAGGCGTGAACGAGCCGTCCGGCAGGGGAAAGTCGCAACGCGGCAGCGTCGGATTGACGCTGCACGGAATACCGAAACCAAGGGCCAGGAGCGAACTGCCGCCGAGCGCCGCCTGCGGCGCGTTGGCGCCGAGCGTCACGAGCGTTCCGGCGGGAAGCGGGCAGACTTTTCCGGCCGGCCCCACTCTGCAGCGGACGTCTCCGGTGTCGCGGGCGCCCAGAAGAGGGATCACGTTGCCGCTCGCGTCGCGCACCGGCTGGCGGGTCGCCGGGTTCACGACGTAGTAGGGGATCGTCGAGGCGAGGGGAATGAAGCGGGGATCCGGAGTGCCGAGGAAGACCCCGGTCCGCCCCGGGGCCCTCAGAGCCGCGGCCACCGCGTTGTACTTGGCGGTGAAGACCGGCAGCGGAGTCGCGGTGACTCCGTCCTGGAGGAATCCGGCACCGCCGGCGGTCAGGATGTCATTCCCGATGATGCCGAGCGTGATGAACGTCGGGTTCAAGCCGAGCGCCTGGTTCAATTGGGTGCCGCGCCCGCGGAGGATCAGGTCGGCGATCCCGCCGTTGTCCGTCGTCTTGTCGGAGACGTCGGCAATCTTGTAGCCGGGCACCGACAGGTTGTCGTAGGACCGAGCGAGCGCCGAGTTGGTCGGGGCGCCGGTGTGGGTCGAGATCGGCCCGAACGAGGGCGCCAGGCCCGTGATGGTGTTGCAGATCGGGATGCCGGGGTCGGAGACGGTTGGCTGCTGAAAGTCAGTCACCCCGAAGGACTTCGCGAGCTGCGCCGGATACGAGAACCGCTGCTCCCGCGCGACCAGGCAGCCCGAACCGTACCCGGCCCCGTAGCTGTCCCCGAGCGCGACGTACTTGGAGAAGTTCGGCGTGGTCTGAGAAAACGCCCCCGCCGCTGACACCATCCAGACGGCCGCGACGACCGCGACCCGCAAAAGAGATCTCTTCATCGTGCTCTCCATGATTAGAACGCCACTCGGAGGCTGAACGCGAAAATGTTCACGGCTTCCTTGAAAGTGCCGTAGAAGTTGTCATTCGACCGGCCGCGGTTGTTGCGGTCATGGACCTTGAGGTAGAGGTCCGAAATGTCGATTCCCCAGTGCTCCGTTCCGAAGCCGAACCCGACCGAATAGGCGTCGCGATCGTTGTCCGCGAGCAGCGGGCCGATGTCTTCCGTCGGCTGTGGGGTCTTGTCACGGTAGTAGCCCGCCCGGAACGCCATCGCGCCAAACTTCTTCTGAAGGCCGATCCGGTACGCCCAGGAGTTGCGCCAGGCATCCTCGCGGTGGAGGTCCCGGCCGGCTAAATCCGGGAAGTGAATGTCGAGGGCCTTGAAGCTCGTCCACTGCGTCCAGTCCGCCTCGAGCGACACGAGGAAGTCGCCCGGGAAGGTGAACGCCGTGCCGAGGTTCACGGTCGCGGGAAACTCGATGGACGTCTGAACCGGATGCGTGCCCTGAGGAATCTGGGGAGCCACCAGCGCGTCGAACGGGGTGCCGGTCAGGCGCTGTTCGAAGTTGGCCGTCCCCTCGTAGTTGATCTTGATCTTGCTCCGGTACGCCGCCCCGAAGGAGAACTGAGGAATGGGCTTGTACAGAATTCCCGCATTCCACCCCCAGCCGTGGTTGTCCTGGATCTTGGTGTTCAACTTGACGTGGGCGACGTCCACTATGGAGTTGGTGAGCGGGTTGATGGCCGCGTTGTTCCTCTCGAGCTGAACCTTGGAGAATCGATAATCCGCGCCGACGGCGATCGCGAAGCTGGGCGTCACCAGAAAGGAGAGGACGGGGTTCAGGTCCACGGTCTGGACGACGGCATTCTGCGACACGAAGCGGCCGCTGAAGGTCTCCGGTTTGTCCCAGCGGAACCCGAGGCCATAAGGAGAGTTGATTCCGAGCCCGAAGTTGAGCTCGTTCGTCAGGGGCACCACGGCGTAGACGTTCGGAACCACGAACGTCGTCGAATGCTGCTTCTCCGAGACGCCGTTGCCCGGATACGGATTTGAGCCCTCGAAGTCACCCTTGACCTTGGAGAGAAACTCGGCGCCGATCTGCGCTTCGAAATGCTTCTGCCACCCGAGGCCGGCGGGATTGTAGAAGATCGCCGAGGGATCGTCGGCAACCGCCGTAAACGCGAGGCCCATTCCCGTGGCCTTGGCGCCCTGTGTCTGAACCTGGAACCCGGAAGGCAGGGCGGGAAAGGCCGCGAGGAAGATCACCAGAGCAACGGGGAGGGAGATCCGATTCAATCGGAACCGGCTTCTTTTCACTGTTTGCACTCCTCTGAAGTACTCGGGATTTTGAGCGGTGAGTGGGCCAATCTTTATCCTCGCCGTCGGGAAAGTCAAAGAACTTCCGGCCGGCTGCCGGTTCCTCCCGGCGGCCCGATAGAATCGAAGAACCGTGCCCCGTGACAGCAACACGCCGACGACCGCGGGTCCGAGCGACGCCCCGACGGGCCCGGACCGTCCGCTGACTACCGGAACGCTGCTCGGGGAGCGCTATCGCATCGAGGGAGTCCTCGGATTCGGCGGCATGGGGGTCGTCTATCGCGCGCGCGATCTGAAGCTCGACTGCGACATCGCGCTGAAGCGGATTCGCCCCGACCGCGTGTCCCCGGAGCGGCGCGAGACTCTTCGTCGGGAGATCATCCTGTCCCGGCGGGTCACGCACGAAAACGTCTGCCGGGTCTTCGATTTGGTGGAATTGAACGGCGAAGAGTTCGTCTCGATGGAGTACCTCCCCGGACGCACCCTCAAAGACGTCGAAGACGAAGTGAGGATGCTCCCCCTCGGCCGCGGCCTTTCGATCGCGAAAAAGATCTGCCGGGGACTCGCGGCGGCGCACCGTATCGGGGTCCTCCACCGGGACTTGAAGCCGGAGAACGTGATCGTCGGGATCGACGACACTCCGCGGCTTATGGACTTCGGGATCGCCGTCGAAAGTGCGGCCTACCGCGGAGAAAAAGAGGACACCGTTCCGGGAACGCCGCAGTTTCTGGCCCCGGAGCTCCTCCGGGGCGACGCTCCGAGCGTCCGGACCGACATCTATGCGATGGGCGTTCTCCTCTACGAGATGTTCACCGGCCAGGTTCCGTTCGACGATCCCGACACGGCGAAGCTGGTGCGCCGGGTGATCTCCGACGCGCCCCCCAAGGCTTTCACGCTGCGCCCGGACCTTCCGCCCGAGCTTCTCGGAATCCTCGACCGCGCCATCGCGAAGGACCCGCAGACGCGCTTTCCGGACGCGGACTCTCTGGCGGACGCGATCTCGTCGTTCGAAGGGCAGGTGCTCGAGCGCGTGCTAGCGGAGGTCTCCGTGACGCGGGCCAAGATGGTCAAGCTGATGGTCATCCTGGAGGCGAACAAGGCGCTCGCCTCCACGTTTGATCCGACCGAGATCCTGCGGATCATCTTAAAGACCGCCACGAGCGAGACGGACGCCGAGCGCGGCACGATTTTCCTGAGGGAGCGCGGGGCCGAGGAGCTCGTCAGCCAGATCCTGGAGGGGGGCGCGGTCGCTCCGATCCGGCTGCCCGTCGGCCGGGGCATCGCCGGAACCGTGGCGCGCACGGGCGAGACGATCAACATCCAGGAGGCCTACAAGGACCCGAGATTCGAGTCGCGAACGGACCTCAGATCCGGGTTTACGACCCGGACCATCCTCGCCGCGCCGCTCAAGACCCCGAGCGGCGAGATCGTGGGCGTCGTTCAGCTGTTGAACAAACGCAATCGCGCGTTCAGCAAGGAGGACGAGGAATTCTTAGTGGAGGTCGGGACGCACTCGGCGATCGCTGTCGAGAGCGTGCGACAGCACGAGGCGGCGGTCGCGACGGCGCGCCGGGAGGGAGCGGCGCGGGTCTTGAGAAGCGCCCAGTCCCTGCTCTCGCCGCACGACTGGCCCGCCACGCCCGGTTTCGAGACGGAGCCGCTCCGCTGGCGCTCGGACGAGCTCGACCTCGTCTCCTACGCCGTCGCCGCCGCCGCCGACTGCGTCTCGTTCCTCTTAGTCGAGACCGCTCTTCCGGTCGAGTCGGCGCTCGGAGCCCTTCTCCGCGGAGTCTCGGCGGGCCGCGAGGCGCTCCCCTCCTCCGCCGCGGAAGCCGTCGAAAAGGCGTTTGACGCGGACTCGTCCTGCGCCGCTTCCGCCGCGCGCTGGGAGGCGGACCGGGTTCACCTCGCCTCCGCCGGACCGGGCGCCCAGATCCCGTGGCTTCTGCGGGAGGGCCGGCCGGTCCCCTTCCCGGCTTCCGAGAGGGGGCGCGTGCGGCTGGCGGAGGCTCGCACACAGCCGGGCGACATCCTCGTGCTGGCGTCGGCGGGGCTTTCGGCGGTGACGTTCCCCGGAAAAGCGGTCCCACCGGAGAAGTCGGTTCAGCATTTCGCGCGGATCGCGGACGGATCCTCGCTGGCCGGGGCGTTCGCTCAGGTCGTGGCGGAATGGAAGAAAGCGGGTGCGGCGGGGGCGCGGGATGTCCTCTTCCTCGCCGCCCGCCGCCGTCCGTGAAGCATCGATTCGTCCTCGTCGACGTCTTCGCGGATCGCCCTCTCGCCGGAAATCCCCTCGCCGTCTTTCCCGAGGGCGAGTCGATCCCGGAGGAGGTTCTGCAGGGCGTCGCGCGAGAGATGGACCATGCCGCCACCGCCTTTCTCTTCCCGTCCGCGCTCCCGGGCGCCCTCTTCCGGCTGCGCATCTTTTCCCGGGAACGGGAGCTCGGCTTTGCGGGGCATCCGGCGCTCGGAGCCCACTTCGTCTACGCGACCGAAAACCGCCTCCCTCTCGAGGAGCCGGTCACCCGCGTTGCCCACGAAGGCCGCGAGGGACTCTTCCACGTCGAGCTGCTCGTCGAGGAAGGCCGGATCGGGATGCTGCGCCTCCGGCAGCGCCCGCCGAAGATCGGACCGAGGCTTCCGCCGGAGGACGTCGTGCGGGTCGCGAAGGCGCTCGGGCTCGAGGAGGAAGCGCTCCAGGCTACCAACCAGCCGATCCGGGTCGCCTCGACGGGCCTTCCTTCCCTGATCGTTCCCGTAGCGACGCTCGACGCGCTCGGCCGGGCGGCGCCCCGATACGGAGCGCTCCGCGAGGTGGCGGCGCCGCTCGACGCCACGATCGTCTACGTCTTTACGAAAGAAACCCGCGACGCCCGAGCGGCCGCGCATGCGCGCGCCTTCGACACGGTCGGAGCGTCCGAGATCCCCGGGGCGGGAGCGGCGGCGGGAGCTCTGGCCGCATACCTGGTCTCTCAGGCGGCGGTGCCGATCAGCCCCGTCACTTCGCTCGTGATCGAACAGGGCCACGCCCTCTCGCGCCCCTCCTCTCTCTACGTGGAGGTCCACGTCGGGGCCGAGGATCTGTCGAAACCGGCGAAACGGGAGACCGCCGACGGAACCGGGAGTCGCCTCTCCACGATCCGCGAGGTCATCCTCGGCGGACGGGTGATCCCCGTGGGAGAGGGCGTGCTGGAGTTCTAAACGGCCGTCGCTTCCGCTCGCTCCGCTCGCTCTCGCTCCCGCAGCTTTTCCGCCTCTGTGGGCGAGCTTGCCGCGGTTTGGGCCCTCGCCCCGGGCCCGGGGAGAGGGTTGGGGTGAGGGGCCATCCCGACCGCTCGCTTTCACTCCCCCGAGGCGGAAACCACGTCGTAGATCACGCGGTTTCCTTCGAGGCGCGCGAAGTCCGGGAGCGCGCGACGCCGCGCTTCCCGTTCCGACAGGATCTCGAAAATGTCCCATCCCCTCGCGAGAAGAGAGTCGGCGACGAGGGAACGGTGGCATCGCCACGGGAGAGCTTCCGCGCAGAGGATCGCCGTGCGGCAGCCGCGCGCCAGCGCTTCCAGGCCGGGAAGTGCCGCCTGGAACTCGGGAGTGTCCATGTAGTCCGCGTACCCCCGGAACGCCTCCACGCGCCAGGCGGTGTGCGGCGAATCCGCGCGCGCCTTGCGGCGCCCTCCGAGCTCCGGCATCCCCGCGTAAGAAACGCCGGCGGCCGGCAGGCTTTGCGCGAGCGCCGCACCGTCGAAGTGCGGCCACTTCCGGGATGCCGGGAACCTCCGGACATCCACGACCTGTCGAACCCGGTGCGCCGAAAGCAGGGCCAGAAACGCATTCAGGGAACGGTTGGAGTGTCCGACCGTGGCGATCGCCGGAGGAGAATCGGACGCGGAGTTCTTCAGACTCTCTCGAGATCCCTCTAGGGCAGCACGGCGACGGCGAGCGCGCCGGGGCCCCCGTGCGCGCCGAGCGCGGGGCCGCACTCGACGATCATGACGTCCGACTCGGGGTACCGCTCGCGGATCTCCCTCGCGACGATGTCCGCGAGGTTCGGCGCGTCGCAGTGCGCCACACCGAACCGGCGCGCGGTGGTGCCGGAGTCGGCCGCCTCGAACAGGAGGTTCATCATGCGGGCGCGCGCCGCAACGAACCCGCGCGCCTTCGCCGCCGGCTCCGCCTTCCCCTCCGGCGTGATGGTCAGGACCGGCAGGAGACCGAGGAGCCTGCCGATCCACCCGCGGACCGGCGAGACCCGGCCGCCGCGCACCAGATGCTCGAGCGTGGGAACGGCGATGAAGAGGCGCGTGCGCTCCACGGCGTCGCGCGCGATCCGGACCACCTCCGCCGCGGTCTTGCCTGAGTTCGCCGCTTCCGCGGCCGCGCGGACGATCAGGCCGAGGCCGACGGACACGTTGCGGCTGTCGACGTGCTCGATCGACGCGTTCTGGAGGGCCCGTCCTCCGACGATCGCGGCCTGATGCGTTCCGGACACCGCCGCGGAGAGGTTGATTGAAACGAGAGAGCCCGCGTGCGTCGCGGCGTTCTGGAACACCTGCGTGAAGTCGGCAGGCGGAGGCTGTGACGTCTTCGGCGCCACGTCCGTCACGGAGAATCGGGCGTAGAACTCGGACGGCGTGATGGTCACCTTGTCGAGATAGTTCTCCGAGCCGAAATAGACGCGCACGGGAACGACGCCGACGCCGAGATCCTCCATGAGCGTCGGCGGAAGATCACACGTGGAGTCGGTGACCACGCCGACGCGCGACGCGCGATTCTGATCGAATCGCGTCTCGTGCTGCGCGTGCATGTCCTCGATCTTCGTCTGCGCCACCTCTCCCAGACGGGCCATCAGACCGAAGAGGCGCTCGGGTTCGTTGGTGTGGACGTGCAGGCGCACCCGCGTGGCGCCACCCGCGACGACGATCGAGTCTCCGAGAAGCGCGGCCTCTCGCCTCAGCGCATCGCGGTCGAGGCGGTCGCCCTCGAGAAGCACCTCGGTGCAGTATCGAAAGAGGATCGATTCCGAGGTCCTGTCGAACACCGCCGCCTTCACTTCTTCGGCCGGAGCGTCGACGACCCCGCGCCGCGCCGCCTCGCGCAGGTATCGCACGATGCCTTCGATCAGGTAGACGAATGCCTGCCCGCCGGCATCGACGACCCCCGCCTTCGCGAGGGCTTTCATCTGCTTCGGCGTGTTCTCGAGAGATCGTTTGGCCTCCGCGAGCGAACCCGGCAGAAGCTGACCAAAATCGCGAACCTCGCGCGCGTGCCGGGCAACATACGCGGCCCAGTCGCGGATCACGGTCAGGATCGTTCCCTCCACCGGCCGCGCGATCGCGCCGTACGCCGAATCGGAAGCCCGGACGACCGCCGACCCGAAATCGTCGGCGGAAATGCGAGGGCTGTCCGGGAGACCCTCGGAAAAGCCGCAGAAGAACTGCGCGAGGATGGCGCCCGAGTTTCCGCGAGCGCCCCCGAGAGCCTCGTCCGCGAGCAAGCGTGACATTTCGCGGATGTGCCGCTGACGCACACGGGAGATCCCTGCCGCGATTTTCTGGAGAGTGGAGGCCATGTTCGTGCCGGTATCCCCGTCCGGCACCGGGAACACGTTGATCTTGTTGAGAGGTTCCGCGCGATCCGCCACGAAGCGCGCGCCGGCGATCACCGCCCGCGACAGGCGGCGCCCGTCGAGATACCGAATGGCCATCAGGGTTGGATCGGGGCGGGGGCTCCGCTCGCCGCGGCCGACGGCTCGGCGGCCGTCCGATACTCCTCGACGATCGCCGGGAGGCGCTCCAAATAAAGCAGGACGACGCCGCAGCCCATGCACGCCCAGGGATACACGCGCTCGACGCCGAGGTCAAAGAACCTGCGCTTCCACGGTTTTTTCCAGAAGTAGAACGTGTACCCGGAATTGTTGCTCCGGGACCGCACGAGCACCCCCCCGTTGCAGAGGGGGCATTTCCGCTGGAAGTCCGTCATGGCGGAAGGCAAGGATATCCGAGGTCCGAAGCCGTGAAGGACCGGGGGCAGACGTGCGGTACCTCCGTGTGCGCCTGACCTCTCACGTCTCACGCTTTACGCCTTCCGGGGCCTCCACCGGAGGATGAGGTTGCGGGCGGCGCCGACCTCGTCGACCCGCTTCACGGGCGTCGTGTGCGGGGCCTTCAGCACGATTTCCGGGTCTTCCTCGACTTCGCGGGCGATGGCTCGCATGGCGGCGACGAAGGCGTCCAGGCCGGTCCGGCCTTCGGTCTCCGTCGGCTCGATCATCAGCGCGCCGTGGACGATCAACGGGAACGAGATCGTCGGCGGATGAAAGCCGTAGTCCATGAGCCGTTTCCCGATGTCTCCGTTGTGCACGCCCTTTTCGGCCTGCCGTTTGTCGGAGAACACGACCTCGTGCATGGAGGGCGCGTCATATTTGAGGTGATAGACACCGGTCAGCCCGGCGCGGACGTAATTCGCATTGAGCACCGCGCCGCGGGCGACCTCCCCGATCCGGTTCCCATACGAAGAGATGTAAGCAAGCGCGCGCACGAACATCCCGTAGTTGCCGAGAAAGGTCCTGAGCCGGCCGATCGACTCCGGGCGGTCAAAATCCTGAAAGAAGGTCCCATCGTCCCGGCGCTCGATCGTCGGCCGCGGCAGGTGGGGAACGAGGCTCTCGACAACCCCCACGGGCCCCGACCCCGGGCCTCCGCCGCCGTGCGGAGTCGAGAACGTCTTGTGGAGATTCATGTGCATCACGTCGATGCCCATGGCGCCCGGCCGCGCCACCCCGACGAAGGAGTTGAAGTTCGCCCCGTCGCAATAGAGGTATCCCCCCTTCGCGTGGACGATCTTCGCGATCTCGAGGATC
>JBDUBI010000018.1:0-9378 GCA_040004225.1 Acidobacteriota bacterium
CGGAATCGGAATCGGAATCGAATTTGAACCCGTCCTACTCCTCGCCCAGGCGAATGACCGCCTTCCGAAGGCGCTCGTGCCGCTGCAGCAGACGCAGGTAACGGTCCTCTTCGCGGGCTGATTTCGCGCGCAGGATCGCGGCCGCCGCCTTCTTCTCGTTCCCGCTCCAGCGGGCAAGGCCCCGGATCTGGTCGAGCAGGAGGACGAGTCCCATCGCCGTCCGGCGGCGTTCCGCCGGCCAGCCCGCCAGGCCGAGGCCGAGGAGTCGGGAAACGCGCGCGACCGACGTTGCACACAGGGCCGCGGCGTCGCCGCCGGCCTGGCGCGCCATCTTTCGGTTCACGGCGATCCCGAGCCGGCGGACATGAAACCGATCCCAGTCCGGCTTCTCGGGTCCGGCGTCAAAGAGGACGTTTCTTCCCGCGAGCTTTCGAAGAAGGCGCGAGGGCGTACGCCGCGAGGGATCCTTTTCGATCATCCCCTCTTCCCTCCGGGTCGCCTCGCGCAGCTCGACCGAGGTCGACCGGAAGCCGAGCTTGCGGTAAAACCAGAAGGCGCCCGAGGCGATCGCCTCCTCGTTGTCGAAGCCGATCTGGTAAGGGTCAATCGAAAAAGACGTGACGTGCAGAACCTGCCGAAAGAGCTTCATCACGCGCGCGTAGATCCACGCCGACTCCCCTTCGCGAAAGGTGAAGTACACGTTGAACCCGACCTCGATCCGCTCGAAGAGGGCGAGGCCCTCGACGTACGCAACGGGAATCCCGTTCTTCGTCACGAAGGCCGCATAGCCGGCGCGAAGCGGCAGGCGGCGCGCGGGGGGAAGTCCGAAAAGCGTGATCTCGCACCCTCGACCGGCGTCGGCGACGCGCACGGTCTCCGGATCCCCGTACGTGAACCCGTACAGCTCGCGGTATCGGGCGCCGTTCGCGTCCCTCGCGAAGTCGAGACGCCGCCGCCCCTCCCGAGACGAGACCCGGCGGACGGGCAGGGGCGGGCTGTCCAGTTCGGACGAGACGTGGACGTCCCGCCGGGCCAGCAGCGGCGTCGGGTGCCACCAGACCGGCCCCTCGGAAAGACGCGCCAGCGTCCGCGAGGCGGAGCCGGAGAGGTCCCAGAGGATGGGAAGCTGGAGCCCGTCGAAGAGCTCGGCACGCTCGTGCGGCGACATCGGAAGCCTTTCGACTCGCCGGAGAATCCAGGGCAACTCGTCATCGCGGCCCCGCGCCGCCTCGAGCCAGGCCCGATACGGAACGTTCGCGTCGGCGAGCGCCTCTTCGTCGAGGAGCGGCAGGAACCGGGGGAAGGCGGCTCCCATGCGGTCCTGCCCCTCGAACGCGTCCCAGTCGATCCGCACCGCATCGGAATGGCGATTGACGAGGCCGCGCAGAAAATCGTAAGTGAACGTCGTTCCAATGGACGTTCCGGCGATTCCCGCGACCTCCGGCGCGTCGAGGGCCGACAGGTCCTCTCCGGCCCGCGCGCGGCCGGCAACTTCACGGGCCATGCGTTTCAAGAGTCGCCGGGAAAGCCGATGCACGCCGGCGCTCTCGGGATACGCCGCGTGGAAGAGAAGAGCTTCATGCAGCCGGGCCAGCTCCCCGGGGGATCCGAGGGGCGCGGCGCGAAGGATCTCCAGGGCCCGCCGCGTCGCTCCTTCCGACGGCCGGCGCCGCCGTCCCTGCTCCAGAACCGTCAACGTCTCATCAGGCACGCGGGCATTATCCGCGCACCTTCGCCCCGGACGAGCGATTCCGGTTGCGGGGCCTGCGATCGGGCGGCGGAACTAGAATGTCGCCGATGTCCCGCCGCGTCGCGATCGCCGTTTTCCTGGTGCTCTTCCTGGCGGTCGGCGCGGGCCTCCTCGTCCGCCTGGCGGGGGGCGCCGGCATGCCGCGTATGGCGGCGGCGGGCTCGACGGTCCTCGACGTGGACCTCGACACCGCTTATCCGGAAGGGCCTCCCTCCTCGGGATTTTCGACTCTCGTCTCCCCCGCCCGGACGACTCTGCGGGAGCTCGTCGAGACGCTCGATCGCGCGGCCTCGGACCCGGCTGTCGCCGGGATCGTGGCGCGCGTCGGCGGCGGACCCTCCGGCATGGCGCGCACACAGGAAATGCGCGACGCCATCCTGCGATTCCGCGCCCGGAAGAAATTCGCCTGGGCGCAGGCGGAGACGTTCGGGGAGGGAGGCAACGCCACCCACGGCTACTTTCTCGCTTCGGCGTTCGACCGGATCTTTCTGCAGCCCTCCGGCGACCTGTGGATCTCGGGTGTGGCCCTCGAGACCCCTTTCATCCAGGGGACGCTCGAGAAGCTCGGGGTGCAGCCCGTTTTCGGGAAGCGCTACGAATACAAGAACGCGGTCAACTTCTACACGGAGAAGGGATTCACGCCGGCGCACCGGGAGGCGCTCGAAAAGCTCAAGGACTCGTGGTTTAACCAGGTCGTGCGCGGGATCGCGGCCGGGCGCCGTCTTCCGGAAGGAGACGTGCGCGCCGCCATCGACCGGGCGCCGCTCCTCGGGGCGGAGGCGGTCGGAGGGCGGCTGATCGACGAGCTCGCGTACCGCGACCAGGTGGTTCGCAAGGCCCTCGAGCGCGCGGGACGATCGGCCCGGATGGTCTCTCTCGCCCGATACCGCGCCCGGATCGGGCGGCCGCGCGGCCGCAGGGCGCTCGCCCTGATCTATGGCGTCGGCGAGGTGACGCGCGGTCATAGCGCCGAGAACCCTTTCCTCGGATCGCTGACGATGGGCTCCGAAAGCGTGAGCGCCGCGTTCCGCGCCGCCGCCGATGACCCGGCGATCCGCGCCATCGTGTTCCGGGTGGACAGCCCGGGCGGGTCTTACGTCGCCTCCGACACGATCTGGCGGGAAGTCGCCAGAGCGCGGGAAAAGGGGAAACCCGTCATCGTCTCGATGGGAGACGTGGCCGGGTCCGGCGGTTATTTCGTCGCAATCGGGGCGGACAAGATCGTCGCCCAGCCCGGAACCATCACGGGGTCGATTGGCGTCTTTGCCGGCAAGTTTGTCGTCACGGAACTGCTCCGGAAGCTCGGCGTGTCTTTCGACGAGGTCCACTCCGGAAGCAATGCCCTCCTCTGGGACCCGACGCGCGACTTCTCCCCCGCCGAGCGTGCCCGGTTCGACGCGTGGCTCGACCGCGTGTACGACGATTTCACTTCCAAGGTCGCCGCGGGACGGAAGCTCCCGAAGGAACGCGTCGGCGAGATCGCGCGCGGCCGCATCTGGTCGGGGGAAGACGCGAGGTCGCTGAAGCTCGTCGACGAGCTCGGCGGGCTCGAGACCGCCGTCCGGCTGGCGAAGACCGCCGCAAAGATCCCTCTCGCCGAAAGCGTCGCGCTCGAGGTGTTCCCCCGGCCCCGCACGCTCGTGGAGATCGCAAGCAATCGCTTTTTCGGCTCGCGCGAAGGGGACCGGGACGACGACGCCGAGGTCCGGGTCATCGGCAGCGCGCTTCGCACTCTCCAGCCTCTGGCCCGGCGCCTGCACGCGCTGGGGCTCGACGCGCCCAGAGGGGTTCTGTCGATGCCGGACGTTCGCTAACGCCAGCCCGCCTCGGTTTCAATTCCTCGTCAAATTGAAACGCAGCCCCGGCGTCAACACTTTCGCCGAGGAGGAGGTCCGAAACCACACGGCAGGATCTGCGGGGCCTTCGCGTCCTGTGGGCAGGAGAGCCGAAGCATCGCCGGCATCAACGATCGAGGACGGGTAGATACGCGCGCCACGGCCCGACGGCCTCGCGGTATTGCTTCGCCATCACGCGAGCCGTCTGAGCGATGTGGCCCAGGTCGTGGGCGACCCATGTGGACAGGAGTTGTCGGAGGGTGACGGCGCCGAACTCGGGGTGCTCGCCCTGGAGCGCGAGCTTTTCCTCATCCAGCTGCCACCCGGCGAGGGTGGTCAGGTTGTCCGCGCGCAAACGATCGAACTCGTCGAGCAGCTCCACGAGCGGCTTTCCCTGACTCTCGCGGAACTGGGCAAACCGGTCGAACGGCGTGAAGCGCCGGCTTGCGCCCTGCGCGAGGATGATCTGCGCGCGAGGGACCCAGTCCGTGCGCTCGCCATGGAGGAGATGCCCCAGGATGACGTAGGGGCTCCAGGTCTCCGGACCCTCGGTCGCCTCGGTCCAGGCCGGAGGGAGCGCTGCCAGCAGCGCGCGCAGTGTGCGCGGCGTGCGCTCGAGGATTGCGGCACCCTGTTCGAGGTCGAATTCCATCACTCTTTCCGATGTCTCCCGGCTATAGAACGGAAACAGCGGCTCTCGAGGCCGGTTCGGGCGGTCCCATCTTCAGCACGACGGTTTCCGCCATCAGGTCGTGCAGCGCCTGCCTGCGGCGAGTGAATCCTGCCATGACGAAGCCGATGAAGAGCGTGAGGATCGACAGGATCTTGCCGAAATTTCGGAAGCTCGCGCGAGCGAAGGAGAGGCGCCGTCCCGAGGTGTCCGTCACGCGCAGCCGCAATGCGCGTTTGCCAAGGGTTGCCTGTGCCGCCGAGCTCTCCGAAAGCGCGGTGTAGAGCCACCAGACCACGAGCTCGACGAAGTTTTCGGCGCAGTTCAAGCCGAGCGTCGAGCCCGAGCTCTCCTTCCAGAAGGGCGAAACCGGGGCGCCGGCCGAGATCCGAATCACGGCGTCCGTGGCGAACCAGAGGAGGATCAGCAGGAAGAGATCGACTGCCGACGCGCCGACGCGAATCCAGAAACCGGCATACGAAGCCGCCGGAGCGGCCGCCGCAACGGGAGAAACCGCGGCCGCGCGAATTTCCGAAGGCGGCGCCGCGGCGGGTCCCGGCGGGGACGGTTCGACCGGGAACTCAGTCTCCGACATGGGCCGACCCTCCCCTCTCCGAACGCTAGCACGCCGCGCCTCGTGAGAAAGATATCCGGGAGGGAGGTCCGGGCTATCTCTCGTCCAGCAGGGCCTTCAGCTTCGCGTGGCCGTCGCGGGAGATCGGGATGCGGGACCCGTCCGCCAGCAGGGCGACGTGGCTGTTCTTCGCGTAGAGCTCGATCGCGCGCAGCCGGTCAATGTTGACGACATACGAGCGGTGGACCCGAAGGAACCTCGCCGGGTCGAGCGTCTCTGACAGCGACGCCAGCGTCTGGAGCTTCAGAAACTTTTTCCCCTGGCTGCGGATCGCAACGTAGTCGTCCTGGGCTTCGAGGCAATCAACGCGATCGACCGGAATCACGAGGACTTTCGGACCGTCGCGAACGACGACCCGTTCGGCGTAGCTGCCGGCGGGTCGCGCCGATTGCGAGATCGCCCCGGGATCGACCGCGGGGGCGCCGGCGGCTCGGCGGCCCCGCGCCCGGGAGAGGGCCTCGCGCAGGCGCTCCGCCCGGTAGGGCTTCAGGACGTAGTCCGCGGCGTGGATTTCGAAGGCCTTCAAAGCCCACTGGTCGTACGCCGTCACGAAGACGACCGCGACTTCGGGGGAAAGAAGCTCCGCCACCTCGAACCCGTTCAGTTTCGGCATTTGGATGTCGAGAAACGCCACGTCCGGCCGGTTCTCGGAAGCGGCGCGCACCGCTTCGAACCCGTTCTCCGCCTCGCCGACGATCGTGACGCCCGGCTCGGCCGACAGGATCTCGCGGAGGAGCAAGCGCGCGGGCTCCTCGTCATCCACGATCAGCACGCGGACGGAATCGCTCACGCATCCGCCCGAATGGGGATCGAAAGGATCGCGAGGTGCCGGCCGTCGACACGCCGCGCGGCGAAGAGCGCTTCTCCGCCGTAGAGGGCCGTGAGACGGTCGCGCACGATCTTCAGGCCCAGGCCGCCACGGCTGCGGGGCGGCGCTTCCGGGTCGTACGGATTTTCGATCACAATCCGCAGACGCCGGCCTGAGCGCTCCGCCTGCATCCGCACCGTCCCTCCGGCCTCGAGGGTCGCGATCCCGTGCACGACGGCGTTCTCGACCAGCGGCTGGAGGAGGAGGGGCGGAACCGCGCACAGGGCGCCTTCCGCCGTGACGTCCGTCTCGACCGCGAGCCTTCGGCCGAAGCGGGCGCGCTCGACGTCGAGGTATCTCGTGGCGAGCTCGATTTCCTCGGACAGCGGGATCGCGGCGCGCTCGCCAACCGAAAGGCTCTGGCGCAGGAAATCCGCCAGGCCGACGCACATCTCACGCGCCTTCGCCGGATCGGACACGACGAGGGCGGAGATCGAGTTCAGGCTGTTGAAGAGGAAGTGCGGGTGGATTTGAGCCTTGAGCGACTCGAGCTCCGCCTGGCGTGCCAGGATCTCCAGAGCGGCTTCCCGGCGCTCCGCCTCCCGCGTCGCCTCGAAGGCGACGAGAACGTAATGAAAAGCCACCGACAGCAGGTAGAGCAACACCCCCGCGCCGAAGAGCACCGGAACTTCCCGCGCGTAGCGGGCGGGCAGCGCCGCGAACATCGGGAAAAGAGCCAGGAGCCGCACCAGTCCCGCGCCGACGAACACCCAGACCGCGCTCGTGCAGGCGGCGGAAACACAGTGCGTGACCACGACCAGGCCGAACCGGCCGCGCGCGAGCGGAAGGCTTCGCGCGGGATACCAGGCCGAAAGGCCCAGAAACGCATAGAGAAGCGTCATCGGAACCGCCACCGCCGCCGCCTCGAGAAGAGTCAGCCCGCCCGGCCGGGCGAGGAGGGCCACCAGGATCGCCGCGAGCGGAGCGCAGGCGGCGAGATACGGTCCGAGGCGGCCCTTTCGGGCGAGGATGGGATGCACGCCGCGTCAGTTTTTCACTTCGACGCCGCCCATGATCGACATTCCCTTGACGACGAGAGTTTTCCCGGGAACTCCGCCCGACGAAAGGGCCGACCCCGCGCTCCGGGTCGAATTGGAGAAGACTCCGAGCACCGGCACCCCGCGCACGACGACGTTCCAGTCCTCCGGGACCCGCAGATCGACGCCGCCCCAAAGGGTGAAGACCTCCATCTCGGCGGCCTCGGCGCCGATCGCGGCGCCCCGCAGGTCGATCTGAAATCCCCCCATGATCGCGGTGACTTCTCCTCCCCGGAAATCCTGGCTCCGGACGACGCGGTCACCGCCGCCCATGAAAGCGAATTCGTTCAGCGTGGAACCGGCGATCGTCTCTCCCCGCATCGAGCCGAGCCGTTCCCGGGCGCCGGCCAGGACTCCTTCGCTCGCGATCTCCTGGCCGTACTCCCCGCGCGGGCGGCGCCCCCGGATCGACTGCCAGACCAGCAGCGCGCCGAACACCAGGAGAACGACGGGCCAGATCTGACGCATGCCGAAGGGAAGGATGCGCAGGCTTCGCGCGAGAAGCAGGATCCCGACGGCCGTGACCACGACTCCCCCGACGCGCTGTTCCGGCGCCCGCGAATGCGAGACCTTCAACAGCCCGAAACCCACGATGAAAAGCGGCCAGTAGCGGAAGACGTCTCCCGCCTGGACGAGTCCGAAGTTGTCGAGCGTGAAGAGAACGCCCAGTAAAATCAGGATCGCGCCGGCAACGATCCGGCCGGTCACGCGCGGCGATCCGGCGCAGCTCATGACCGCGAGTCCGGACCCGCAGGCGAACCGCCGCCGCCGCCGATCCCCCCGGCGCCGGTCCAGCGGCGCAGGAAGAACGATTCGGTGATCAGCGCGATCCCGGCGATGACCAGCAGCACGGGCCAGAAATCATGGATGTGAAACCAGAACACGCCGAGCCGATCGAGCTGAAAAAGAACTCCGAGAACGAGAAGCACGGCGCCGGAGGCGAAGTGGTGAGAGCGCCTGGGGCCGAGGAGCCGGGTGAGGCCGAGCCACACCAGGAGGAGTGGCCAGTAGTCTCCGAGGCGGCCGGCGTGCATGACGCCCAGATTCTGCAGAAAAAACAGCAAGCCCACAAAAACCAGGAGCCCTCCCGCCACCACGCGGGATGTCCTTTTCCGATCATCGTCGTAACGCATCATGACGTCTCCTTCGCCATCAACCTACGGGAGGCGCGATGTGTCGTCCCGCGACTTCCGGTCAACGGTGGCGTTTCGCCGGTGAACGGTGGTTCCTTCCGACAGTCCGGTGCTTTGGCCCCTCCTTCAGGCAACCGAATAGAATCAGAGACTCCAGATGATCTGCTCCCACTGCACAACACCGAACCCGGAGAACGCCGTTTCGTGCGCGAAATGCGGGCAGAGCCTCGAGTCCGATCAGACGATGGTCGGGGGAGCACACTCCGCGGTCGCGGCAGAATCCGGGGCCGACGCTTCGATGAGCGTCATGAACCAGACGATGGACTCGCCACGGAGCTTTCCCGAATGGGCGAAGGCGAGCTCGTCGCATGGCTTGATGAGCGCCGCCCTCCCGCCGGGTCTCGAGATCGGCAAACGCTACCGCGTCGAACAGCTTCTCGGGCGCGGAGGGATGGGAGCCGTCTACCGGGTGCACGACAAGGATCTCGACCGCGACGTCGCCTTGAAGCTCATCCGAACCGACATCGCGGAGGATCCGGAGACGCTCAGCCGATTCAAGCGTGAGATCCAGCTCTCGAGCAAGGTGACGCATCGCAACGTCCTCCGGGTCTACGACCTCGGGGAGAGCGACGGGATCAAGTTCCTGACGATGCAGCTCGTCTCCGGCGACGACCTGTCGGCCCCCCTCAAAAAGGGGCGTTTGCCAAACGACCGGCTCGTGAAAATTTTCCGGCAGATCTGCGAGGGTCTGAACGCGGCGCACGAACAGGGCGTCATTCATCGGGACCTCAAGCCGCAGAACGTGATGCTGGGCGAAGGAGACGTGGTCTACCTGACCGACTTCGGCCTGGCGAAATCTCTCGAACAGTCCGGGTTGACCCAGACAGGCGCCGTGATCGGCACGCCGTTCTACATGTCTCCCGAGCAGGTCAAGGGCCAGGAGACCGACCAGCGTTCGGACATCTATTCCCTCGGGATCATCCTCTACCAGATGGCGACGGGGACGCTGCCGTTCAAGGGAAACACGCCCTACGAAGTCATGATCCAGCGGGTTCAGCGCCCTCCCCGCCCCGCTCGGGAATTGAATCCCGAGCTCTCCCCTTTTCTTTCGCGCATTCTCGAGAGGTGCCTCCAGATCGACCCCTCGCTCCGCTATCAGACGGTCGCGGAAATCCTCTCGGACCTGGAGGGCGAAACGTTCACCTCCTCGTTCCGGTACGAGGCGGGCCGGCGCCGCTGGCTGCGCCCCGCGGGAGCGGCGATCGTCGCGGCGCTGCTGCTCGGAGCGGCCGGCTGGTGGGCGCTCCACCGGAAGCCCGCTCCATCGGCGGCCGCGGCGCCGGTCGCGACCACCTCGGTCCTCATCGCCGATTTCGAGAACCGCACGGGCGACCCCGTGTTCGACGGCACGCTCGAGCCATCCTTCGGGCTCTCCCTCGAAGGCGCCTCCT
>JBDUBI010000089.1:0-9368 GCA_040004225.1 Acidobacteriota bacterium
TCGAGCCGCTCGTTCGGGGGACGAAGAACGTGCCCGGCGTTTTCCGGCTCTTTCGCGGCATCAAAGGCAGGAACCCGAACTTCAGGATCCGCGCGCTGACGAACTGATTTCCGAAAGAGATCTTCCCGGGCCGCTCGTACTCTGAGCCGGCCTGGTTCGTTACCGCTTCGTGATCAGCGCCTCAGAGTGAGTGAGCCGCCCGCCATGATCACGCGGTCGCCGGTGATGAGCGGCTTGGTCATGTCGCCGATCGAAAGCGTGATCTCGCCGCCCTGCATGCTTCCTGAGACGCCTCCGCCGACGCAGCCGGTCATGTCGATCAGGCCCGTCACGCTGTTGCCTGACACGGTCCCTTTGAACGAACCCCCGACGCCGCATGCATTTGTTTTCAGGATTCCGAAGACAGAATTGCCGTTCTGGGTGAACGTCGCGGTGGCCGGGGATGCCTCGCAACTCTTCGGGTCGTACGCTTCGAACCGGCCGGTCCACGTGCCGCCGATGTTCGCGGACGAGGTGGTCAGGGTTCCGGTCGACGGGGCGGTGACCCCATTGGAGTCGCTGCAGGCAACCACGAGGATCGAAAGGCCCGCGGCGGCGATGAGAACTGCGGCGTTCTGACGCATGGTGTGCTCCCTTTTGCTACGGCGGCATCATAACGCCGGATGAGGGCCAACCCCGAGATCGATGGGATGCCTGGTCTTCCGTCTCGGGGTCCATGGAGAAACTTTGTCGCCCGGGCAGGCTCGCGCTCACCGAAACTTTCGCAAGTAATCGAATCGTTGATGGAAATTCTGAACGACGGACAACATGATTCGTTCTCCGTAGTAGCCGAGAGTGAGACCGTAGAATTCGTCCATGACATCCAGTGACGTTCCGGCGATAAACGTAGAGTCGCTGGCTGATCCCGCCACTCGGTCTCCAGGTCGTCGCCTCAATGCCCCGAAGAATCCACCCAGATCGGTGACGACCACGCCTGGTGGCCGTCCGCCTGCGTCACGCGGACGTAGTAGGACGACTCGCCGGGAGGCGGCGCCTTGTCCTCAACCGTGAAGGTGACGATCCGCGTGTCCGGGATCTCCAGCCGGCGGCCCCCCTGCGGATCGGCCGGGTCGTAGATCAGAAAGACCCCGTCTGCCGCTTCGGGCGCCTGCTCGAGCCGGACGGCGGCGAAGGTGTCGATCAGGTTGCGAACGATCTCGATCCGGTCAATCGCCGCCGTTCCCTCGACGCGGACGGTCATCGGAAGGGAGCCGTGTTTATGGATGCGAGACCCCATCGGCGCGCCGTCCGCGGTGAACTCGAGCAGGATCCGGACGCCGGTTGTCGCGTAGTTGCGCCGGTTTCGGATCGCGTCGAAGAGGCTCTCCCGGTCGAGCCTTTCGGCCAGCACGGCGGTCAACCCTCCCTCGCCCGGGCTCAAGTGGTGCGTGTCGCTCGCGCCCATCACTCCCACGTGGCGGCCGAGGCGGAGAGCGTCCTGATACTGATGTCCCGGAACCTGCCGGCGCCCCTCGCGGGGGTTTCCGAAGAATTCGTATCGTCCATGCCACGAGGCGATCTCGAAGTTCGGCTCGAGCGTCTCGTCGAAGGTCGCGGCCGGATTCCAGCGGCCCCACGTGGCGTTGCCTGTGTGGTGCGGCGAGACGATCCCGTGATGCTGTCGCAGATGCGCATAGAGCTTCTCGATCGTGTCTCCCTCGGGCTCCGCGGAGCTCAAGATGGGCCCTCCGTCGTCGCGTTGCAGCACAACGCGGTGTCCGTACTGAGATCCCGCCGTCCACTCCCAGCCCGTCAGGCTGACGAAGCGCCCCGGCTCGTCGAACACGCGGGATGTCAGCTGCAGCTCGGCGTACTCGGTTGCCTGCAGCCGGCCCATCTCGGTGTGGTCGCTGATGACGTCGAAGTCGAGTCCCAGGCGGTCCCGGGACAGCTCCAGGAGCTGGTCGGGGAGACCGGTCTTCGCGTCGCTCAGGATGGTGTGGCTGTGCGGATCTCCAAAGTAGACGTGCCAGCGCCCGTTCTCAGCCGTGGCGGTTCGAGGCGGCGGGCCCGGCGCCATCGGCTCTCCGGCTTTCGCGGCGTCGTATTTTTCCGGCGCCGCGACGGCAAGCGGCGCCGCGACCCAGCCCTGCTCCGGGGCCGAGAGCCTGCCCGTCAGAATCACGTTCCGGCTGCCCCGGGTGTCGTACGCGTCGACGTCGCCTGCGATGGCCGCAGTCTGCCCTTCCGCCGGGAGCGCCTGGCCCTCCCACGCGATCTGGAGGCGGCCATCCGGCGACGCCGCGACGGTGGGAAACTCGTCGCGGCCGGGCGAGAACGACGTCAGGTGGAGCTCCGGCGACCATCGCCTCCCGTCGTGGATCCGCGCCCAGAGGTCGAAGTTGTGCGCGCCGGTCGCATCCGTCCGCCAGATGACCCAGGCGCGGCCGCTTCGATCGAGGAACACCGACGGATAGTTCTGGGTCTGCTTCCACTGCCAGTACGGCTCGACCGCGTCTCGCCGCGTTTTGTTGACGGCGCCGAAGCTCACCTGACCGGGGAGAGCTCCGGCGGCGACGCCGGGCGGCGCCCACCACGTTCCGTTTCGGTACGCCCTGAGAAACGCGTCCCCGGAATGGCGGTCGGCCCGGAAGGCGTCGGCCGAGTGCCCCCGCATCGAATTCCAGGCGAGCCAGAGGGTTCCATCCCGGGCGCAGGCGATCGAAGGGGAGTCGTCGATCGCGGCGTCGGAGGTGACGGCGATCGGCGCCTCGAGGCGGGGAGCGCGGCCGCCTTCGGAGCGCGCGCGGACGAGCCAGATGTCGTAGCTTCCGGCGCGCGTCGAATCCCACGCGAGGAAGACGCCCCCCTCGGGAGGCGCCGCGAGCGCGGGGCGGCGATCGCTTCCGGGGCTCGCGATCGCTGCCGGCCCGGACCATCCGTTTCCCTCGCGGGCGACGAGTTGAATGTCGAACCCGCCGCCGCGGGCGACTTCCCACGCGACCCACAGCCGCCCCGACGAGTCCGCGGCGGCGGCGGCGTGCAGCGCGTTCACACCGGGGGCGGAGACCCGCTCTTCCGCCGACCACGCGCCGCGGTCGCGCCGGCGCGAGTAGATCGTCCACTTCCCGTTCCGGCGACCGTGCCAGAAGGCCCAGAGAGAACCGCTCCCGTCGACGACGAGCCGCGCGCCGCTCTCGGTCCCCTCGCCGGCGTCGAGCCTCTCCTCGGAAGACCAGCCGCCCGCCGCGCTCTCGCGCCCCCGCACCACGATGGAGTCGCGTCCGCGATCGTTGGACGTGTACGCGATCCACAGCTTCCCGGAACGGTCGAACGCGCCGGCCGGGTACTTGTCGTAGTGGCCCGGCGCCGAGAGCGACTCGACGCCATCGAGCGGAGGGAGGGAGGTTGAGGGAGCGTCCGGCGACGCAGGGCCGGCGACGGCAAAGAGGAGGCACGCGGCGACGGCCGAGGTCGCAGCGCGTCTGGCGGGCCGGCGGCCGCCCGGGTTTCGGGGCGACGGACGGACGGCCGCGCTGCCGGAGGAGGAGGGCCGAGGGGCGTCGGAGGAGAGGCGGCGATTCTCTTCACGTCGATCCGGGCGACCTGACATCGCGCGCTCCTCCTCTTCGGTGAACGAAAGCGACCGATCCGAGCGGACTCGGGTGCGCAAAGTTAACTGATGACGCACTTCCCTCTCCCCGCGCCCGGGGAGAGGGGTCAGGGTGGGGGGGCACTCCCTCTCCCTGACATCTAAATGTGCGACGAGGGGAGAGCGTCTCTCACTCGCGAGCACTCCGCGCCCGGGGAGAGGGAGGACAGACCCGTCGATCGACGTCTCCTGAAACGTGATCCCGGCATCATCTGTAGACTCTTCCGTCGTGCCGACGACCGCGCCGCGCGATCACCGAAAGCTCATCCTCACCCTGGTGAATCGGCTCGGGGTCCTGCTGATCTTTCTTCTGCTGTTCGCGCGCCTCGCGGAGGACCTCTCCAGAAAGACGCCCCTCATCCGAGCGGACCTCCGGGTGAGCAATCTCGTCCAGAGCGCACGGACGCCGGGCGCCACCCGGGTGATGGTCTTCGTTTCCGACCTCGGCCGCTGGCAGACGCTCGCGGCGGGCGGCCTGGTTCTCGGGCTGATCCTCGCCCTCTGGCGGCGGAAAGCGGAGGTCCTGACGCTCGTTCTCACGATGTTGCCCGGCGAAGCGCTGGTGTGGCTGATCAAGAACGTCGTTCACCGGAGCCGCCCGGAGCCCGCAAACGCGATTGCGTTCGAAAGCAGCTACAGCTTTCCAAGCGGTCATGCCTTCGCCGCTTTCATTTTCTACGGCCTCGTGTGCACGCTCCTTCTTCCCTCGATCCCCCGGAGGGCGCGCCCTCTTCTGATTGCCGCGAGCGCCCTTCTGGTCGGCGCGATCGGATTTTCCAGGGTCTATCTGGGCGTCCACTGGCCGTCGGACGTCCTGGCGAGCTACGCCGCGGGGGCGGCCTGGTTGAGTGCGGCATCGACCGCGCTCTTCTTCTGGCGACATCGACATGCGCCTCTGCCTCCGAAGATCCCGTATTCCCGCCTCGCGTGGGCCTCCGTCGCTCTCGGCGGCCTGTGGCTCAGCGTCGCCGTCTCCCTTTATCGCCTCGTACCGCTCCCGCAACCCCATGCGGTTCCCGCGACGATATTGATAATCCCGGCGGAGGAGATTCCCGCCCGCCTGTTCGAGAAGGTGCCGACCCGCAGCGAGGACCTGACCGGGAAACCCATGGAGCCGATCAACGTCGTCATCGTGGGTGCGGCCGGAGTCGTGGGCGCCATATTTCGAAAAGCGGGTTGGCGCGACGCCGATCCGATCAGTCTCGGCTCGATGTCCCGGGAAATCCGGTCGCTGCTGACGGATCGTCCTTACCCGCAGCAACCCGGGACGCCGTCCTTCTGGAACGGATTTCCGAACATGCTGGCGTTCGAGCATTCGACTCCCGCCAACACGATCCGGGAGCGCCACCACATTCATTTGTGGAACACGAGCCTCATCGACGCGAACGGGGCATCGATCTGGGTGGCGACGGTGCATTTCGACCGGGGGCTCCGCAGGTCTTCGGCGACTCCGGTGCCCGTTCATTCGATAGACCCTCAGGTCGATCTGCAACGCGCCTATGTTCGCGAGAGCCTCACCGGGACGGGAGACGTGGCGTCCGTCCAGATATTCGCCGTGACTTCCCCGACGACGGGGAAAAACTTCGCCGGCGACCGCTTCGAAACGGACGGGAAGGCGGTCCTGCTTCGTCTCCGCTGAGTCGAGCGGATGGCCTGAAACAGCGGGGAGCGTCCGCCCATTTCCCGAGTCCGGTGAGAGTCCGAGGGAGGTATCAAGCCACCGACTCCGGTGCTTTCGCATAGCGCAGCGACCCCGGGGTCGTGAGCCGCTGACCGGTCTCGAGCAGCGTCTTCAAACCGGAAAGGATCATGGGCCACCCACCGTAGAGCTCGTCGTTGGCACCCTCGCGCAACTGGTCGTGCGTGACCGTGAGCCGGCAGGAATCGCCGACCTTCTCGATCTCCCAGGTAACCCTCGATGTCCCCTCGTTCTTCACAGCGTCGCTCCACAGGGCCCGGAAGCTCTGGACGAGCCGGCGCGGAGGATCGACCTCCAGGTTCTTGCCCTCCAGGATCGTCATGTTCGGGGCGACCGTCGCAGAGCCCGCGGTGGCCTTATAGGAAGAGCCAATCTTCCAGTCCGTCTGAACGACGAGACCGAAGTTGTACTTCTGCCGCATCGCCGGATTCGTGATGGCTTCCCAGAGGCGTTCCGGGGTCGTCTTGATGTAAATCTCGAACACCTTCTCCATGGCTGTCTCCTGTATTTGTTTCCTGAGCCCGGTGAGTGCCGCGGCCCACGGTTCGGCGTACTTGCTCACCCACCGGTCGTGGACGAGCCGGATGGGGATGACGTTTAAGAAGTGAATCTTCTCGCGGCCGCGCCGTTTGGTGACGACGAGACGCGCCTTCTCGAGCACGCGGAGGTGCTTCATGACACCGAATCGCGTCATCGCAAAGCGGCGCTCGAGCTCGCCGAGCGTCTGTCCGTCCTGCTGGAACAATTCGTCGAGCAGGCGGCGTCGTGTCGCATCGGCAAGGGCCCGGAACACGGTATTCACAGCGAAAACAATATGTTACCGTTTGGTCACATGTCAACCGGCCTGAGCGCAGAGGGCACGGGTATGGGTACGTGCGAAAGGACGTACTCGAGGGACCGTCCGTTTCAGGCAACCGCCTCTGCCCTGCGGCGCTGGAGTTCGACGGTCTCCCGAACGTCATAGACTTCTCGCGCCGAAAAAAGGAAATCGCATGAACCGTCTGACCCGAGTCGCACTCGGCCTCGTTCTCGCTCTAGGGATCACTGGCCCGCCGCTCCTCGCTCAGCCCGCCACGACGGCGCAGCCGCCCCCGCCGGGGATGGAGCGGTTCGCGGCCGACACGCCGAAGACGACCCCCGCCGGCGCGACGTTCACTCTGCCGTCGGGGTGGGGGATGACGAAACGGGAGGCTCTGCTCGTCCTCGATCCCCCGGAGACGGACTCGCACGCCGCGGTGCTCGACGTCGACGCGAAGGACGCCGACGCCGCGGTCGCGGCCGCGTGGACCGCATACCGACCCGACTCGAAGCGGCCGCTGAAACTTGCGACCGCGCAAGCTCCTCGAAACGGCTGGGAGGAGCGACGTTTCTACGAGTACGAGACCTCGCCGAACGAGCGCGTATCCGTATTCGCCCTCGCAATGAGGGCCGGGAAGACCTGGGTGGTGGCGATCCTCGACGCCTCCGAGCCCACGGCCGAAAAGCGCAGTTCGCAGGTGTCGCTGCTCTTGAACAGCCTTCGCCCGAAAGACTACCAGCGCGAGACATTCGCGGGAAGAAAGGCGCATCCGGTCGATGCAAAGATGATCGCCGCGCTGAAGGAGTTCCTGACTGGCGGCATGAAGCTCGTCGATACCCCCGGCGTCGGGTTCAGCCTCATCGACGGAGGCAAGGTGGTCTTCGAGGGCGGCCTCGGCGTGAAAGAGCTGGGCAAGCCGGATCCCATCGACGCGGACACGCTCTTCATCGCGGCGTCCAACACCAAGGCGATGACGACTCTTCTGCTCGCCGAGCTGGTGGACGAAAAGAAGCTTCGCTGGGACCAGCCCGTGTCCGAGGTCTATCCGGCCTTCAGGCTCGGCGATGCGGCCACGACACGCCAGGTGCTCGTGAAGCACCTCGTGTGCGCGTGCACGGGGATGCCGCGGCAGGACCTCGAGTGGCTCTTCGAATACAAGCAGGCCACACCTTCGTCGGCCATGGGCCTCCTCGCGACGATGCAGCCCACGAGCCGCTTCGGAGAGGTCTTCCAGTACAGCAATCTGATGGCCGCGGCGGCGGGCTTCGTCGGCGCTTCGATTTCGATGCCCGGCAGGGAGCTCGGTGCCGCATATGACGAAGCGATGCGGACGAAAGTATTCGCTCCGCTCGGGATGACCTCGACGACGTTCGACTTCGCGCGCGCCTTGAAGGGCGACGTCGCCCAACCTCACGGAGAGACGGTGAACGGCAAGGTCGAGAAGGCACGGATGGACTTGAATGAATCGATCGTGCCGGTGCGGCCCGCGGGCGGACTCTGGACGAGCGCACACGACCTGAGCCAGTACGTCGTGATGGAGCTCGCCAGGGGGACGCTCCCCAATGGCAAGCGGCTGGTCTCGGAGGAAAGCCTTCTCGCCCGCCGCGCCCCGCAGATCCTCGTGAGCGAGGACGTCACGTACGGTATGGGCCTCTTCGTCGACAAGAGATGGGGTATCCCGGTCGTCCATCATGGCGGAGACCTCGCCGGATACCACAGCGACATGATCTGGCTGCCCGAGCACGGCGTCGGAGGTGTCATCCTCACGAACTCGGATTCCGGCGTTCTCCTGCGCGGACCTTTCCTCAGAAAGCTCCTGGAGCTTCTCTTCGACGGCCGGCCGGAGGCCGACGCGCAACTGGCCGCCGCCGCAGCCCAGCGGAAAGCGGAGATCGCCAAGGCGCGGGAACGCCTCGTCGTCCCGGCCGACCCTCGCGAAGCCGGCAAGCTTGCGCCGCGGTACGTGAGCACGGCTCTCGGCGAGTTGAACGTCCGAAAACAGGGGAGCACGGTCCTCTTCGACGTCGGGGAATGGAAGAGCGCCGTCGCCTCGCGCAAGAACGACGACGGAACGATTTCATTCATCACGATGGACCCCACCCTCGAGGGCTTCGACTTCGTCGTGGCGGAGAGAGACGGCAAGCGCGTGCTCGTCACCCGGGACGCGCAGCACGAGTATGTGTTTAAGGAGGAGGCCGGGCGGAAAGCCACTTCGAGTGGCGGGCGGCGGATCCGCGGCCGAAAATCAGCGTTTCAGGACTGACCCCCTGTCGGGTCCCGCGTCGGGTCGAAAAGGAGAACTTCGATGGCTCAAAGGATTCGCAGGCGGACAACGGCTCTCCTCGCCGTGTGCGGATTCGTGTTCGTCTCCCTGACGGCGGGAGCGGCGGAATTCAAGGTGTATCCGGGAGCGAAGACGGACGCGTGGGCGGCTGATGCCATGCGCAAAGGCAAGGCAGTCCTGCCCCCCGGCACCGAGAGTGAGGTTTACGTGACGCCGGACGCGTACGAAAAGGTGTCTTCGTTCTACAGGCAGAATGCCCGCGAAGTTACGGTGTCCCCGGGAACGACGCTGCCGGACGGAACCCAGGTCAAGTGGAGCTTTTTCGTGCTCGACAACGCCAAGGGGCTGGCGGACTCCAAACTGTGGCTGAAAGTCCAGCGGCCGTCAGTCGCGGACGCCGAGATGAAGGTGAGGGACATCACGTCCATTCAGGTGGTGCGAAAGAAATAGGGCTCGATTTCAGTCGGGGTCTGATTCACACGGAGTCCGTCGGTGACTTCCCTGGACCGGGGGGTGCGACCGCCCCGTGCCGGTCGGGGAGAGGCTTTCCCGCACGGCTTACGGGTCGTCTGCCTCGCAAACGTGGCCTGGCCTGCCCGCTCACCCGCCTCGAACCGAAGGAGCCCCTCCGGCGTCAGAAATGTTGTCAAGAAAATGCGCAAAAAAAGGAATTACGGGGGAAAGAAAGTTTCGCCGCCCGCTGGCGGGCTTGATAGCCTTTCGCAGGTTTTCGATGCTGCTGTCTGCCGGAGTTTCGCCCGGTTCGGCTCGGGTCACGCGGGGCCCGGGCGGGGCGAAACATGCGCCCTTCCGTTCCTGCCGGGATCCTCCGCGAAGTTCTCCCGTCAGTCGAGGCGACGCGACGGCTTCGTCGCTTTTCTCAAACTGCGAAAGGACACGTCATGGACAAGTTCGACAAGCCACCATGGGAGGGTCTTCTCCAGGCGGATCCCCC
>JBDUBI010000080.1:0-29829 GCA_040004225.1 Acidobacteriota bacterium
AGCATCGTCATGTCGAGCTGCAGCTTCGTCTTGTCGAGCAGCCGCATGACGACTTTCTCGCCGAACTGCGCGGGCACCGTCGAGACGCGCAGGTCGAGATCGCGCGACCGCTCCTCGACGCGCAGTCGGATCTTGATCCGTCCGTCCTGCGGCAGCCGCTTCTCGGAAATGTCGAGCTTCGCCATGATCTTCAGACGCGAGATCAGGGGATCCCGCGTCCGCATGGGGAGCGCCATGATGTTGTGCAGGACGCCATCGACCCGGAACCGCACGCGGAATTCCTTCTCGTACGGCTCCACGTGGATGTCGGAGGCGCCCGCCTTCAACGCCTCGATCAGGATCAGGTTGGAGACCTTGATGATGGGAGCGGATTCCGTCGATTTGGCGAGGTCGCCCAGGTCGATCTCCTGCCCCTCGTCCTTCACGACGTCGACGTCGGCGCCTTCGTCGAGCCCCGTGATCTCGTCCATGTTGATCTCGCCGAGGCCGACTCCGGCCATGTCGTCGGCGGTCAGCGCGGAGGTCTGCATCACGTCGTCGAGGTTCCCGCCGGCGGAGAATGCGCTCGAGCTCGGCTTCGCCTTCTCCTTCAGCACCACGGATCGAGGGGTTCCGTAATGCTTCTCGATCGCCTTGCGGAGGGCGACCTCGGAGGCGACGACCGGCTCGACGTTGTACCCGGTCATGAACTTGATGTCGTCCATGGCGAAGACGTTCGTCGGGTCGCCCATCGCGATCGTCAGCGTCGCGCCCGTCTTGTTCACCGGCAACACGCCGTACTTGCGCGCGACCTCGGCGGGGACCACCTTGATCACGTTCGGGTCGATCTCGAAGCTCGCGAGATCGATCGAGGGGACTCCGAACTGCTGCGAGAGAGTCTCGGTGATCTGATTTTCGGTGACCGCCCCCACGCGGACCAGGGCTTCGCCGAGCTTGCCGCCCTCTTCCCGCTGGGATTTGAGCGCCGCTTCGAGCTGCTCCGCAGAGATCAGCTTCGCTTTGAGGAGGAGATCCCCGAGTTTGACTGCCATGTGAAGGACGCGACGATCGTAAGTCCTTCAGCCTCAGGAGTCAAAGAGTTCTCCGTCGCCGGCCACTCCGGTCCGGTGGCGAACCGCGAACTAAATCAGAAATCGAGGGCGGAAACCGGCGGCTATTTTTCGATCGCCCGGAGCCGGCCGATGAGCGTTCCGACTTTGAGCTTGGAGCGGATCTGAACCGGGATGCGCCTTTCGTCGTCGGTCAGCCAGAGCACGAGGTTCTTTCCCTTTCCGATGAGGCTTCCGCCGGAGCTCTTCGGCTCGATGCGGATCGTCGAAAAGGTCCCGGCCGGCGTCGTGACGCGCTCGCGCCCCAGGATCTCGACCCGGAGTGTGTGCGTTTCCCCGGAAAAGACCTGGAGCTCGGGAGCGGGCTCCTTTTCCAAAGAGAGTGTCCGCAGAAAATACACGGATGAGAGCGTATCGAGCGTCGCTTCTTTCAGGGGGATCGATTTGCCCTCGTGGCGCGCGACTCCCGCCTCGTAGTCGAACTCGGTCAACTCGTCGCGCACTCGCTTGCCTTCGACGGTGTGCTTCTCGAAGCGCATCGAGTGAAAGGTTCGAGGATCGACCCACGACACCATGTAGTCGCGGACCAGAAACAATTTGGAGAGGAAATCGTTCGAGACGGCAGAGAGCTCGAATTTCCACGCCGGGCGGCCCGCAAGCTCGGTGGCCTGCGCGGAAAGAGTCAGCTCCCCGCCGGCGACGCCGAGAATGGTCATAGCGTATCGGAGCGTCTCGCCCACGAAAATCGGCGCCGGTGGCTTTTCCTGAGCGAAGGTCGGCGCGCGTGTCGCGAGAAGGAGCGCGCACACCAGGAATCGATACCGCTTGAGTGTCTGAAAAGCCAGCCGAACCGCCTCTGTTCCGCCGGGTGCCCGTCAGGGTGGCGGGCACCGGGCCGCGCTGATCGCCATCGTCACGACGGCCTCGATCTCGGAGGCCTGATCGTAGCTCATCGACGCGCCTCCGTAAGGTCGATTCCGAGCGGGCAGGTTGCGTCGCGAGGACGGCGAGAAGAGCGCGAGCGTGGGAGTTCCGAGCGCATCGGCAAGGTGGACGGGGCCGGTGTCTCCGCCGACGAAGAGGGCCGCCCGGGCGGCCACGTGCGCCAGCCCGGCAAAGTCCAGGGGAGGAAGTCTGGCCGCGTCCGGGAGAAGTTCTCCCAGACGGCTCGCGCGGACCTCGTCGCCGGGGCCCCAGGAGATGACGGGAGAGATCCCGGCCCGTCGCGAGAGCTGGCGTGCGAGCGCGGCGTACTCCTCTTCCCCCCAGGCCTTTTCGGCACGGCTCGCGCCCGGGTGGAAGAGCGCAAAGGGCCGGGGGAGGGAAGACGCGAAACGATCCGCGTCCTCGCGCGGGACGCTCAAGAGATAGCGCGCGTCCGGCGCGCGGACTGCCACGGGGATGTTCAGTGGCCCGAGAAGCGCCAGGTTCTGATCCACGACGTGCTCGACGGACGGGTCGAGCGCGACGGCGCGGTCCACGAGAACGGAGGATGCCCGCTCCCGTCGGTCGCGCGATCCGAGGCTCACGACGGGCGCGCCCGAGAGCCGGGCGACGAGCGCCGATTTCCAGAGTCCTTGCGCGTCCACGGCCGCGTCCGCCCGGAAGTCCCTCAGGGCGGCGCGAAGCCGGCGGATTTCGGTGCGGCTCCGAAGGGAGAGCGGCGTGCGGCGCCACCGCCTCGTGTCGACCGGGAAAACGGTTTCGATGGCGGGATGCGGTTCTAGAAGGCCGGCGTACGCGCGCTCGACGACCCAGCCGATCGCCACTCCGGCGCGATGCGCGTTCTCGGCCAGCGGTAAAGCGTGGACGATGTCGCCGAGCGCGGAAAGGCGCACGATAATGAGCCGGGTCGGCTCTCGAAGTCGGGAATCGCGCGTTTCGGATCGGGAATCGGACGGGGTCGTCAAGACGTGACGGTCGCGCGGATGCGTTCGAGGAGATCGGTCGTGGCGTGGTCCTTGGGGTCTCCGACGACGACCGTCCTGCCGCCGTAATCCGCGACGATCTGCCGCTCGGGAACCGATTCCGGCGTGTAATCCGTCCCCTTCGCGTGGATCTCGGGCCGCAACTCCGCGATCAATCCGGCGGGGGACTCTTCCTCGAAGAGAACGACCGCGTCCACGCAGCCGAGAGCGGCGACGATCTCCGCCCGCTCCTGTTCGGGGACCATGGGGCGCCCCGGCCCCTTGGCGCCCCGGACGGAAGCGTCCGAGTTCACCGCCACGACGAGAACGTCCCCTTCCTCCCGCGCGGCCCGCAGGTAGCGCACGTGTCCGACGTGGAGCAGATCGAAGGCGCCGTTCGCAAAGACGATCCTGCGGCCCGCTTCACGATGGGCCGCTACCTCCCGCACGATCTCCTCCCGGGAGAGAATCGGAGCGCCGGTGCGGGGGGACATGGGAGCGTCCGGCGCTCGAGTCAAGCGAGGATCTCCCGATCGCTCGCGATCGCCCGCGAGATTTCTTCACGTGTGACCGTCGCCGTTCCCATTTTCATCACGACGACTCCGCCCGCAAAATTTGCGAGCACGGCGGCCTCGAGAGGCGTGGCGCCGGAGGCGAGCGCCAGCGAGAACGTGGCAAGGACCGTGTCGCCGGCCCCCGTCACGTCCGCCACCTGGTCCGTCCCGTGAACGGGGATGATCGACGGAGGGTCCTCGCCGGTGAAGAGCGCCATTCCGCGCGAACCGCGCGTCACGAGGATCGTCCGGCACGAGATGGCCCGGCGCAGCGCAGTCCCCGCGCGCTCCAGAGCTTGCGTCGAATCGCCGAGCTCGAAACCGACGCACTCCTCGACCTCCTCTTCGTTGGGAGTGACCGCGTCCACCTCCGCGTACTGAGAGAGGGCGTGCCGGGAGTCGACGAGGATCGGCGCGCCGGGAGGGAGCGCCGGGCGGAGCACGGCGACCGCCGCCGGCGAGATGGCGCCGTATCCGTAGTCCGAAAGAATCGCGGCGTCGGCGCGCGCGGCGAGCGCCGCCATGCGCGCGAGGAGAGCGACGGGGGCCGGCGAGCCCGGCGGGAGAAATCCCTCGCGGTCGTAACGGACGATCTGCTGCTTGATCGCGTGCGGGGCGCCTCCCAGGATTCTCGTTTTGGTGGGGGTCGCGTACCCGCCCGCTTCGAGGAGGCCGGCGGTGTCGATTCCCCGGTCTTCCAGAATCCTGCGCAGCGTGCGGCCTTCTTCGTCGTCGCCCACCACTCCGATCGGCACCGGCACGCCTCCGAGCGCCCGCACGTTGGCGGCGGTGTTCCCGGCTCCCCCTGGCAGGTTCTCCTCTTTCGAAAATCGGAGGATGAGGACAGGCGCCTCGCGACTGACACGCTTCGGGTGCCCGTAGACGAAGCGATCGAGAACGTAATCCCCGGCGACGGCGAGCCGCCGACCGGCGAACCGCTCGAGCACGTCCTCCAGCCGCGCGCGGGAGACGCGGGGGGTCACCGCCGGGGCCCGTCGATTCGCAAGGTCTTCAATTCGCTCGGATTATAATTACCGCCGTTCCGGGAGGCCCATGCTCGAGTCACAGGTGCTCGTCTTGAATCGCGTTTTTCAGGCGGTCCAGGTCACGACCGTCCGGAAGGCGTTTTCCCTCTTTTACAAGGGGCATGTGCGCGCGGTGTTGCCGGACTACAGCACCTGGGACTTCCACAACTGGTGCGACATCCCGGTCCAGCCGCACGACGAAGTCGTCATGACACCGTCCTCGAAGATCCGGGTCCCGCGGGTGGTGGCACTCAAGGAGTTCGACCGCCTGCCGCGGCAGGACGTCAAATTCTCCCGCCACAACATCTATCTGCGCGACGGGAGTCGCTGCCAGTATTGCGGCCACAAGTTTCCCTCGGCGGAGTTGTCGCTCGATCACGTGGTCCCGCTCTCCCGCGGAGGAATGTCGAGCTGGGAGAACGTGGTCTGCGCGTGCCTGGCGTGCAACGTCCGGAAGGGCAATCGCACGCCGCACGAGGCCGGGATCCGGCTGATCACACCGCCCCGGAAACCCCGCTGGCATCCCGTCGGGCACTTCGGCGCCAGCAAGTTTCACCCGGCGTGGCGTAACTTCCTGGACGTCGCGTACTGGAACATGGAGCTGAAGTAGCTCTCCGTTCTCAGTGTCCCGGCACTCGGGAAATCGGCGAAGCCGCGCGGACGTCTTCGACGGCGCGCAGGACCGTCTCGGGCGTGATCAGTCGCAGGCACTCGTGCGCATACGGGCACTCCTTCAGAAAGCAGGGCGAGCAGAAGACGTAGCGGTCTAGCACGCGCGCGGAGGAGCCCGAAGGGCCCGTCCGGCCGGGATCGGTGGGACCGAACAGGGCGACCACGGGGGTGCCGACCGCGGCCGCGAGGTGCATGGGCCCCGAGTCGTTCGCGACCACGACACGGGCTCGGCCGAGGAGCGATGCCAGGGCGAGCGGATCGAGGTCCGCGCCGAGGACGGGGACGGGGAACCCGGCGGAAAGCACCGCCTCCGCGGCGATGGCCTCTTCCCCCGGCCCTATGACGATCGCCGCCGGAATTTCGGAATCCCGCAGAAGCGCCGCGAGCCGGCCCCAGAGGGCGGGCGGCCATCGCTTGGTCCAGGAAAATGCCGCGCCGGGCGCCAGAAAAACGGCCGCCTCGCCGGCCAGGCCCGCCTCCGAAAGCGCGGCGTTTGCGAGCGCGGTGGCGGCGTCCGGCGGTACCAGCGCGGGGGACCCGAGGTCGGGAGCGATCCCTTCGACTTCGAGAAGAGAGTCGTAGTCCCGTAGCTGGTGGGCGGTCGCCGGGGGAGGCGGCAGGGCGCGGGTGAGCAGCAAACCGCGTCCGTCCGTCGAGAAGCCGATCCGTTCCGGGACCGCCGCCAGGAAGGGAGCGAGAGCGGAGCGGAAGGAATTGGGAAGCAGCCATGCCTGCGTCAGGCGGCGGCGTCGCAGCGCCACGGCGTCCGCGAGGACGCTCGAACGGCGCTCGACCACGTCCACCCCGCCAATCGAGCCGAGGATCGCGCCGGGAGCTCGTCGCGCCAGCACGGTGATCGGCGCGCCGGGGCGGGCGGACTGAAGCGCGCGCACGAACGGAATCGCCATCACCGCGTCGCCCAACCAGTTGGGCGCGACGATCAAGAGAGACATGGCGGAACTTCCCTTCTCATCCTGAGTGCGCGAGCTGGCTCCCCGAGGGTGCCGCGGGCGGAGGAAGGCGACGGAGCCCGGATGGCGCGCGGCAGAGGCAGAGGACAGACCGGAGGCCTCACGATTCGTCCGCCGGACGGGTGCGCCAGCGATTGTGAATCCACAGCCACGCTTCCGGCGCGCGCCGCACCGCGGCTTCGGTGATCGCCATGTACCTCGCGGTGGCGAGGCGGACACGCTCTTCCCGCGTCTGTCCCCCCGCAAACTCGGCCGCGAGGACCGGCGCCTCGAATTCCAGCCGGTACCGCCCCGCGCCGAGCGGCCAGGCGAACGCGGGCACGATGGCGGCATCCGTCTTCATCTGCAGGAGCGCCAGCGACGGAGATGTCGCCGCGAGCCGGCCGAAGAAAGGGACGAAGACTCCCTCACCCGGGAGCACATTCTGATCGATCATGATGGCGACCGTGCGACGCTCGCGCAGCGCCCGAAGGATCTCCCGCGCGGCCTCTTTTTTGCGGATGAGCCGGTTGCCGAAGCGTGTTCGCCGGCTGGCGACCTCGGCCTCCAGAAGCGCATTGTCGAGCGGGCGCACGACGGAGGCGATCGGCTCCCCGAGGAGCCCCGCCCGCACGGCGCCGAGCTCCCAGCTTCCAAAGTGCGCGGAGAGAACGAAGACGCCCTTGCCGCGGGCCCGCGCCGCATCCAGATGCTCGCGGCCCACGACCGCGACGCGATCCTCGATCTCCTCGCGGGAAAACCTCGGCGAGTCCAGGAACTCCAGGAAGACCGACCCGAAGTTCTCGACACTCCGGCGCGCGAGCGCTGCGATCTGCCCGTGGGCCAGGTCGGGAAAGGCGGAGGCGAGATTCGCCTCGAGGATGCGCCGCCGCGAAGGCGCGAGAGAGATGTAAAGACGGGCCAGCCGGGCCCCCGCGCGCGAGGCGGCCTCCGGGCCGCGGCGGGCGAGCCACCCCGCCGCCGCCGCGAAGAGAGCGTGCTCCAGGCGGTCGCGCGCCGCCGACCGGCCGCGGCGGCGGGTCGGGGCCGGAGAGGCGCTCTCCTCTGAAACCCCGTCGAAGTCGGTTTCCGGAGGCGTCTGACTCACGGCCGACCCTCGCGGGGCGCCGTCTCCGCACTTCCGAACAGCCGCTCCTCGATCCAGGGATAGAAGCCCTTCTCATGGACTTCGACTTTCAGTCGGAGAGTCAGGAGGGGAAGAGGCAGCCGCCCCGCGAGCTTCACCGCGTCCTTCTCGGTCGTCACGACCGCCGCGCTTTCCGACCGTTTCGCGGCGGCGACGATCCGGCGGACGTCCCGCTCCGAGTAGCGCCGGTGGTCCGGGAAAACGAGCCATTCCGCGGGGTCGATCCCGATCGCCGCGAGGCTCCCGAGAAACGACGCGGGTGTCGCGATGCCGCACACCGCGAGAGCGCGTTCCGGCCTCGCGGCGGAAGCTCCGGAAGGCGCGGTCAGGCCTTCCGGAAAGATCCTCGCCGTGAACACGGGTGCCGCCGGGTTTGCCCGGACGACCGTCGAAACTTCGTCCGGAGTCGGATGGCCGGCAGAGCTTCGGGTGAACACGTATCCATCGGCGCGCCGAAGAGCCGAGAGCGGCTCGCGCAGACGCCCGAACGGCGGATATCTGCCGGCGCCGAACGGGTCGGAGGCGTCGAGAAGGAGCAGGTCGAGATCCCGGCGGACGGAAAGGTGCTGAAATCCGTCGTCTAAGAGGAAGACGTCGGGGGCGAAAGCCTCCGCACTCCGGGCGGCGTCTGCGCGGCGTGGCGCCACCACCACGATCGCGCCGCGGAGACGCTCCGCGAGCAGCACCGGCTCGTCTCCGCCTTCCTCCGGTCCGACGAGAGGGCCGTCGCCCTTCGAGACGACGACGACGTCCCGGGACCGCCGGCCGTATCCCCTGGAGAGAATCGCCGGACGCCGTCCCTGCAGGAGGAAGCGTTCCGCAAGGTGCAGCACGAAAGGGGTTTTCCCCGTGCCTCCCACCGTCAGGTTGCCGACGGAGATCACGGGCCGCGAGAGCCGCGAGGACCGCGAGCGGCCCGTGGCGTATCGCTCCGCGCGCGCTTCGAGGATTCGGTCGTAGAGCGCCGAGAGCGGACTCACGGGGAGATCGCCCGCCGCGGCGCGTTCGACAGGAGTGGGAGGACGAGATCCGCCGTGCGCGTTACGGCGCCCCGGCTCTCGACGACGGCGCGCCGGGCCGCCTCCCCGCGCCGCGCCAGCGCCTCGGGATCCTGGAGCGCCGCCGCAAGGGCGCGCCCGAGCCCCGCCCCGTCGGCGACGATTTCGAGGATTCCGATGTCTCGCCCGTCGCGGACGATGTCCCGAAAATTCGACGTGTGCGGCCCGACGATCACGGGCACTCCGGCGGACCAGGCTTCGATCGGGTTGTGTCCGCCGGCTTTGACGAGGCTGCCGCCGACGAAAGCAAGACGCGCCTCGCCGTAGACCGAGGAAAGCTCGCCGATTGAGTCCAGAAGGTAGACGGAGCCCTCCGGAGGGAGCTCCGCCGTGGGAACGGACCGTCGGAGGAGGGGATGGCCGGCGGCCGAGACGAGAGCGGCCACCGCGTCGAAACGCTCGGGCCGGCGCGGCGCCAGGACGAGCAGCGGGCGGCGCCCGGGGGCGAGCCCGGCCCACGCGTTCAGAACGATCTCGTCTTCGCCCGGCCCGGTCGACGCCGCGACGAAGACCGCCCTTCCGCGCGCGGCGGAGGCGAGTCGGAGGGCGTCTGAGAAGGGTGGCGCGGGTGGAAGGTCGTACTTGACGTTGCCCGTGACAAAAACCTTCCCCGGGGGAGCGCCCAGCCTCTCGATCCGGGCCGCGTCTTCGCGGGTCTGCATCGCGAAGAGGGCGACGCGAGAGAGGACGCGCGCGAAGGACCGCCCGGCGAGCCGGTAGCGGGAGAAGGACCGCTCCGAGAGCCGCCCGTTGACGAGCGCCACGGGGATCTTGCGACGCGCGGCGCGTTCTAAGAAAAGGGGCCAGATTTCGGTCTCGGTCAACAGGATGAGCCCCGGACGCACGGCATCCAGGGCGCGCTCGACGGGTCCGGCGAGATCGAGGGGAAAGGCGAAGGCCGGGACCCCGGACGGAAGCGCCCGGCGCGCCATTTCCGCGCCCGCGTCGGTCGTGACGGAGAGCGCGAGGCGGCTCTCCGGGGCTTTTCGGGCGAGCTCGGCCAGCAGGTTCCGGGCGACTCCCACCTCGCCCACCGAGACCGCGTGGACCCAGACACCGCCGTTTAGGTCGGGCGCTCGCCCGAAGCCGAGTCTCCCCCGGAGATCGCCGATCTTCCGGATCCCCAGAACGGATCTTGCCAGGGCCCAGGGGGCGTAAAAAACGAGGGCAAGCACCGAAAGGATGCGATAGAAGAGCAAGGATCGAGAGATTAGCGCACGGGGAGGGCGCGGGCGCCGGGGCAGCGACGGGCCCGAAAATCCTCTTCGCGCCTCACGCCTCTCGCCTGGCGCCTATCGCCCGCGTGCGATTTCCCTTACACTCCAACGAGTTATGTCCCGGGAAAAACCCCCAACGGCGGACGGCGCCGATCCGTATAAACCGCCGATGGAGCTCGTCTACAGCGAAGTGCGGCACAGGGAGCAATCGGCGGAGCTGTCAGACCGCGAGCTCGCTCTGGCGGCGCGGTCGGGGGACATGGTGTCCTTCGAGGCCCTCGTCGTCCGAAAGACCCCCGCCGTCGTTTCCGTGGCGCGGCGTATCGTTTCGGACCCCGAGGACGCGAGAGACGTGGCGCAGATGGTGTTTCTCCGCGTCTGGGAGCAACTCGACCGTTACGACGCAACCTACTCTTTCAATACGTGGATCTACCGCATCACCACCAACCTCTCGATCGACTTTCTGCGTAGCTCCCGCAGCCGGGAGAAGGCCCATGGCGCGACACTTCACCTGGTACGCCAGAGGGAAGAGGCCACGGGCGCGGAAACTTCGCGCGCCGCCGAAGATGACGAGATGAGCCGGCTCTTCCGTGAGGCGAGCGAGCGGCTGAGCGGCAAGCAGAAGGCGGCGTTCGTCCTCCGGGAGATGGAAGACAAGGACACGGACGAGATCGCGAGGATTCTTCAGTGCGGCGAGTCCACCGTGCGCAATCACCTCTTCAACGCCCGGCGCATCCTCCGCAAGGAGATCGAGAAGATCTGCCCCGGGTTTGTTCGCGCTCGCCGCCGCGCGCCGGAGAAGCGATGACCTCCGGCTGCGAAGTGACTCGGACACGATTCGAGTCATACCTCGGCGAAGCGCTCTCCCGCGAAGAGCGCTCGGCGGTTCGCGCGCACCTCTCCGAGTGCGCCGCCTGCCGGCGGGAGGGTTCGGAGCTGGATCCTTCGCTGCTCTTCGCGACGGCTATGCCGGAGCGTGTTTCGGACGCGGATGCGGCCCGCATCCTCGAGGGGGTTCGCGCCGGGATCGCCCTGAAAACCGCGGAGCGGCGCGTCCGGCGCGTGCCCTCGCACAGGAAGCGGGCCGGGGCGACGGCTGCGGCGGCGGCCGCCGTGTTGCTTGCGCTGACGCTCACGAGTCCCTCTCCCGCCCGGCTGGCCCTGGCTCGAGCGAATCGGCTTTCGGCCGCGGCCGGACCGGGGCGGACCTCCCTCCCCGCTGCCGCGGGAACCCGCGCAGCGGTCCCGGCGGGGGAGTCGGGATCCGAATTCGGGGCTCCCGCGATGACCGCCCGGCCGTTCTCTCCCTTCGCGGAAGCGGGCGCGCCCGGGGGACAGAAGGCTCCTGCCGACGCGACCATCTACGACTGGAATCCGGGCGGCGGTCAGCCGCGCGTCGTCTGGATCGTGGATCGGTCGCTCGACATTTGATTTGACGGAAACGGGACGGGCGGCGGCGGGGTCTTTCGGGGGTTTTAACCGGAAGCCGTAAAGCCTCCTTCCCGTTCCACGGGCCCCGATGTTCCGCTCGGGCGGAATCCCGGTTTTTTTGCGTGAAAAAAAAGACTGCCTCCTTCGCGGCCCTCGTGGCCTTCGCGCTCGTCGCGCTCCCGCTCTTTGCGGCGGAGGAGGCGTCCGTCCGCGTCTTCGTACTGAAATACAAGCGCATCGAAGAAGCGGCTCTGCTCATCCGCCCGCATCTTTCGGAGGCGGCCTCGATCACCCTGACCTCCCGGTTGAATGCGATGACGATCACGGACCGCGAGTCGAACCTGAAGACGGTCGCGAAAGTTCTGGCGGAATTCGACTCTCCGCCTCGCGGATTCAACTTCGCCGTGAAGCTGGTCCGCGCGCGCGCCGACGTTCCCGCCGGGTCGATGGCGGCGGAGATCGGCGGGCTCGGCGCCAAGCTGAAGTCGATGTTCCAGTTCAACGACTACACCCTGATCGACTCGGCGGTCATCCGCGGGATCGAGGGCCGTCCGGTGTCCTACAGGCTGGGGGATGAATACGTCCTGACGTTCTCGATCGGGCCCGTGGGAACCGCCGACGAGCTGCTGCTGTCGCCGATCTCGTTGTCGAGGCTGAAGAAGAACGACCAGGGGCGCACGGTGCCGGTGCCCCTGTACCGCGCCTCCGTGCCCGTCTCCTTGAACCAGACACTCGTGCTCGGCGCCTCGCGCGACGAGGCGTCGAAGAACGCGCTCATCCTGATTCTGCTGGTGCAGGAAGCGGCACACCCGGGCTCGACCGGCGGCAAGACCGTGGAGAAGCGGTGATGCCCGAGCGGACCCTGAAAAGATTCTGATGCCGCAATTTTCCATCAAAGCCGGCTGGCCCGACGGAAGCGTCGGAGACGAAGCGGTGCTCGCTGCCGACGCGGGAGCGGCCCGCTCGGAGATCGAGCGCCGGGGCGGACACGTGTTCGAAGTCACCCGACAGGGGGGGTTGTCGCTCGCCAGCCGCACCGCGCGAAAGTCGCGCGGTCGGGTCAAGATGCGCGACTTTCTCCTCTTCAACCAGGAGATGATCGCTCTTCTCAAGGCCGGACTCCCGGTCGTCCACTCCTTCGAGATCCTCCTGGAGCGCCAGGAAAACCCGACCCTGCGGCGTGTTTTGACCGACGTGCGCGACCGGGTGAACGCAGGCGCCTCCCTGTCAGACGCGTTTGCGGCTCAGGGGGACACTTTCCCGAGGCTCTACTGGACGTCTCTGAAGGCGGGGGAGAAGAGCGGGGAGATCGAGACCGTCCTGCGCCGCTACCTGGCATACCAGAAGACGGTGATGGGCCTGGCGCGGAAGGTGGTTTCGACGCTGGTCTATCCCGCGATCCTGATCGTTCTGTCGGTCGTGCTGATCGGAATTCTGATGACGTTCGTGATCCCGAGGTTCTCGGAGTTTTTCGGGGACTTCGGGGCCGAACTGCCCCTTTTGACGCAGGTCGTGATCGGGATCGCGACGTTTCTCCGGCGCAACGTTCTCTTCATCGCCGGGGGACTGATCGTCGGCGGCTTCTTCCTCTTCCGATGGCTCAAGTCCGCTTCGGGCCGCCAGACGCGCGATGCGCTTCTGCTCCGGGTCCCGGTGGTCGGCGGGATCATGCGGCGGTTCGCGATCAGCCAGTTCACCCGAAGTCTCGCCACTCTGCTCGGCGGCGGGACGCCTCTCGTTCCGGCGCTCGAGAACTCGTCGGACGCCATCGGAAACCGTTTCGTCTCCCGGCGGGTCCACGACGTGGTCGGGCGGGTCCGGGAGGGGGGCGAGCTCTGGCGCAGCCTGGAGCGGACCGGCATTTTCACCAACCTGACGCTCGAGATGATCAAGGTGGGCGAGGAATCCGGGGCGCTGGAGGAAATGTTGACGTCTGTGTCGGACTTCTACGACGAGGAGATCGACATGCTGCTCGCGAGGGTCATTTCCTTCGTCGAGCCGGCGATCCTGGTGGGGATGGGGCTCGTCATCATGACGATCCTGTTGTCCGTGTACCTGCCGATTTTCCGGATCATGTCGCAGATCAAGGGGTGAGCATGGCCAAGCAATATTCGAACGGAACGGCGGTGGCGGCGCCGGAGACCGACGCCGCGGCGATGGCGGAGCGGCTCGGGCTCCCCTATGTGAACCTCGCCCTCTTCCGGGTGGATCCGGATCTCTTCCGGTCGATTCCCGTCGAGTGGATGCTTCGCTACGAGTTCGTTCCCGAGTCGCGGACCGAGAAGACGATGACGATCATCTGCGCCGACCCGACCGACGTCGTGCGCTTAGACGAGCTCGAGCTCTTGATCGGCGTGCCGGTTCGCCTCAAGGTGGGCAGCCGCTCCGCGATCCACGACATCCTCCAGAAGAGCGAGTCGTCCCAGCGGGTGCTGGACGAGGCGACGGAAGACTTCCGGATGCAGCTCGTTTCGGAGGACGAGGACGGCGAAGAGACGCTCACGATCGACCGGATCACCCAGGACGCCTCCCCGATCATCAAGCTCGTCGACTCGATTCTCTTCAACGCAATACAACGGCGGGCCTCCGACATCCATATCGAGACTCAGGAAAACGTCGTTCTCATCAAGTATCGGATCGACGGCGTCCTGTATCAGGCCATGGATCCCATCGACAAGCGTCATCACGGGACGATCATTTCCCGCATCAAGGTCATGTCGGAGCTCGACATCGCGGAGAAGCGCATCCCGCAGGACGGCCGGTTCAAGCTGCGGGTGCGCGGCCGCACGATCGACTTCCGCGTCTCGATCATGCCCACCGTCCATGGCGAGGACGCCGTCATCCGGATCCTCGACAAGGAATCCGCGAACGCCGAGTTCAAGAGCCTCAACCTCGAAGTGCTCGGGTTCGACGCCGAGACGAAGAAGAAACTGCGCAAGTTCATCCGGGAGCCGTACGGAATGGTGCTCGTCACCGGGCCGACGGGCTCCGGAAAGACGACGACGCTTTACGCCTGTCTTTCCGAGATCCAGACGGTCGAAGACAAGATCGTGACGATCGAGGACCCGGTCGAATACCAGCTCCGCGGAATCACCCAGATTCCCGTCAACGAGAAGAAGGGGCTGACGTTCGCGCGCGGGCTGCGATCGATCCTCCGGCACGACCCCGACAAGATCATGGTCGGAGAGATCCGCGACGAGGAGACGGCGCAGATCGCGGTCCAGTCCGCTCTGACGGGGCACCTCGTCTTCACGACCGTGCACGCCAACAACGTCGTGGATGTGCTCGGCCGGTTTCTCAACATGAAGGTCGACCTGTACAACTTCGTGTCCGCCTTGAACTGCATCCTCGCGCAGCGGCTGGTCCGGAAAATCTGCGTGCACTGCCGCGAAGTCGCCACGGTCACGGCGGAAGAGATCCGCGAGTCGGGAATCGATCCGGCGGTCGCGGCCGGGCACACCTTTTACACGGGCCGCGGCTGCCTCGAATGCGACGGAACCGGGTTCCACGGCCGGATGGCGATCGCGGAACTGCTCGACCTGTCCGACCGGATCCGAGGGCTCATTCTGGAGCGCCGGCCGGCGGCGGAGATCAAGAGGGCGGCCAAAGACGAGGGCATGGCCTTCCTGCGGGACGCGGCGCTGGCAAAGGTGTTCGAAGGCTGGACGACCTTGAAAGAGATCAACAAGGTCACGTTCGTCGAGTGATGCGAATCCCCTTTGTCCGCCCCGTCGTGCCGCCGCACGTCTTCTGCCTTCTGGCGGACGGGGTGACCTATGCCAGCGTCCGGAGGGACCCGCCGCGCGGATTCGCGCAGTCGCGGCACTTCCCTTACCCGCCGAACACCCTGGGCGCCTCGGCCGCGGGCACCCCGCTCTTTTCCCGCGAGGCGATCGCGCAGGCCGTGGACGCGGGCCGGCGGCTTTCAGACCGGCTGACCCGGGCCTCCGTGCTGTTCCCGGATTCGTGGGCTCGCATGCTCGCCATCGAGGTCGACACCGTGCCGGAAGCTCCCGCGGCGGCGCGCGAGATGGTCCTCTGGAAGATCCGCAAGCTGCTCCCGGGCGTGACGTCTGACCTTCACGTCGTCTTTCGGGAAATGACGCCGGTCGGCGCGCAGAGGCGCCTTCTCGTGGCGGCCGCCCCGGCTGAGACTCTGCGGTCGATCGAGCAGGCGTTCGAGGCGGCGGGAGTTCGGGTCGGGGCGCTGGCGCCTTCCTCCCTCGCGCTGTTCGAGGGGCTGTCTCCGTTCCTCTCGTCCCGCGCGGCGGGCGACTACGCCCTGCTCCACCGGACCGCGGACTCTTTCGTGTTTCTGGTCGCGAGCGACGGCGCGCCGATCTTTTTCAGGCAGCGGCCCGCGGACGAAGAGGATGGCGAGCATGAGCAGGAGGTGCGCCTCTCTCTTTCGTACTACGCCGAAAAGCTCAAGGGGAAGGGACTCTCCGCCGTTTACGTGCACGACGGCCGGGGGGGTGAGCCGCTCCGCGCCGAGTCGCTCCCCGTCCCGGTACAGTTTCTCCGGGCACCTCTCCTGGGCGCGGACCCGACGTTCGACGAGAGGGTCGCCGCGCGGCCGGAGCTTCTCCCGGCTTTCGCCGCCGTGTACGGGAGGAGCTGATGGCGCGCACGCTGGACTTCGCACGGCGACCCTTCCGGGACGAGCGTCCCTTTCTTCTCTCGGCGGCGCTCGCGTTCGGGCTTGCCGCGGCTCTTCTGGTCGCCAACGTCCGGCAATACGCCGATTTTCACCGCTCCAGCGAAGGCACGGCGCGGCAGATCGAGTCGCTCGAAGCGCGCCGCGACCGCGCCGATCGGGACGCGCAGGCCTCCCGCGCCGCCCTGAACAACTACAAGGTTTCGAACCTGGCGCGCGAGAGCCGCGGACTTCTGAAGCTCGTCTCGGAGCGCCGCTTCTCCTGGAGCGCTCTTCTCGCGCGCCTCGAGCGGGTCCTGCCTTCCGACGTGCGGTTGACGAGATTGACGCCGCGCTTTTCGGAGACCGGGGACACGACGCTCGACTGCTCGCTCGTCGGCAAAACCCCGGACGCGGTCGTCCGGACTCTCGCCGCGCTCTCGAAAGATCCCGGATTTGCCGCCGTCGAGCTGCGTAGCGAGTCTCCGCCGGGCGCCGGCGGCGCCGGGGCGCCCGAGGGTTACGGATTTCAGCTGTACTTGAAGTACGGATCGGCCGGTCAGACTCCATGACGCTTTCCAGCCGACGAGCGCAGATCCTGATCGTGGCGATCCTGTCTCTGGCGGGGAACCTCGGATTTTACCTCTGGTATCGCGCGACGGCGCAGGACCGCAAGGACGCCATGGAAGCACGGCGCACGGAGCTGACCCGCGACGTGGACGCCCGGGAACGGGAGGCGAAAAGGCTTGCCGCCCAGCGAGACCGGCTTTCTTCCGTCTCGTCGGCCATCGAGGACTTTTACGGCAAGCGCATCGGGCCGAGCCGGGACACGCTCGCGCCCGTCGTGGCCGAAGTCCATCTCCTGCTTCAGCGCTCGGGCATCCTCCCGGCGGAGATGTCGTACACCACGCAGGCGATGGCCGACCTGCCGCTGTCTCAAATGCTCATCACCTTCTCCTTCCGCAACGACTACGCGCGTTTCAAGCAGCTCCTGGGCGCGATCGAGACGGACCGGCGATGGATCGTCGTCCGGGAGGTCGGGCTGTCGCGCGACGCGGAATTGCCGGGAGGCGTCCTGGTCCGCATGGCACTCGCGACTTACTTCGCCGGCGAAGACGCCGCGCGCGGCACTCCGGCCGCCCAGGCGATCCCCGGCGTTTCCAGGCGGCGCCCATGAGCTTCTCTTTCGGCAGCCGCAGGCAGCTCGTCTGGCTGGCACTCGCCGCCGCCTTCCTCGTCGGCGTCGTGCGCTGGCGCTCCGCGCCGTCCGCCCCCGAGACGCCGACCCCGACGGCGCGCGCCACGGGAAAACCGGCGGTTGCGGCGTCCCCCGACGAAGACCGCCCGACGGGTCGCGCGCGATCCCGGGACACGAAAACGGCGACGGCGGACGACGTGCCGATCATCACGACGAAGGACCTGGACCCGCAGCGCGCGCGTCGCGATCCGCAGAGCTCGCGAAACCTGTTCGACCTCCGGGCGCCGACGCCGATCCCTCCCCCGACCCCGACGCCCGCGCCCCCGCCGCCCCCCGGGCCGGGAAGCGCAGCGTTCGTGGGACCTCTTCCCCCGCCTCCGCCGACGCCGACACCGGCGCCCCCGGAGATCTCGTTCAAGTTCATCGGAACATTCGGCCCGAAGGATCGACCCTTTGCCGTTCTCGTGTTGGGAGACCAGATCGTCAATGCCCGGGCAGGCGAAGTCGTTTTCGACCGTTTCATCGTGCGGCGCGTGGGTTACGAGTCGGTGGACGTCGGCTTCGTCGGCTTCGCGCCGCAGCAGACCCGCCGGATCGGAATCGCGCCATGACCCGGACCGGCATCTGGAATTCTCGAAAGGTGGCCCGATGAAGTTCGCACAGAGATTCGGAGTCCTCGTTCTGATCTGTTTCGCGACCGCGTGCGCCAGCTCGCGGGCGTTTCGCGAGGCGAAAGAAGAGGAGAACGCCTCGCACTGGGACATCGCCGTCATGAAGTACGCCCAGGCGCTCGAGGCCGAGCCCACCAACAGCCGGTACAAGATTTCGCTCCTAAACGCGCGTCGAAAGGCGTCGCAGGCGCACTTCGAGCGCGGCAAGGTTTATCGCAGCTCCGGGCACGCGGATCTTGCCGTCGTGGAGCTGCAGCAGACGATCGCGCTCGACCCCACGAACCACTACGCGGAGCTCGAGCTCGCCAAAGCGCGGGACGAGGCGATGCGCGAGGCCGCCGAGCGCGACGGCGAAACGCGCATGCAGGGCGCCAAGCGAAGGACCCGCGGGGCCCGCGCCCGGACGCCGCTGCTCGAGCCGACGAGCGAGCGGGCGATCAATTTGAACTTCCCCCAGCCCAAGTCGATCAAGCAGATCTACCAGTCCCTGGCGCTCGCCGCCGGGATCAACGTCATCTTCGATCCGCAGCTCAAGGACGAGAACGTCGCGATCGTGCTGACCAACATCAGTTTTCAGAACGCGCTCGAGACCCTCATGCGCCAGGAAAACCACTTCTACAAAGTCATAGACGAGAAGACGATGCTGATCGCCGCCGACACCCCGCAGAACCGGAAAACGTACGAGGACCTCGTCATCCGGACGTTCTTTCTCTCAAACGGCGACGTCACCGACGTTTCCAACGCGCTGCGTCAGCTTCTGCAGACGACCCGTATCTCCATCAACAAGGCGGAGAACTCGATCACGTTGCGCGACACCGCGGACAAGGTCGCGATCGCGGAGAAGATCATCGAGACGAACGACAAGCAGCTCGCGGAAGTCGTCATCGACGTCGAGTTGCTTCAGATCAATACGACGAGGCTGACGGAGATCGGTCTTCTGCTCTCGGGTTACACGATCGGCGCGTCGGCGCCGTCGCCCGGGGGCACGACCGACCTCGGCAGCACCCTCGCCGCCGGCTCGACCACCGCGGGCGCGTTCACGTGGGACCAGCTGAAGCAGCTCTCGATCCGTTCGTTCGGATTCAACATTCCCTCGGCGACCTACAACTTCGTGAAGAACAACACCGACTCGGAGCTGCTCGCGAAGCCTCAGCTGCGGATCTCGGAGGGGCAGAAGGCCCAGCTCGTGATCGGCGACAAGGTCCCGATTCCGACGACCACGTTCAACACCGCCAACACGGTCGGCGGCAGCATCGTGCCCATCACCTCGTTTCAGTATCAGGACGTCGGGATCAAGATCGAGGTCGAGCCCCGCGTCCACCACAACAAGGAAGTGACGTTGAAGCTGGTGCTCGAGGTCTCCCAGCTCGGGGACACGGTGACCTTCTCGGCGGGGCAATCCCAGCCGACCATCGGGACGCGCACGATCTCGTCGAACATCCGGCTTCGCGACGGCGAGACGAACTTCTTGGCGGGCCTCTTCCGGACCGACAAGACAGGCGGCAACACCACGGTGCCCTTTCTGGGAGACATCCCGATCCTGGGCCGCCTCTTTTCCAACAAGCGCCGCGAATCCAAGACCACGGACCTGGTGCTGACCCTGACCCCTCACATCATTCGGATCCCCGACGTGACGGAGGAGGATCTCGTCCCCGTCTATGTCGGCACGGACGCCAACATTTCCTTCCAGGGCTCCCCGCGGATCGAGTCGCCGAGCGGCGCCGGACCCTTTGACTTCCGGCGTGATCAGCCGCCGGCGCGATCCAACCCGGCGCCCGGCGCCCCGCCCGCCGTGCCGCCCCCCCAGAACCTTGCTCCGGCGACGCCGCCGAGCGATCCCTTCCGGCCCTCTCCACGGGATGCCGTCCCACCGCAGCCGCAGGAACCGAAGCCACCCTTCGGCCATCAGTCGGCGGTGGTCTCGCCCTCGGGCGCGACGGCCGCCGGCCTCGAAGGCGCTTCCTCCGCCGTGACGACGTCTCCGACGCAGAGCGGCCTCCTGTTCGACATCGTGCCCGCCTCGGCCGCGGTCGGGAAGGGCCAGCAGAGCTCGATTCTGCTCCGGGTCACAGGGCAGGATGCCTCCGTGAACGGCTCGGTCGTCGTCCGGTTCGACCCGGCGATGGTTTCCGTGATCGGAGTGCGGGCGATCCTCCCGGAGGGGGGCGTCGCGGACTCCCATATCGAGCCAGGCCGCGTCGTCCTGAACCTCCCGAATCCGATCGCCCTGTCGGGTACCCGGGCTCTCGCCGAGATCGTCGTCCAGGGCGTGAAGGCGGGGTCTTCGAAGCTGACCTTCGACCGGGGCACTTCGTCGGCGAGCTTTGCCGAAGCCACAGTGGAGGTGCGGTGAGGCGGCTCCCGGAAACGCCGGACGGGAAAGGGCGCAGGGCGCCGGGCGGTGGACGGCGATGGAGCGAGGCCGGATTCACGGTGGTGGAGCTTGCCGTGGTGGCGGCGATGATCGCGATCCTGACGGGGATGGTGGTTCCGGTCGTGCGCTACACGGTCAAGCGCCAGGACGAGATCGAGCTGCGTTTTCAGCTGCGGCAGATGCGGGACGCCCTGGACAAGTACAAGCAGTCCTCCGACGCGGGCCTCATTCCCCCGCAGCTCGGGACGGAGGGGTACCCGCCGGATCTGGATGTTTTAGTGGACGGGGCGAAGCTCGTCGGTCAGATCGCCAAGAAGCAGAAGTTCCTGCGCCGCATCCCGGTCGACCCCATGACCAAGAAAGCGGAGTGGGGGCTGCGCTCGTATCAGGACGACCCCAAGACCACGTCCTGGGGCAGCCAGAACGTGTACGACGTGTATTCGCTCTCCAGCGGCCGGGCCATCGACAGCACGTACTACAAGGACTGGTGATGAAAGACGTAAAACGTAAAACGGAAAACGGAAAACGAGATGAACATTCCGGAGGCGGGAGAGCCCCGTTTCCCGTTTCCTGTTTCCCGTTTCCCGAATCTGGCTTCACCCTCCTCGAGCTCCTGGTCGTCATGACGATCATCGGGATTCTCGCGGCAATTGCCGTTCCGGCTCTGCGCGACTCGCCGCAGCGGGCCCGGGAGGCGACCTTGAAAGAGGACCTCTTTACTCTCCGGAGCGTCATCGACCAGTACCACGGGGACAAGGGGAACTATCCGGCGGATCTCCAGACCCTCGTGACCGACGGCTACATCCGCAAGATTCCGCTCGACCCGATGACGAAATCGGCGGAGACGTGGGTCATCGCTTTCGAGGAAGCGCCCTCCGAGCCTGCCGCGCCGGATGCGGCGGGCTCGCCCGGACCGACCACCCCCGGCGTGATCGACGTGCACAGCGGGTCTCCCGCGAAGGCCCTGGACGGGACTCCCTACAAGGAGTGGTGAGAGAGCGGGGCGAGCCGCGGAGCGAGGGGTCTCGCATGGCCGGTTGCCTGGGACCGGTCTCGCCTCGGGGGTTCCGCATCCCCCCTTTCCGCCCTTTGCCGTTCGCCTTTCCCCCGGCGCGCCGGACCTCGTATCCTTCGGGTCAGAGCGGATTCACGATGGTCGCCGTCGTGATCGGGATCCTCATCCTGACGATCGTGATCGCCGCCGTTGGTCCGGCGCTGGGAACGATCGGCAAGCGGGAGCGGGAAAAGGAGCTGGTCTTCCGCGGAAAGCAGTACGCCCGGGCGATCGGGCTCTTCCAGCGGCGGTACGGCCGCTACCCGAACACCTTGAAGGAAATGCTCGAGAACAACCCGCGCACGATCCGGCAGCTCTGGAAGGACCCGATGTGCAATTGTTCTGACTGGTATCTGCTCATTTTGAACACGCCGGACGCGATCCCGCAGGGGGGAAACCCGCTCGGAGGTCCCGGCCCCGCCCCGACGTTGGGCGGGTCGCGTCCCGTGCCCACACCCACACCGGCGCCTTCCGCGTTTGGCACGACGCAGACGGCGGGCCCCATCGTGGGAGTGCGCTCGAAGGTCCACAAGGAGGCGCTCGGAGAGTGGCGAGGAAAGAAGTTCTATGACGAGTGGAAGTTCTTAGTCGGAGACGCCGACCGGGAGGGCGGGGCGTTTGATCCGAACAGCCTGCGCCGGCCTCCCGGACCTCCGCTCCCGGTGCCTTCGCCTCGGTAGTAAGTGCTGAAAATAAAAGACTTAATTTCGAAATGACAGCCGGTTAGCCCGGGGGGGCGGCGCGATAGAATCACGCCGCCTGCCGGGAGCCTTTTTATGGTGCAGAAATTCACGCTCGAGAACGGTGCCACGGTCCTCGTCGACGAGATGCAGGACGTGCGTTCCCTCGCCCTCGGGATCTTCGTCGAAGCCGGCTCGGGCCAGGAGACCCCCGCCCGCCAGGGCGTCTCGCATTTCCTGGAACACGTCCTCTTCAAGCGGACCGACCGCAGGTCGAGCGTCCAGATCGCCCGGGCGATCGATCGCCTGGGCGGGGACGTCGACGCCTTCACGACCAAGGAGTACACGGGCTTCTACGCGCACACCCTGGATTCCCGGTTCGCCGAGGCGCTCGACCTGCTCGGGGACATCGTTCTCTCGCCGGCCTTCGAGGCCATCGACATCGAGATGGAGCGAGGCGTGATCTTAGAAGAGATCGGCGAAGCCAACGACGATCCGGACGACCTCGTCCACGAGATGTTCGTCCGTTCCTTCTGGCGGACCCACCCGCTCGGCGCTCCCATCCTGGGCACGGCCGAGACCGTCAGGAACATCGGCCTCGCGGACCTCTACCGGTATTACCGGTCTCACTACACCCCGGACAACATGATCGTCTCGGTGGCGGGGCACGTGCGAGCGGCGGAGTGCGTCGAAGCGATCGAGAAACTGTTCCGCCGTCAGCCGACGAGGGCCTCGTCGCCTCGCCGGTCGCGGGTGGCCGGGCGGCCGCGGGGACATCAGCACCTGGAGTTGAAGTCGAGACGCGGTCTCGAGCAGGCCCACGTGTGCCTCGGCGTCGAGGGCCCCGGCCAGGCCTCCGCCCGCAGGTTCGCTGCGAGCCTCCTCGACATCGTGCTCGGCGGCGGGATGTCGTCACGACTCTTCCAGGAAGTCCGCGAAAAGCGCGGACTGGCGTATTCCGTGGCGTCTTCCCTCAATTCTTACCGCCTCGGAGGCTACGAGACGATTTATTCGGCTTGCGCTCCCAAGAACCTCGCGCGCGTGCTCGAGGTGACTCTGAAGGAGCTCAAGAAGCTGAAGCGCGACGGGGTGCGCCCGCGAGAGCTCGCCTGGGCGAAAGAAAACCTCAAAGGCAACATGATCGTCGCCCTGGAATCGACAGTCTCCCGCATGTCGTCCCACGCTCGCGAGCAGTTCTACTTCGACCGCATCATGCCGACGGAGGAGTGGATCTCGCGCGTCGAATGCGTCTCCGCCGACGACGTGGGCGAGGAAGCCCAGCGCCTTTTCGACGGACGCGTTCTCTCCCTCGCGGTGGTGGGCAACGTGGGAAAGCTCCCGGTGTCGGTGCCGGATCTGGCGGGAGCGCTTTAGCCGGGGTGGCGGTTGACCCCGGGCGGCGGCTCGCCCGGAAAGCTAAGCGCGAACCGCGAAAGGCGAACGGCGAAAGCCGGCGGACTGCCTTCGTTGAACCGATACCCGATACCCGATACCCGATTCTGCATTACCCTCGTCGCTTCCATGACCTCCCTCCTGGTCCCGATCACCGTCCTCCCCCACGGCGAGGGCCTGGCGCTGCCCGCCTACGCGACGCCGGGCTCCGCCGGGTGCGACCTGCGCGCCGCGATCCCCTCCGCGCGGACGCTCGCGCCCGGTGAGCGCTGCGCCGTGGAAACGGGAATCGCGGTGGCGATTCCGGAAGGCTTCGAGGGGCAGGTCCGCATGCGCAGTGGCCTGGCTTTGAAGCACGGTCTGGCCGCGTTGAACGCGCCGGGAACGATCGACAGCGACTATCGGGGGGAGATCCAGGTCATCCTCGCCAATCTGGGCTCGGATTCCGTGACGATCGAGCGTGGCGACCGGATCGCGCAACTGGTGTTTTCGCCCGTCGCGCAGGCGCGCTTCGAGCGGGCCGGAGAGCTGCCGGCGACCGTCCGCGCCACCGGCGGGTTCGGGTCGACCGGCTCGTAACCCGCGGATGGTATTTGCCCCGTTCGTCGAGGAGTACGTCTCGGCGCTGACGGAGGGCGACCCCAGGTTCGTGTCGGAGATCGATCCGGCCGACGAGATGTTCTCGTTCGGCCTGCGCTCCCTGGGCGGCAACCGCGACGCGGCCGCCATCCTCTATTTCCTGACAGGCCGGCAGATAGCGGACACCGTTCTCGCGGCACGCCGCTGGCGCTTCGAGAACCGGGAGCCCGGAACCCTCCTCGACTTCGCGAGCGGATACGGCCGCTCCACCCGCTTCCTGGCGCGCGCCGTGGCCGCCGGATCGCTCTTTGTTTCGGAGATAGACCCCGCCGCGGTCGCGTTTCAGATATCGCGGTTCGGAGTCACGGGCCTTGCGTCCTGCCGCGCCGCCGCGGAGTTCGACCCGGGCCGCCGATTCGATGCGATCTCCGCAGCCTCGTTCTTCAGTCACGTGCCCGCGGCGCGGTTCGAAGAATGGCTCCGCCGCCTCTACGGCCTCCTGAGCCCGGGTGGTCTGCTCGTTTTCAGCACCCACGGCGCGGCACTCCTTCCCGAGGACGCCGACTGGTCTTCCGGAATGGTTTACCGCGGCAAGAGCGAAACGGACAGGCTCGATCCCTCCGATTACGGGACCTCTTACGTGCTGCCGGAATTCGTCGAAGCCGTCGCGGCCCGCGTCTCGGAGGGGAACGCCGCGCTCCATTTCGTCCCGTTTGGTCTTTGCGGGCACCAGGACGTCTTTGTGCTGGCCCGGCCGCCGTATCTTCCGGCGTGGCCCCCCTCGATACCGCGTTTTCCGCGCGGCGAGGTGAGCGGCTCTCAGATCCGGGACGGCAAACGCCTGTCCATCGACGGGTGGGTCGAAGCGGATCGGGAATCTCTAGTGACTTTTTTAATCGAGAACCGCGCGCTCGCGGTCTCTCGACCGCAGAATGGCGAAACGCGGCGCGCCTGGAGCTTCGATCTGCCGATCCAGGACATTTCCAGGGACGCGGTGCTGAGAGTCGAGGCCCGCACCCGCAGCGGCGCCGTCCGGATTCTCGCAATGGGAACTCTCCGGCCATATCTCTGAATCGGATTCTCGATCGCCTCTGCTACTCTGGTCGCACATGCGCGTCAGCGTCCTCGCATCGGGGTCGGGCGGCAATTCCTGCGTCGTCGAGAGCGGTGCCACGCGGGTGCTCGTCGACGCGGGTCTTTCGGGCCGCGAGATCGAGCGGCGTCTGCGCGCGCGCGCGATAGAGCCCGAGACGATCGCGGGGATCTTCGTGACGCACGAGCACAGCGACCACTCCTCCGGTGCTCTCTCGTTCTCGACGCGTTGGGGCTGTCCCGTGTTCACCAGCGCCGGCACCGCGTGCGCGATGGGCCTGGAAGGCGACCTGTTCTCGCCCTTCGTCCGGGTCGACCCGGGACGCGAGGGGCGCATCGGAGGGCTCGGCTACCGCGCATTCGCGACCCCGCACGACGCGAAAGACTCCGTCGTCTACGCGTTCGAGGCGGACGAGGCGCGGCTGGTCGTCGCGTCGGACCTCGGCCGCGCCGAGCCCGAGTTCGTGGATTTTCTCCGCGGCGCCACCACTCTTCTGCTCGAGTTCAATCACGACGAGGACATGCTCCGCGATGGCCCCTATACGTGGTTCCTGAAGAAACGCATCTCCGGCGGCTGGGGGCACCTCTCCAACCGGCAGTCCGCGGACGCCGTCCGGGCGGCCGCCGGTCCCCGTCTCCGGCGTGTCGTAGCGACGCATCTCTCCCGCACGAACAACGCTCCGGGAGTCGTCCTGGCGGTGCTCGCGCAGGCCCTCGACCGGGCGGAATGCTCCGCTGCGTTCGACGTGGCCGACCAGATTCGCGGATACGATCCGTTCGACGCGTGAAGGTCGAAGTCCGGGTCTACCCTCGCGAGGGCATCCTCGATCCTCAGGGCAAGGCGATCGCCGCGGCCCTCGTGAGGCTGGGGCACGTTTCCGTCGAAGGCGTGCGGGCCGGAAAGGTGTTCTTCCTGGATGTGACGGGGGAGGACAAGTCGAAGGTGGAAGCGGAGGCGCGCCGCATGGCGGAAGAGCTCCTCGCGAATACCGTGATCGAAGGCTACGACGTCAGGGTCCTGTGACAGGGCACCTCTTTCACCCTTCGTCCTTCGCCTTTCGCCCGGAATCGCCGAAATGAAGTTCTCGATCGTCGTCTTCCCCGGGTCCAACTGCGAGAGAGACTGCGAGCACGTGGCCCGCGAGCTCCTCGGTTGCGAGACCGAATATGTCTGGCACGCGGAGACGGACCTGAAAGGCGCGGACGTCGTGATCATCCCGGGCGGATTCGCCTACGGCGACTATCTCCGGGCGGGCGCTCTGGCCCGATTCTCTCCGGTCATGGAGAGCGTCGGGCGCTTCGCGAAGGCGGGCGGGCCGGTGCTCGGGATCTGCAACGGCTTTCAGGTACTCCTGGAAGCGGGACTTCTTCCCGGCGCGATGAGGGTGAACCGCGGCCTGCGTTACGTCTGCCGCGACGTGCACATGCGCGTCGAGAGCCGCGACACGCCCTTCACGCGCCTTTTCGACGAGGGGTCGGTCGTGCGGATGCCGATCGGACACATGGAGGGCAACTACACCGCCCCGCAGTCGACCTTAGACGAGCTCGAGCGGGAGGGACGAGTCATCTTCCGGTACAGCGACGAGAGCGGTGCGATAACGGACTCGGGCAACCCGAATGGCGCGGACCGGGGAATCGCCGGAATCTGCAACCGGGAGCGCAACGTCGTGGGGCTGATGCCGCACCCGGACCGCTGTTCCGAGGCGCTGCTCGGCAACGACGCCGGCCTGAAGATGTTCCAGTCGGCCGTCCAGACGCCGGCCTCCCGCTGACCGGCGACTCTTTTCGCCGCGCGGCGCGGCTTGCCGCCATGAGGTAGCATTTCGGTCGAATCGGTCTTCACAATGAAAGAGACGCTGCTCCTCATCGGCTTTCTCGCGGCAGGACCGGCGCCGACTGCGGTCCCGAGCCCGGGGACGACGTATTCCTCCCACCTGATGGTCGACCAGGAGGTCGTGGTCACCTCCCGGATCACGGGCGTCGTCCAGACGATCCACGTCGAACGCGGCACGGCTGTGACCCGGGGTCAACCCCTCGCGACACTCGAGCTCCGCGAATTCGATCAGGACGTTGAGCAGGCGAAGGAAGACATGGAGCTCCGGAAGGCGGAGCTCGAGCGAGCCCGCACCCTGAGCGCGGGCGGAGTTTCGAGCAGAGCCGACCTGGACGAAAAGAAGGCCCGTTACGCCGTCGCCACGGCAACGTGGGAAAAAGCGAAGGCGATCCGCGACTACGCCGTCATTCGCGCCCCGTTCATCGGAATCGTGACGGAAAAATCTGCTCGAATCGGTCAGAAAGTCGTCGATGTTCAGAACGTTCCCCTGTTCAAGATCACGGCGTTCGAGCCGCTGCTCGCGAGGATCTATCTTCCCGAAAGGGAGCTGATGAGTGTCCGCCGCAACGAAACAGTCCAGGTGATTCCGGTCAGCTTTCCCGAAGCGCGGACGACCGGAACCATCGACTTCATCAGCCCCACCGTGGATGCCGCCAGCGGAACGTTTCAGGTCCTGATCCGTGTCAAGAGAGATTCGACGCGGACGATCCTGCGCCCGGGCCTCGCCGTCCAAGTGAAACTTCCGGCCGCCCCGAATCGGTGAGCGACGCCCGCCGCCCTCGAGGTTCATCGCAGTTGCGGTCGACGCTCGATCGCGTCCTGATTCACGACATCAAGAACATGGGCTTCCGTCTCGAGCTTCTCCTCTCGAATCTCGAGGCGCACTACGAGGATCCCGAGTTCAAGCAAGCGGTCGCGGACCTCCTCCGGTCGACTGTCGATCGCCTCGACGGGATCGTGGGCCGGTTCTCGGCGCACGAGGAGTCCGTCCTGATGAAGGTCGGCCTCGACCTGAACGGCGTCCTGCGTGAGGTCGCCGAGAGAGCGATGCGGCGCGCGAGGCGCAGCGCGGGGGAGAGCTCGTGTCTTCCGGTTCTTTCCCTGTCGCTGGGAGAGCTTCCCGAGATCTGGGGCGACCCTTACTACCTGACGGACGCCCTGACGAGCTTGATCGAGAACGCCCTCGAGGCGACCCCACCCGAAGGCAGAGTGGTCGTGCGAAGCTTCACGGAGAACAGCCGTCGGCGCCCGCGCGCCTCAATCGAGGTCATCGACACCGGCACGGGGATGTCGCATGAGTTCATGCGGGACCGGCTGTTTCGCGCCTTCGAGACGACGAAGCCCGACGGAGTCGGATTGGGACTCGCGACCGCGAATCAGATCGTCCGTTTTCATCAGGGCAGTCTGCGGGTCTTGTCAGAACCGGGCGGCGGGACGATCGTCCGCTTGAGCTTCCCGGGCATCCTTCCGGCGGCAGCGGGCTCTCCGGACCCTGAGTGATGGCTCCGCCCCCGGCGCCCGGGACGATTCTCATCGTCGAGGACGACCCCTTCCTGCTGGACCAGCTGAAGTGGTCCCTCAAAGGGTCGTTCGAGGTGCACGGCGCGCGCGACGCCACCGAGGCCCGCTCCTTGTTCGACATGGACCCGGACGTTTATCTCTTCGACCTGCGCCTGCCGCCCTCGGGCCGGGTCGAGGAAGGGTTCGGCCTCTTGTCGGAGGCGCAGCGTCGAAACCCGGACGCGACGATCGTGATGATGTCGGGTGAGGACGACCGCCAGGCGGCGTTGCGCTCGATCGAGCTCGGCGCGTTCGACTTTTTCCGGAAGCCTCTCGACGCAGCGGAGTTGATGGTGATCCTGAAAAGGGCCCTCGAACGCCGCCGGCTCCTCTCGGAGAACCGGGAGTTAAAGGACCAGAGACGCGAGGAGAGCTCTTTCGACCGTCTCGTGGGCCAGAGCGCGGCCATGCTGCGGCTCTTTCGAGATATCGAAAAAGTGGCTCCGTCGGACGCCACGATCCTGATCCAGGGAGAGAGCGGGACCGGCAAGGAGCTCGTCGCGCACTCGATACATCAGCGCAGCGCGCGACGGTTGGCTCCTTTCGTCGCGGTCAACGGCTCCGCCCTCCCGGAGACCCTCGCCGAGTCGGAGCTGTTCGGACATGAAAAAGGCGCTTTCACCGGAGCGATCTCCTCCCGGCCGGGCCGGTTCGAGATGGCGCACGGGGGGACCCTGTTTCTCGACGAGATCGGCACGCTCTCGGCGGCCGTGCAGTCCAAGCTCCTGCGCGTCCTGGAATCGCGGGAGATAGATCGTCTCGGCGGGCGGCGCACGATCCCGGTCGATTTCCGTCTGATCTCTGCCAGCAACGAGGATCTGGAAAAGCTCGTCGCCGACGGGCGGTTTCGGGAAGACCTCTTCTATCGGATCGGCACGATCCCGCTACGAATTCCGCCGCTGCGCGAGCGAAAAGAGGACATCCCCCTCCTGGTCGATCACTTTCTCGCCAAGTTCGTCGATCGGCACCGCAAACATCCGACGCGTCTGTCCGCAGGCGCCCTGGACAGGCTGATCTCCCATCCGTGGCGGGGCAACGTTCGCGAGCTCGAGCACGTCGTGGAAATGCTCATTCTCTTCAGCGAAGGGAACCTGATCGAGGAAGAGGAGCTGCCGCGCTCGGTTCGCAGCGCGGCCGGTTCGTCGGGCGACTCGCCGCCGCTGTCGTTTGCGCGCGCCGTGGAGGATTTCGAGCGAAAGATCCTGACGGACGCGATCGCGCAGTCTCGAGGAATCAAGGCGGAGGCGGCGCGCCGGTTGAAGTTGGACGGGAATCAGATCAAGTATCTGTGCCGGAAGTACTCGCTCTAGACGGGATCGAATATTCACCCGAGCGGTGAATAAATCATCTGCCGACCCGCGTGCCGCCGGCAGTTCCGGATTGACCGTCCTCGTAGATTCAGGGGGTTAGCCGAGAAACGGCCCTTGCCGCTCATGGCCCCGGCTTTGCGATGAGTGATGTGAAAAGGGAGGCGAGCAATGGCAAAAGAAGTCAGGATCACTTTGACCGATGAGCAGAAGGCGAAGATCAAGGCCGCCACCGGGAAGTCGATGGGAGAGATCCGTGTGTCGACCCTCGGGAACAACCTCGCGGTGACTCCCGGCCAGCAGACCACGCGTATGGATGCCGACAATTCCATGCGTGCGGCTGACGACGTGTCGATGCGCGCCGGTGGCGAAGAGTCGCTTCGTGCGGGTGGCGAAGAGTCGCTTCGTGCGGGTGGCGAAGAGTCGCTTCGTGCGGGTGGCG
>JBDUBI010000072.1:0-2785 GCA_040004225.1 Acidobacteriota bacterium
GCTTGCCTCAGTTCGCTCGGCCGGGCGGCTTCACTTCGACGATGAATGTCGCGGGGCCGTCGTTCACGAGGGAGACCTTCATGTGCGCGCCGAAGATCCCCCGCTCGACTCCGAGGCCCGACATCTCGAGTGCTTTGCAGAAATGCTCGTACAGAGGCTTCGCGAGGTCCGGGCGCAGCGCGTTCTCGAAGCCGGGGCGGCGTCCGCGCGAGAGGTCGGCCACCAAAGTGAACTGCGAGATGGCCAGAACCGCCCCGCCGATGTCCGAGATCGAAAGGTTCATTTTCCCGGCAGTGTCCTCGAAGATCCGCATGTGGGCCACTTTTCGCGCCGCCTCCTCCGCCTGTTCCGGCGTGTCTCCCGCTTCGGCCCCGAGAAGAACCACCAGGCCCCGCGCGATCCGGCCGACGGTCTTTTCCCCGACATCCACCCTCGCCTCGGAGACCCTCTGGAGAACGAGCCTCACTCCGCGGACCGCTCCGGCATCATGCCCGGCCGCCGGGCCCGGACGTGGCGCCCCGCCGCCGTCCGGCGACGGCGCGCAGCTCCGCCGGCTCGCGCGCCCCGAGCACGGATGCCGCGGCCCAGTAGACGACTGTGGCGCCGCCGATCGTGGCTGCCAGGGCCAACGCTCCGGAGAGACCGCTCCAGCGCGAAAACGGAAGCCAGCGCCCGGCCACGGCGAGCACGGCGCCCATCAAAACCGCCGCCAGAGTGATTCGAATCAGGGAAGCCGCGATTTCCCGCCCGCGGAGGGGTCCCTCACGCCGCCTCAACAGGAAAAGCAGCATCGCCAGGTTGACGCCGCCGGCGACGGAGGCGGCGAGTCCGATGCCGGCGAGGCCGAGCGGCTTCGTCCAGAGAGCGCAGAGCACGACAAACACGAAGCAGTCCGCGAGAGCCGCCAGAACGGGCAGGCGAGTCTCTTTCAGGGCATAGAACGCGGGCACGACGACCCGCACGCCGGCGAAAAAAAGAAGACCGGCGGCCAGCGCGGCCAGAGCGCTCGCGGTCGGGAGGGTCTCTTCCGCGCCGAAAGCCCCGCCCTCGAAGAGCACCCGGACGATCGGAACGCGCAGCAGGATGAGACCGACCGTGGCCGGAACGGTGACGAACGCGATCAGCCTCAGGGCGAACGCGAGATTGGCTTTAAAGGGTTCGCGGTCGCGCGAGAGGGCCTGCTTCGAAAGGAGAGGCAGGATCGCGGTGGCCAGAGATACGGCAAACCCGCCGAGCACCAGCTCCTTGAGGCGGTTGGCGTAATAGAAATGCGAGACCGCGGCATTTCCGAGCGCGGAGGCGAAGCGCGTCGAGATCACGCTGTTGATCGTGTTGATCCCATAGGCAAAGAGGCGCGGCGCCATGAGAAAAAGCACCGAACGGACCGCCGGGTCGCCCCACCCGAGGCCGGGGCGCCCCACGGCCCGCAACCTCCACAGGGTGGGCGCCTGCACCGCGATCTGGAGGACGCCTCCGAGCAGGACGCCCACCGCGAGCCCGTAGGTTGGCTCGGCAAAGCGCGGCGCGAGGACCGCGGCGCCGAGGATCATGGCGACGTTTAAAAAGATCGGGGCGGAAGCCGCAATCGCGAACTTGTGTCGTGCATTCAAAATCGCCTGGCAGAACGCGGAAAGCGAAACCAGCATCACGTAGGGGAAAATCCATCGGTTCAGGACGACCGTCAGTTCGAACTTGCCGGGGATCGTCTTGTACTGGTGCGCGAGAAGGTCGACGAGGATCGGCGAGCAGGCGATCCCGAGCACCGTGAGCCCGGCGAGGACGAGAGAGAAAGTGCCGAGCGCGCGGCCCACGAAAACCCGGGCCTCCTCCTCGGAGCGCGTCTCCGCGACCTCCGCGTAGACCGGGATGAACGCGGAGGACATGGCCCCCTCTCCGATGATTTCGCGCAGCATGTTGGGGATTCGGAAGGCTACGAGGAAGGCGTCGGAGCGCGTTCCCGCGCCGAGGAGAAGCGCTATGGCCTTGTCCCGGACGTACCCTGTGATCCGCGACAGCAGCGTCAGGGGTGTGATCACCGAGGCGGACCGGACGATCCGGCCGCGGCTGTCGTGCTGCGACTCCGAGGACATGTGAAACGAAGTTATCAGTTGTCCGTTTCAGCCGTCCGATTCCGGGTTCCGCGCCTGCTCCCCTCCGGACGCCGTTTCAAGAAGTTCCACGGACACCCGGAACAAAGGCGGCCGGAAACTTCTTTGCCCGGACATCATCTGTCCCTCGCGAAGTGCATTAATGTTCGGAGCACCTGAGAAGGAGGAGAACACATGGCGAGCGTCAATAAAGTGATCTTGATCGGCAACCTCGGCAAAGACCCGGAGATTCGAACCACCCCGCAGGGAACCTCGCTCGCGCGGTTCTCGGTCGCCACGACCACGAACTGGAAGGACAGCTCCGGTGCGCGGCAGGAGAAGACCGAGTGGCACGACGTGGTGGCCTGGGAAAAGCTCGCGCAGATCTGCGGCGAGTACCTCCACAAGGGCAAGATGGTTTACGTCGAGGGCAGCCTCCAGACGCGGAGCTGGGAAGACCAGAACGGGCAGAAGCGGTACAAGACGGAAGTGAAGGCGAACAACGTCGTCATGCTGTCGCCGCGTCCCGACGGAGCCCGGGGCGCGTCTTCGAGTCCCGGCCCGCGCGAGGTGAGCGAAGTCGCCGAAGTCCCCGGCAACGACGACGACGACGTTCCGTTCTAGCCTCTCGTCCCCCCGGGGCCTGCGCAAGAGCGACTCGAACCCGAGCGACTCGAACCGCTGAGGACCCGAGGAGC
>JBDUBI010000118.1:0-9270 GCA_040004225.1 Acidobacteriota bacterium
CTTTCGCCTTTCGTCGCTCCTAACGCTTAGCACCCCTCGCCCGCGAGCGAGCACAGCGAGCTCCCCCTGTACCATCCCGCCGTGCCCGTAGCCCGCTCGCTCGAATTTCGAAACGCCGCCTGCCTCTCCACGCCGATAGGAACGTCGGCGCGAGCCGGGAAAAAACAGGGGGAGATCCTCCGCATCCCGAAGGCGGCGCTGCGCGCCGAGAACGGACGGATCTCCTGGGTCGGGTCCGAAGCCGACTACTCCAGGACGTTCGCGGACCTGCCCGCCGAAGTCTCGATCGACGCCACGGGGCAGACCCTGCTCCCCGGTCTGGTGGACGCTCACACGCATCCGCTATGGGCCGGCGACCGGGGATTCGAGATCGGCCGCCGCCTCGCCGGGGAGACCTACGCGCAGATCGCCGCATCGGGAGGCGGCATCCGGGCGACCGTTGCCGCGACTCGCGCGGCGTCCGACGCGGAGCTTCTTTCTCTTCTCGAAGCCCGGCTCTCGCGCATGCGCTCCTGCGGCACCACCACCGTCGAGGCGAAAACCGGTTACGGGCTCACCGTGCGAGACGAGCTGCGCGCGCTGCGGCTTTTGTCTTCGGAATCGAAAGAGGACCTGCCGAGGGTGATCCCCACACTCCTCGCGGCGCACGAGTTTCCTCCGGAGTCGAGGGATCGTCCCGAGGAATGGATCGAGGCGATCGTCTCCGAGATCATCCCCGCCGCAACCGGCCTCGCGAAGTTCTGCGACGTGTTCTGCGAAGAAGGCATCTTTTCGGTCGACCAGTCCCGCCGCGTTCTGCTTGCCGCGCGGGGCGCCGGCATGGGTCTCCGGGTTCACGCCGACGAGCTCACTCGATCGGGCGGCGCTCTGCTCGCGGCGGAGCTCTCGGCTTCCTCGGCGGACCACCTCCTCTGCATCGGAGAGGAGGAGATCGCGGCGCTCGCCCGGGCCGGGACGGTCGCCGTCCTGCTTCCAGGGACCGCCTGGTGGATGCGCGCCCGGCCCGCGCCCGCCCGCGCCCTGATCGCGGCGGGAGTTCCGGTCGCGGTGGCGTCGGATTCCAATCCGGGCACCTGTCATACCGAGTCGCTGGCCGCCGTGGCCGCTCATGCGTGCCTCGACTCCGGCCTTTCCGTCGAGGAGACCCTGACGGGCATGACTTTGAACGCGGCGGCGTCGCTCGGGCTGGCGGCGGAGACCGGCTCCCTCGAGGTCGGCAAGAGCGCGGACGTCCTCCTGCTCGACGCACCCGACGACCGGCACCTCGTTTATCATTGGGGCGTGAACCTCGTCGCCGGCGTGTCCCTCCGCGGCGTCTGGTTTCCGAACCCGACTTCATGACCGAATTCGCCAGGCTGACCGTCATCGAATTCATCGATGCGCTGGGATCGGACGCGCCGACTCCCGGCGGCGGCACCGCGGCGGCGATCGCGGGCGCCATGGGGGCGAGCCTCATGGAGATGGTCGCCGCGCTGACGCTCACGCGGGACAAGTATTCGGAATCGCACGCCGCGGTCCGACCGATCGCTCAGGCGGCGGCGTCGGCCAGGCTCGAGTTCCTCCGACTGGCCCGGGAGGACTCGGAGGCCTACGAGCTCGTGGTCGCGGCACGCCGTCTGGCGAAGGACACCGACGCCCAGAAAGCCACCCGAACCGAGGCCCTCGCGATCGCCAACAGGCGCGCGACGGAAGTCCCCCTGCGGACCGCCCAGCTTGCCGCGCGGGTGCTCGCGGCGCTCCCCGAACTGGTCGAAAAGGGAAATCCGAGCGCCGCTTCCGACGCCGGCTCCGCCGCTCTTCTTCTCGAAGCCGCGGCCGAAAGCGCCCTGTTGAACGTCGGGGTCAACCTCTCCGGGATCTCCGACGTGGCGTTCGTCGCGAAAATGCAGGGAGAAACGGCCCAGATCCAGAACGACGCGCAGAGGCTGCGCGCGCAGATCCTCGCCACCGTTCGCAAGCGCTTCTAGAGACTCTCGCCCCCGAGGGGCTGCCTCTATCCCCGTCACGCGAGGACTTCGCGTCCGTGTCGCACGCGCCCGCCAGGGTTTTCCGACCTTTATCTGGATTCAGACTCGAGCCGCGTGATCCGTTTTCGGCTCGCTTTGTGGGTCCGGTGTGTTTTCTGCTCCGAACGTCCCTCGAAACGGTCGAGAGGGCGACGAAGGCAAGCGAGCCACATGCCCAAAGCCCCCCTTTCAGGGCACTTTCACGCGGCGCGACACGGGAAACGCGCGCAAAAAGTTTTCATTGACGAACTCAGGCGCGTTTGTTATAGTTTTCAAATTCGATCGCGCGACTCCGGCAACGGGTCGCGCGATTTGTATTTTCGGCGCCTTCCCCCTCCAAGTTCCTCTCTCGAATCCTGTTCGGGGGCGCGGCTCGCCGGCTGCGAGGCGTCAGGGAATCCCCGGGAGTCCGGAATGCCGCCAATTCAGGGCTCTTGACTGCCCTTCGGCCGCGGATTCGGGTTCGGATTTCCTCACCTGACGCCAGGATCGCCTGCCCAGGGTCTTCCATTCGATCGTCGCGGCTCCCGGCGAGGGATCGCACGATTTCTTTTCGACGGCGTCCTCTGCTCCAGGACTTGTGCCTTTGTTCTCTTCAGGCGCGCCCCTCCCGCAACGCCGAATCGAGTCGGGGCGCTCGCAGCCGGCGAGAAGCGCCCATTCGGCCCTGCCAGCGCGGCTTTTCGCTCACCGCGGCGATTGACGGAATTCTCTTGACATCTCCCGGCGCGCTCGGTATTGTGCATCTGTTGATCGCGCGATTCCGGAGACGGATCGCGCGTTTTTTTTGGTCCAGCCGGTCGCCGCGTCCGAAGACTCTGACCGGGCAGGAGTTGCCTGCGGGACTTCCTCCTTCCCGCGCCGCGGCACTTTCCTGACAAAGGCAAACATCCGGCCAAAGAGCCCTTTCGTGGCCGTCGGCGTGACCGGAACCGGGAGGCGGTGCCCTCTGTTCGATTCCGCGCCTCGGGTCTGGAATGTCGATGCCTCGCGCCGGGGACGCCCCTGAGCTCCCGCCGCGCGCTCACCTACAATCCCCCGGCGATGGCTCCGAAAACCGTCTACCTGGTTGACGCGATGTCGAATATCCATCGGGCGTATCACGCCATCCAGAGGCTTTCCACCTCAGCCGGCCGGCCGACCAACGCGATCTACGGCTTCGTGACGATGCTCCGGAAGATGCTCCGCGAGCACACGCCCGACCTCTGCGCGATTGCCTGGGACGGTCCCGAGCGCACGATCCGGCACGACGCCTACGCCGAGTACAAGGCAAACAGGCCGGCAATGGTCGACGATCTCGCTTCACAATTAGACGACATCCGCCTCCTCCTGGACGCGTACCGGATCCCGATCCTGGAACTTCCCGGGTACGAGGCCGACGACGTGCTCGGGACGCTGTCGAACAAAGCGGCGGCGGCGGGCTACGACGTCGTCATCGTCACGGCGGACAAGGACATGCTGCAGCTCGTCGGGCCCCGTGTCCGCGTATTTCACACGGGCAAGGAAGCGTTTTTAGACGAGGCGGGCGTCGAGACGTTCTTCGGGGTCAGGCCGTCCCAGGTCGCCGACGTGCTCGCCCTGATGGGGGACAGCGTCGACAACATCCCCGGCGTGCCCGGGGTCGGCCAGGTCACCGCGAAGAAGTGGATCCTCGAGTATGGAAGTCTGCCGGCGCTCCTGGAGCGGGCGGAGGAGATCAAGGGAAAGGTGGGAGAGAGTCTGCGGCAGAACCGGGAGGCGGCGCTGCTCTCGCGGCGCCTCGTCGAGATTCCGATCGACCTGCCGATCCCCTTCGACCCGGAAGACCTGCGCTGCGCGCCGCCCGACTTTCCCCGGCTGAAAGAAATCTTCGTCCGGCTCGAGTTTCATTCCTTAGCCGCGGAGATCCAGGGAGAATCCGCCGCGCCTCCGGAAGTTTCTTCCCGGCGCCTGTCGGGAGGCGAGACCTTCGCGCTCTCGGGCGGATGGACCGGCGTCGCGCTCCTGCATCGCGGCGGCGACGCGCTGCTCGCGTTGTCGGACGGGACCGCCGCGCAGATCGTCGAGGCGGACGCGGGACGGGTCGCGGATCTCTGGAGCGGCGCGGACCGGCCGGGGGCCTCCTTCGCCATGGCGGACGCCAAGCCGCTCGACACGCTCCTCGCGCGGGCGGGCCGCCGGGTCGTCGGAAACCTCTTCGACATCTGCCTGGCGCAGTACGTTCTCTCGTCCGGTGTGGCGAGCCCCGAGCTCGAGCCGATGGCCTTTCAGCGCCTGGGCCAGCGGCTCCTGTCGGACAAGGAAGCAGGAATCTCTTCCTGCGCTCTCCCCGCCTCCTACGAGATCGCCAACGCGGACCGATGGCTCTCGGAACGATCCGCCGCCGCGTTCGCGCTCGCCGAGCCTCTGCGGGAGGAGCTGGCCGCCCGGCCCGCTTTGGACCGGATTTATCGCGAGATCGAACGCCCGCTGACTCCGGTCCTGGCGAGGATGGAGATCGCCGGAGTCGCCGTCGACGTCCCTTTCCTCCAGGAGATCTCGACGCGGATGGAGAAGGACCTGAGAGCGATCGAGCAGAAGATCTGGGCTGAGGCGGGCGAGGAGTTCAACGTCAACTCCCCGGTCAAGCTCGGACAGATCCTGTTCGAAAAGCTCGGCTACCCCGTTCTCAAGAAAACGGCCAAAACCAAAACGTCCTCCACGGGAGTCGAGGTCTTGAACGAGCTGGCCGAACGGGGATTTGCGCTTCCAAAGCTCGTCCTGGAGTTTCGGGAAATCTCCAAGCTCAAGGGAACCTACGTCGACGCGTTGCCGGCGATTGCGGACGCCGAGGGGCGCGTGCACTCCTCCTTCCGGCAGACCGTCGCTTCGACGGGACGGCTTTCATCTTCCGATCCCAACCTGCAGAACATCCCGATCCGCACTCAGGCGGGCCGCGAAATCCGAAAGGCGTTCGTAGCGCCCCCCGGAGGAAAGCTCGTCGTCGCCGACTACTCGCAGATCGAGCTTCGGATCCTGGCTCACCTCTCCGCGGACGACGCGCTCATCCGGGCGTTCGAAGAGGGGCAGGACATCCACCGGGCGACAGCGGCGAAGATCTTCGGCGTATCGCCGGACCTCGTCAGCCAGGAAATGCGTTTTGCGGCGAAAAGAATCAACTTCGCCCTCCTGTACGGCATGGCGCCCTTCACGCTCGGTAAGGAGCTCGGCGTCTCGACCTCGGAGGCGAAGAGCTACGTCGACTCGTACTTCGCGCAGTTCCCGAAGGTGCGCGCCTGTCTCGACGGGATTCTCGAAGAGGCACGGCGGACGCGCGAGGTGACCACCATCTTCGGCAGGGTTCGCCCGATCCCGGACATCGCGGCGTCCAACCCGAATGTCCGCGGGAACGCCGAGCGGATGGCGCTCAACGCCCCGTTCCAGGGCGCAGCGGCCGACATCATCAAGATCGCCATGGTCCGGCTGGACGGCGCTCTCGCAGAACGGGGGCTCGCTTCCCGTCTGGTCCTCCAGGTCCACGACGAGCTCGTGCTCGAGTCTCCGGACGGCGAGGTCGAGGCCCTGACATCCCTGCTTCGCGAAGTCATGGAAGGCGCGGCGAGCCTTCGCGTCCGGCTCTCCGTCGATATCGGAGGGGGACACGACTGGCTCTCGGCAAAATAGCCGACCGGCTATACTTCTCGCAACTCCATGAACCTTCGGGCGTTTTCCGGTCTGGCGCTCGCGGCCGGCCTCCTTCTGTCACGGACTCTGGCCTCCGCGCAGGAGACCGCGTCGCCCCCGCGCAACGCGCCGGCCGTCGCCGCGACGCCGGTGGCCACTTCGACTCCGGCCCCGGCGGCCTCCGTTCCCGCCGCCACTTCGCCGGCCTCGCCCTCGGCGCCGGTGCCCTCGGGATTGGCCCCGCTGCGCCTCTCGGATCCTCCGTCCGTGCGGATCGAAACTCTCCCCGCCGAAAACCCGTTTGGGCTCGCGGCGGAGTCTCCCGCGGCTCTGCCGGCCAAGCCCTCTCTCGTCGACCAGGTCGTCGAAGAACCGCTTTACGCTTCCATCCGCGTCGATCGCACCGGCAAGCCGGGCACTTCCCGGCGTGCCCGCGACCCGATTCCTTCCCTCGCCGCGGACACGAAGAAGTCGTTCGATCGTTGGGTGTTCGAGCCAGGCCGTCGGGGCGGCCAGCCCGTGGACACGTGGGCGAGCGTGCGGGTGGATCTTCGCGTCGAGGTGAAGGCGCCGAGGATCGAGCAGATCGCTCTGACGGCGGTCACGCCGGCCAGTCCCATTCCGGCTCCGCTCGAGTGGCGTCCGGACACAGCATGGTACGAGGCGCTGCCGGGTGCTCTTCCTCTTTCCGACGGGACCGTGCCCGTCGAAGAACTGGAGACTCTCGCCGTCCCGAAAAAGACGAAATGGGACGCCGATTCTTACAAGGGTCCCTTCTCGGTGCGGATGTGGCTTCGGATCACGGCGGCCGGGCGCGCCGACCGCGCCATCCCGCTCCAGGCGTCGGACCCGATTCTGCTCTCCGACTTTCGACGTCAGATCGAAGCGTGGCAGTTCCGACCCGCGCGTTTGAACGGTCAGGCGGTGGATTCGTGGGCGGAGCTCGTCATCGCGGGGCAGATCGGCTATTCCGTCGACGTGAAGCAGATTGCCAACCTCCGCAAGAGCCTGCCCGAGACCTCGTCAACGGACAGATAACACCCGGCCATCGCCAGGTTCTTTCTCCCACGCGCCTTCGTCGCGCTTTCCCCGCACGCGCGGAGGGTGAGGCTGCACACGCATTGGCTGGCGCGGCTCGTAACGCGCTGCTTCGGGGCGGATGCCGTCACGGTGGGCCGCGACATCTTCCTTTCTCCGACCGCGGTGCGATCGATCGCGGCGCGCACGGAACCCGGAGCCCGACTCATCGCTCACGAGATCCAGCACGTGAGCCAGTTCGCCCGAGAGGGGTTTCTCTCTTTCGGGATCCGATATCTCGCCGCTTATGCGCGAGGTCGGTTCCGCGGCCTGCGCCACGACGCGGCGTACAGCCAGATTCCCTTCGAGATCGAAGCGAGGGACGCCGAGGAAAGCGCGATGTGGAAAGCGGGCCTCGCCGTAAAGGAGCAGCCTGCCTCTGCGGTCGATCCCTGGGTCCGGCCGCGTCCGGCGATAAAAGAGTCCGCCGCGGCGGCCGTGAGGGCTTCGGACGTGCAGACCGACGAGCCGGACGCGGAAGGGTGAGCCTCAGCCCGGCTGGATCTCCCGCCGGTCGCCCACTCGCCTGGTGATCTTCGCTCCGTCCAGATATTCGAGAAGCGGAATCGCCAGCCGCCTCGTCAATCCGAACATTTCCTTGAATTCGCCGACGTCGAGGGAGGGACGTCCCGAACCTCGGAGCCGGAAGACAACGTCATCCACGGCATCCCGGGAAATGAGCCAGCCGCCCGGCAGACGCAGCAGGGTGCCTTTTTTGACGAGGTATCCGGCGAGGCCTTCGACTACTTTGGCCTTGTGCCCGATCTCGCGCGTGACGTCGGGCAGAGACGGGGGATCGAGCCCTCTTCGCCGGTACGTCTCCGCGATTCGCGCGGAGAGCTCGCGGTCCGCACCGCCGAGGTCGTCGCGGCCGGGCGGCCGCGCTTCCTCTCCCGCCAGGGTGTAGGCGCCGCGGGCCACGAGCGCGGCCTCGACCGCCTCGGCCCAGCGCGCATCGATCGATTCCGGGAGAATCCGGGCGAGCAGGGTCCTCCGCGACACCCCGACCGCTCCGCCGGCGGCCAGAAGGCGCGCCATCTCGTCGAGCGCGCGGTCCGCGAGAAGGGCGAGGGCGCCCTCCGAAATGTAGCGGTCCGGCGATTTTCGGAGCGGATGAATTTTTCCCGAGGCGACGCCGGAAATTGCGGCCGAGCGGATGGATTCCGCCGCGACGCCCGCGCGGCGCGCGAGAGCGTCTTCGGAGACTCCAGACTCCTTCGACTGCTCGACCCAGAGCACGATGCGTTCGGACAGACCCGACCTTTCGAGGCGGCCGAGAAGGGCACGCCCTTCTTCGCGGGCCCGGCGGACGCCCGGCCACAGCGGGTCGAGCACGACGCCGCCTCCAACGGTCTCCACCGGTGACAGGCGGCGCAGGACGAACCGGTCTCCGGGAGCGGCCGCCAGAGGCGCCGAGAGGCGCAGTTGCGCGACACCACTGTCCCCCGGCGCCAGCGTCTCGCCTTCCAGGAGCCGCACGCCCGCGCGGATCTCGGCGGAAAAATGGTGCAACGACAGCCGGTCGCCGCTCGCGAGCTCGGGAGCCGCCGGGAGCAGGTGGATGCGCGCGGTCAGCAAGCTGGTCGTGGCGAAGGCGCCGGGCGTCGTCAGGACGAGTCCACGGCGTAAGGCGGGCAACTCGATGCCCGCGAGATTCACGCTGACGCGTTCGCCGGCGCGCGCCTCGGGCGTCTCCCGCCCGTGCACTTCGATCCGCCTCACCCGCACGGCCTGCGCGAGAGGAAGAAGATCGAGCTTCTGCTCCGTCGAAATCGTCCCGGAGACCAGGCTGCCCGTCACCACCGGACCAAACCCCGCGATCGAGAACGCGCGGTCGATCGGCAGCCGCACGAGAAACGACTCGCGTGAAGACGCGCTTTCGTTCCCGGCGAGGGCGACGAGGGCCTTCTTCAACTCCGGGAGGCCTTCCCCGGTCCGTGCGGAGACCGGGACGACCGCCGCGCCTTCCAGGAACGAGCCGCGAGCGAGATCGCGCACGTCCGAGACGGTGACGCCCAGGAGGTCCTCGTCCACCCGATCGGTCTTCGTGACGGCAATGACTCCCCGTCCGATCCCGAGCATCCGCACGATGTCGAAGTGCTCGCGCGTCTGCGGCATGACGGACTCGTCGGCCGCAACCACCAGCAGCACGGCGTCGATTCCGCCCGCACCCGCGAGCATGTTCCGAACGAACCGTTCATGGCCTGGCACATCGACGAACGAGATGCGGACGCCGTCCCACTCGGCGTGCGCGAATCCGAGGTCGATCGTGATGCCGCGCCGCTTCTCCTCGGGCAGCCGATCGGCGTCGATTCCGGTCAACGCCTTCACGAGCGCGGTCTTGCCGTGATCGATGTGGCCGGCGGTGCCGATGAGGAATCGATTCACGGCGAGAGGGTATATGACCGTCGCCTCCGCTCACTACGGGACCTGCGTTCGCCTGCGGGCGACCGCACCGCCGGGCGGCTCGCCTGAGGGCTCGACCGCCTCGGCTGGTCCCTTCGTTCGCTTCGGCTCCCGCAGCGGGAGGCTCCTCCTTCCCTTC